>JBANFR010000107.1:0-12685 GCA_037975925.1 Verrucomicrobiota bacterium
CGTTACGGTTCCCGCGACACGATGGAGATCCGCGACGGGTCGGGGGAATTGGTGGAGGGCGTGTACCGGATCGATGCTCCCGGGAAGATAGTGCGTGTTTTGGGTCGCGAATCGGTGGACCGCCCCAATGGGGTTCTGGTGTCGCCGGACGATCGTCACCTGTTTGTGGCGGACAACAACAATACCGCCGGGGGAACGCGGAAGTTGTGGCGTTTTGACCTCCGAGCAGATGGTTCCGTGGATGCCCGGAGCCGGAAACTGGTGTTTGACTGGAAGACCAGTCGAGGCCCTGACGGTCTCAAGATCGACAGGGAAAACCGTCTGTATGTGGCAGGCGGGTTGAACGTGGCAAACCCGCCGCATGAGACAGCAAAGCCTTATCTCGGTGGGGTCTACGTTCTTTCGTATGAGGGCAAGTTGCTCGATTTTATCCCGATCCCCAAGGACGAGGTGACCAACTGCGCCTTTGGAGGCGACGATTTGCGCACCCTCTACATCACGGCGGGAGGCACTCTGTGGAGTGTCCGCGTCAACACCCCGGGGTGCGTGGTTTTTGATCCGTCCAGGAAGGCGTCCAAAAAATAAGGGCGTTGGTTTTGGGGGCGCCGACGCAGCTTCCCATTTTCGCAAGGGGCCCAGTGGCCGGGGGGGGGGAGACCATGCCCTCCCGGCGAAGCGGTGTGCGGCTGCGTCGCTTCCCGGGAGGCTCCTTAGAGCGATCCCGTTTGCGGGCTCTTCGCCTCGGGTTCTCCCAAATCCTTCTGGAGTTGTTTGAGTTGCTGCTCGAGACGGTCCAGTTGAGGAGCGAGGGCGGTATCCTCGGAGAGGTCGCGCATTTCCCAGGGATCCTTCCGCAGGTCGAACAGCCGTTTGACCCCGATTTTCGGGTAGTGGATGAGCTTCCAACCGTCCTGTGTTACGGACCTTTGCAGTTGGAGATAGCCGCCGTAGACGGCCGGGTAGGGTGACGGGGCTTGGGCATCCTTCAGCAAGGGGCGCAGGTCGTGGAAAAAGACGTGCTTGGGCTTTTCAACGCCCGCAAGGCCCAGGGTGGTCGGCATGACATCCTGAAGATAAATGGCCCGGTCGCTCTGTTCGTTCTGAGGCACCCCGGGGCCAGCCACAATGAAGGGCACGCGGACACTGTGGTCGTACATGTTTTGTTTGCCCATGAGCCCGTGGTTGCCGACGGCGAGCCCATGGTCTGCGGTGAAAAAGATCCACGTGTTGGCGGCTTTTCCCGAAGCTTCCAGCGCATCGAGGACCCTCCCAATCTGGGTGTCCAGGTGGGTGATGAGAGCGTAGTACTCGCGGCGATGCACCCGGACGGCGTGCTCTGTGCGCGGAAATGGCGCGAGACTTTCGTCGCGCAGACCTTTTCCACAGCCGATGCCGTCACGATGCGCGTACTCGGGGCGGAAGGTTCTGGGGAGGGCGATGCGCTCGATCGGATAGCGGTCAAGATACTCCCGGGGAGACTGGCGGGGATCATGGGGGGCGTTAAAAGCCACATACATAAAGAAGGGCTTTTTGCTGGTCTTGGAACGGCTCAGAAAGCCGATGGCGTCCTCCGCCGTGACCTCGCTCCAGTGTTTTCCGCCCTGCCAGTAACCGCCGAGGTCGGTGTCGTCGGCGCGCCACGGGTCCGGTTGGCCCTCGAGGGGGCGGTTGTAAGCGAGTGGGGTGGTGGCAGGCATGCCTTGGCGGACGGTGCCCACCTCGTCAAAACAGCGGGTCGCATCGGTCGGGATGTGCCATTTGCCGGTCAGATACGTCTGGTATCCGGCCTTGGAAAGCAGTTGGGGCCACAGCACCCCGGATTCGCGTTCGGCATCCATTTTGCCGTGGACCGCCGCCGCGTCCCACACGTGGCGTCCAGTGATGAGCATGGCGCGGCTTGCCACGCACACGGCCGGGCTCCAGGAACCCATGTTGTAACAGCGGCGAAAAGTCGTGCCGCGACGCACCAGACGGTCGAGGTTGGGGGTGTCGATATCCGTGTGCCCAAAAGCGCGGACGGCCTCGTAGGTGAGATCGTCGGCGAACAGAAAGAGGACGTTCGGTTTGCCGGCCTCTGCACGGGCGAAAGAACCCATGGCAAACAGAGCGAAGCCGGGGAGGAGTCGGAGGAAAAAGCGCAGCATCGCGCGATGAAACACCGGGCAAATCGAAAAGTTTCTCCCGGACCCGAAAGCGCCCGAAACTTTGCAGTCGCCTCTGAGGCCGACGCCGGCGCTGGGGTTTGCTCCGTCATCCCTGCGGGCTGGGCGCGCGCAGGGAGACAAATCAAGGTGCCGCCTTAGCGGCGCTCCAGGGCCTCGAGAACCATCCGGGCGATTTGTTGGCCCATCAGCTTTGATCCCTCCGGGGTGAAGTGGAGGTTCGCGAATCCTTGGAGCGTTTCTCTCCGGTCAATCACGAGCGCGTACAGGTCGTTGACGGGAACGCCGAATTCGGCGGCGATTTTTTGACTCATCCCATTGCGGGTGATGACGGTGCCATTGTGGCTGTCGGGGCCGAGGGTGTTGTTGCGGTCCGGGGCCGGGGTGGTGGTCGCCCAAATCACGTGGGGCGCGACGGTTTTGAGGTGTTTCAGCATTGCGGTCAGACCGACGCCGAATTGTTCATCGGTGATCCTCGGGGGGAGGCTGTGGAGCCCGTCGTTGTAGTGGATCAGTGCGTAGTTGCCGTCTTTCAGCTTGGCGCAAAACTCGGCGGCATCGGCGTCTTTTCGGCCGATCATCCCGAAGGCAACGAGGCGCACGACATTGGCTTTGCCCCGGAGCGCCTCGATCACAAAGGGTGAATATCCGTTCATGATGGAGTCGCCGATCAACAAGACGCGGGGGAGGCCAGGGTTCAAGACGGGGTAAAGGTCCGTTGGCTGGATGGTGGCGACGGCATTGGGTTTGAGGGCCGCCGGAGTTTCGGTGAAGCCGGGGGAACTGTCGGAGCGGTAGGGGAGCGCGGGGAGACCCGAGGCGTCGGTCAGATTGCCCTCATAGCCAGCTTCGAGCACCCAGTCGTAACGGAGGGCTTTGGGAGCCTTGATTTCCGGGTGCGTGACCACGATCCGGTCGCCTTCGATGCTCGCATGGGCGTACGCCCAAAGATTCGCACGTTCCGAGAGAGCGAACCCCTTGAGGGCTTCTCCGCCGCGTGTGGCGAGCGCGCGTGAGCCGGGACGCAGGGAAACGATAGCCTTGTTCTCTCTGAAATCGACCCGGTCGATGATGGGGCCAGCGGTGGATTCTGCGCGATTTTGGGTGACGGCTTGGGCACCCGAGGCAACGCGTTTGGCGAGTGCGGGGATGTCTTCGGGGAAGAGGTTGCCTGGCAGATCGAGGGTCCGGACCATCCGGGCACCCGTCACGGCCGCCGTGGCGGCTTGGGCCTCGCGCAGTTCGCAAATCGCTCGGGGATCCATGTTCGGATGAGTGGCGCGGGACTGCTGGAGGAAAACAAAGGGAAGATCCTGACGTCCCCAGGCCTGGCGCCAGTCGGTGATCAGGGCCGGAAACAGCGTGCGGAATTGGTGTGCGCGCGGGGCATTGGCCATGCCGAGGTTGAGGACCACTCCCCGGACGGCGAGTCCGGCCAATGGGGTGACCATTCCATTGTACAAGTTTGCTGCGTGTGTGCTCGCCAGGCGCAACGATTCCGCCGTGGGTTTGCGGGGAGGATCGGCTGGTGCGGCTTTCCCCGCTTTGCGCATTTCGGCGACGTAATCGTACCAGACATCCGGCTCCCGGTTTTCGAGTTCGCGCAGCTCGGCTCCGAAGGCCTTGCCGGTTTGCAATTTCCAGTCCCCAAGCGCCGTCTCAAATTCGGCCATGGCGTCGCGGAGTTCGGAGGCGGATCGGTAATAATCAAAGATCGGCTTGGCTACGGCGATCCCCTGGAGGGTCTTTTCGCTGATCCACGCTTCCACGGTGGAGCCTGTGACCTTCCCGCCGCGCTGGATGGTGACCGGCTGGGAGTCGGCAAGCTGGATGATGCCGACCGGGCCCTTCGTTTGCGCCCGCAATTCCAAGGCGAGAAGGTAGGGAAGTGCGGGAGCCTCGCCCAAACTCTTGCGGTCGGCGCCGATCCAGGAGCCTCGAACCTCCGTCTGCGGCTCTTTCGCCGGGGTTGTCGGGACGGTGAACACCCGGATGTCGGGAGTCTCCCCGGCTGGAAGTGCCGAGCGGGCGGAGCGGACAGACTGGAGACTGCGGATCATGGCGGAATCTCCCGCGCAAATCCACACGTCGCCGGATTGCACATCTTCGAAGGCGAGGCGGCTGGAGGCTTCCACCACCAGAGTACCCTTGGCACCGAGCGGCACGGGGTTGAGCACCACCCTCCAGCGGCCGTCCGCTCCCGCGGTTGCGGATTGGCGTTGTCCGGCAAAAGAAACGGTGACCTTTTCTCCCGCATTGGCGCTGCCCCAGACGGGGAGGGGCGTGTCGCGCTGGAGAATCGCGTGGCTTCCAAAGGGGGCGGCGACCTTTAGTTCCGCCGCCTGTAGCGCGGTGAAGGATGCCAGAAAAACAGGAAGAAGAGGGGTAAGGTTTCGCATGGATGGCTGAAGAGTAGGGGGGAGAACGGGCTGAATGCGTCCGCGCTCTGTTTTGCTCGATGCGGGGTGAGATGAAAAGCCCTGTCCCCGAGCGGGGAATAGGGCTCCTCGCATCGCAAATCGCAGTCGAAACCGGATGCTACGCGAACAGTTCGAGGACGGGCTGCCCCTTGTCCGCAATCGTGAAGGGGCGCCCCGAGGGCGAGTGTTCGATTTGCCGCAGGTCCAGCCCAAGCGCCAGGGCTACGGTGGCGTTGAAATCGGCCATGGTGACCGGTTTGTCCGCAACCCGCTCGGCCGTCGCATCCGACTGGCCGTACACGGTGCCCGCCTTGATGCCACCTCCGCCCAGCCACCACGTGAAGACGCCGGGATGATGCCCGCGCCCGGCGGTGGCTTCGTTGATTTTGGGGGTGCGTCCAAATTCGGTGATCATCATGACGAGGGTGGAGGAGAGGAGGCCCCGTTGGTGGAGATCGGCCAGGAGCGCGGCCATGGCCTGATCGGTCGAGGGGGTCATTTTGCGCATGGAAGCGACCTGATCGTTGTGGGTGTCCCAGTTGTGTTCGTCCTCGATCTCGATAAAGCGCACCCCCGATTCGACGAGGCGACGGGCGAGGAGGCAGCCCTGGCCGAAAGGGGTCCGGCCGTAGGCGTCGCGTGTGGCGTCTTTTTCGAGCTGGAGATCAAACACCTTGAGGTCCTCGCTTTTCATGAGAGTTCCGGCTTCGCGGTGGAGGGTTTGATAGGTGGCGGGGTCCGGGTTGGGGGTGCTTTGGATAAAGGGCGCGCCGAGGGCCTGCGCCAGTGCGCTTCGGCGGTCGAAGGCCTCGGTCGTGATGCCTCTGGGGAGGGCGGCGTTTTGGAGTCCGGCGTTGGGATCCCCAATGGGCAGGGGCGCGAGGTGGGAATCGAGGTAGCCGCTGCCGGGGTGCTGGGGGCTGCCGTTGATGAGGATGTTGCCGGGCAAAACGGCGTTGGGAGATCCGATGCGCCGGACGGCCCAGGAGGAGAGGCTGGGGTGACGGATGGTGGGGGTCATCACGTAACTGGTGTGGGCGGTGTAGGCGCCCATTTCGTGGATCCCGAGCAGGGAGGTCATGGAGCGGACCAGCGTGAGGTGGTGCATCTGGCCCGCCATGCGGGGAAACCACTCGGAGATCTGCACGCCATCGGCCGAGGTTCGAATGGCTTCCACGCCCGCCATTTCGGGTTTTCCGGGTTTGGGGTCAAAGGTGTCGATGTGGGAGATGCCACCGCGCATGTAGAGGCAGATCACGCTTTTGGCTTTGCCACCGGCGGGCTGGGCTGCGGCAAGCGGGGGGTGTTGCGCGGCGAATCGCACGCCGAAACAGGCGCTGGCGAAGCGTTCCAGGAAACGGCGGCGGGAGAGTTCGGAGGGGGGGCGTTTCATGAGAAAAATGGGGCTAATGCTGAAACAGAAATTCCGGCGAGTTGAGGAGCGCCCAAAGAAGGTCCTCGGTGGAGGGGGCGTCGCTTTCCGCGAAACGGTTCCAGATCCGGAGCTCTTCCGGGGTTGCGGAGCGGATAAGTACGGTGCGGTAGACGCGCTGCAAGAGGGCTTCGCTGCGAGGGGCGAGTGGAGAGGGTGAGCTTTCGATCTGGCTGCCTCGCGCAAGGATGCGTTGGGTGAGTTCCCCGTTCATCAGGGCTAGGGCGTGGGTGGTGTTCGGATCGCGGTTGAAGGCGTCGATCTCGCGTCGGTCGGACTTTCCAAACTGGCGCAGGAAATGATCCGCCGGAAGCGGAACGGGAGCTTCGGAGGCGCGCACGAAGTTTTGGGGAAGCTGTTTCCAACGCGGGTCGGTCTCCGGCACCGCTTGGGCGGCACCCATGGAAAGGGTCTGCATGCGGGGATCGGAGGCGGCGGCGTTTTCCTTCGCGTGTGCGGTCTTCAGAGCGGCGAGCTTTGCGGCGTCTCCGCTGGCCTGGGCGGCATCGAGTTCCTGTTTCTGTTCGAGGCGACGCAGTTGGGATTTCCGATGGTGTTCGTGGTAGGTGCGTTCCTCCTGCGCTCTGGCGATGAGTTGATCGGCGCTGAGGGTGGTGAGTTGGCGAAGGCGTTTGGGGTCGAGGTAGGTGCCGTCGGTTTGGCGGAGCGCGGTGCGCTGATCGAGATCGGGGACAAAAAGCGTGAGGCAGGAATCCCAGATTTGCTCTGCGGAAAAGCGGCGCAGCAGCGGGCCGCGCAGGTCGCAGGGGAGGCCCGGAGCGGGCGTCTCGCGGAGGGATTCGCTCTGGTAGAGGCGGGTGTTCAACAGCGCGCTCAGAAAGGCGCGTTCATCGTAGCGAAGTCCGACCATGGCGTCGGTGAGGGCCTGGATGAGCGGCTGATGGTGGGGTTCGGGAAGTTCCGAGAGGCTGTCCACCGGTTCGATGAGGCCGCGGCCCAAGACAAACTTCCAGAGGCGGTTGGCGATGTTTTTGGCGAAGCGCGGATTGCGCGGGGAGGTGAGCCACTGTGCGAAGGCCTCGCGCGGTGTGCCCGTAAAGTGGCCGATCGGATCCCCAAAAAGCGTCTCGGGTTGCACGGGTTTCTGGCGCAGGGCGGGGTCGTACGGATACGTGTCCGGAAAACGGAGGGGTTTGCCGGTGTCGGTGGTGAATCGTTTGAGAAAGGAGACGGTCTTGCTGACGCCCTGGCGCAGGCCCGAGTCGGCATTCATGGCGTCGAGCTTCTTCATCATCTCGGGCCATTGCGGAATATAGGCGGTCGAGTAGCCGCTGCTGCTCGCCAGATTGCTCACCCCGAAGGTGAAGGCGGTCATCTGGTAGAAATCCTTCTGGGTGACGGGTTGTAGCGGGTGGTCGTGGCACTGGGCACATTCCATCCGGGTGCCGAGGAAAAGCCGGCTGAGATTGGACATGTGATCGAGCGGCATGCCCAGATCCCGCAGGTAAAAGCCCACGGCTCCGTTGTCCCAGAGGTAGCCGCTGGCGGTCACGAGTTGGCGGACGACGGCGTCGTAGGGTTGTTTGGAGCGGATGCCTTCCTTGAGCCAGTCGCCGTAAAGCCAGCCGGGCAGACCCTCGATGCGGTAGACTCGGAGTTGGTCGGCTTTCCAGTTGAAAAAATGGCTCTCAAAGCCGGGGCTGGCGAGGAGGGCGTCGATGAGTTTTGCGCGCTTTTGGGGGGAGCGGTCTTCGAGGAAACGAGTGCTTTCCTCCAGGGTGGGGATGCGCCCGACGACATCGAGATAAAGGCGGCGGAGAAAGGTCTCGTCACTGGCAGGTGGGAGCCGGGCGGTGCGGTTTTGCGTGTGGTGCTGGGCGACGAGCTGGTCGATGCGCGCGGTGAGCTCCTGCGGGGAGCCGATGGCGGACCGGGGCTCGAATGCGCTGCCCCGGTGATCGAAGTGGGTCCAGGTGCCGAAATCGGCTCCGGCAGCGATCCAACGACGGAGGAGCGTGCGTTCCGTTTCGGTGAGGGGTTGTGCTCCGCCCTTGATGGGGGGCATGACTTCCTTGTCGTGGGCGGGCAGCAGGGTCCGCGAAAGCAGCTCGCTGTCTTCGGGTTTCCCGGGTTCGACTACCTGGCCCTTGCGGATGCCATGGAGGGAATCGAGCCGGAGGCCGCCCTTGGGTTTGGTCTGTTTCTCGCTGTGGCAGCTGAAGCAGTGGTGGTAGAGGATGGGGAGGATTTCCTGTTCGAATTGGGGCGCGGTTTCGGCGTTCGAATAGTCTGTCAAAAGGTTTAACCAAAAGGCGATACACGCGAGAAGCGTGAGCCGGATGCGACACTGGCGGAGGCCCGAGTTCATGGGGGGGCGTTTCATGGGAGGGTGACCTCGGGGATCAGGGCGAGCACCACTTGGACGCGGTCGACGTAGTGGGCTCCGAAGACATCCCTTTTGGCGTCGGGCTGTTTGTTCTCATTGGTTAGTCCGACCTGGACGACGAGGTAGTTCGTGCCCGGTGGGAGGCGCAGTTCGTTGTTGGCCCGCTGCCAGGATTGGGGATTCGAATCAAGGCGGACCCGGGTGCTGCTGGAATGAGCAAGCATGCGTTCGCGGATACTTCCGGTGAAGCTGCCCGCTTTGCGTTCCTCCACGAGGTCGTTATCGAGGGCGTAGAGCTTGAGCACGCAGGCGAAGGGCCCGTCAGCGGGATCGGGATCGCCGTTGAAGAGGGCGGAAAGGCGGACCATGGCTTTTCCGGAGGCGATTTCCTTCTGGTAGGGGCGCAGATCGAGAAGCTGGAAAGTGTCGCTGCTGAAGCTGTTGGGAAGTGGGTGCCCCTCGGAATCGGCTCGCAGAAAGCGGAGCATGTGCGTGCCTTCAGCGGGGGTGACGACTCCGCGTGCCTCCGAGATTTCCGTCAGGTCACCGCTCCAAACGCCCGGTTCGAGGGGAATGCGGCCGTGGGCGTCCGGTCGGACACCGGATTCGAAGCCTTCCTGGAGAAGGTCGATGCGTGTGCGGAGGGAGGGTACGACGACGCCAAAGACGAGGGATGCGCTGAAGAGCCCGATGATGAGTCCGGCGGCGGCAGCGGCGAGGGGGCGCCACTGGCGTATCCGGACGATGGCGGACGCGGCGGGAGTGTGAGGTTCGAGAGGGATGGTTTGCGGGGTGGTGGCCTGGGCGTGGGCGTGGAGCATCGCGTGGGTTTGCGCCTCCTGCCAGAAACGCGCCCGGTCGCTGGCCGAATGCAGGAGGCGTTGCTCGAGTTCCGCACGGCGTTCGTGGGTGATGGAGCCGTCGAGGTGTGCGCCGATGAGTTGATCGAGGTGCTCGTCTTTCATGGGCAAAGGGGGCTCTGGGAGAGGCGGTTCTCGATGCATTCACGCAGGGCGCGCCGGGATCGGCTGAGCGTGACGCTCACGGCCGCCGCGGCCCAACCGAGGCGCTGCGCGATTTCCTGGGGCTTGTGTTCCTGTTGGTAGAACAGCTCGAGGATGCGCCGGGCCTGCGGACCGAGTTTTTCGATGCAGCCTGGCAGGAGCGAAAGGCGCCGGTCATCCCAGGGTTCCACCGGGGCGGACGCGGCGAGCGATTCGAGGACGGCGTCTGAGAAGCGGTCGGCGTGGCGGTGATAGGTCTGCTGGGCCTTCATGACCTGGAACCGGGCGATCTGGAAAACCCAGGCGAGAAAGTTGGTGCCCGGCTCAAATTCGGCCGCTTTCCGTTGCACCACGAGGAAGGTCTCCTGGAGGACATCCTCTGCTGCGGGAAAATCGGGGAGCAGGGCGAGGATGAAGCCCTTGATCCTCGGTTGATGGTGGACGAAGCGTTGGAGAACCTCCTGCAGGGGATCGTCGCTCATGGCACCGGATCATACCATCGGCGGGCCGAACTTTAGCAGGGATGGAGTTGTTTTTCGAAAAAAAGCCGGACGTTTGCCCGCGGATGGGAGGATCCGGGAAGGGAAGTTCGAACGGGCTGCGGCCACCATGCAGCTCCTGTAAAAAAAGCCGCGAAGCGAAACCCTGGGGTTCCACTTCGCGGCATTGCGCGCACTCGCGTGCGGATTTTTCGAATCAGCGGGGAGTGCTATGCGAGAAGGTCTTGCACGACGTTGCCTTCGACGTCGGTGAGCCGGAAATCGCGGCCCTGGAAGCGGAAGGTGAGGCGTTCGTGCTTGATGCCGAGCAGGTGCAGGATGGTGGCGTTGAGATCGTGCACGTGGACGGGATTTTCCGTGATGTTGTAACAGAAATCGTCGGTGGCCCCGTAGGTGACGCCCTTTTTGAGGCCGGCACCGGCGAGGAGCGTCGTGAAGCAGCGGGGGTGGTGGTCACGCCCGTAGTTTTCGGCCGTGAGAGCGCCTTGGGAGTAGACGGTGCGCCCGAATTCGCCGCCCCAGACGATGAGGGTGTCTTCGAGGAGGCCGCGTTGTTTGAGGTCGAGAATGAGTGCGGCGGTGGCCTGATCGGTGTCCTGGCACTGGAGGCGGGTGGCGGGCGGGAGGCCGCCGTGGTGGTCCCAGCCCATGTGGAAGAGCTGGATGAAGCGGACATCGCGTTCAGCAAGGCGCCGTGCGAGCAGGCAGTTGGCGGCGTAGCTACCCGGGCGCTTGACGTCGGGGCCGTACATGTCGAGGACGCTCTGGGGTTCCTTCGAGAGGTCGGCGAGGTCAGGCACACTGGACTGCATGCGGAAGGCCATCTCGTACTGCGCGATGCGCGTCTGGATCTCGGGGTCGCCAAGCGCCTTGAACTGCGCCTGATTCAGCGTGGAGAGCTGGTCGAGCGTGTCGCGCCGCGTCTCGGCGTCCATCCCGGGAGGGTTGGAGAGGTAAAGCACGGGATCGCCACTGTTGCGGAATTTGACGCCCTGATGTTTGGAGGGAAGGAAACCGGCGCTCCATAGGCGGTCGTAGAGAGGTTGGTCGGATTTGCGGCCGCTCCCGAAGGAGGTCAGGACGACGTAGGCAGGCAGGTCCCGGTTTTCGCTTCCGATGCCGTAGCTGACCCAGGAGCCGATGCTCGGCCGGCCCGCGAGTTGGGAGCCGGTTTGAAAGAAGGTGATGGCCGGGTCATGGTTGATGGCCTCGGTGTGCATGGATCGGATCATGCAGAACTCGTCGGCGATCTTGGACATGTGGGGCATGGCGTCGGTGAACCACATGCCGCTCTGACCGTGCTGGGAGAACTTGAAGATGCTCGGGGCAACGGGGAAGTTTTTCTGGCCGGCGGTCATTCCGGTGAGGCGCTGGCCGTTGCGGATGCTCTCGGGGAGATCCTTGCCACGTTGCTCCTCCATTTGAGGTTTCGGATCGAAGAGATCCATCTGGGAGGGAGCGCCGCTTTGGAAGAGGTAGATGACGCGTTTGGCCTTCGGGGTGGTGTTTGGGAAGCCGGGAAGCCCGCCGTGAGCGGAGGCGGCGGCTGCTTGTGCAGCGGGGGTGGAGGCAAGGGAGCCGAGGGCGGCTAGACCGATACCGCCTGCGGAGCGCTCGAGGAAGGTTCGACGAGTGAGGTGGATTTGCTCCTCGCGGGAGAGATGGCGAAAGAGGGCGTCGTTGCAGTTCATAGCAAAAGGGGGATGACGTGTGGGGAATGCGGTGGGCGGGAGGGCTGAGGGTCAGCGGGCGATGAATTCGTCGAGGTTGAGGAGCACGTTGGCGGTGACCGCGTAGGCCGCGATTTCCATCGGGGCGAGCGTCGGTGCTGGCTTGGAGTCCCCAAAGGCGAGGAGTTCGCCCGCGGCCTGCGGGTTTTGCTGGAAGCGCGCGAGCTGCTTCTGCAGCCCCTTGAGGAGGACGGCGGCTTCTTGCGGCGTGGGGGTCCGGGCGGTGACGGCCTTGAAGCCCCAGGCAATGCGTTCGGCAGGGGTGGCGCCGCCCTCGGCGATCATGCGTTCGGCGAGTTTGCGTGCCGCTTCCACAAAGGTGACCTCGTTGAGGAGCGACAGAGCCTGGAGCGGGGTGTTTGTGCGGGAACGTTTGACGGCGCAGACCTCGCGGTTGGGGGCGTCAAAGAGAAGCTGGGTGGGTGGCGCAGCAGTCCGTTTCCAGATGGTGTACATCGTGCGGCGATAGAGGTCTTCGTCCTTGCCGGGTTTGTACTTGAGGAGATCTCCGTAGACGCTGGTTTCGTCCCAGACCCCGTTGGGCATGTAGGGACGCACACTGGGGCCGCCAATTTTTGGCGATAGGAGACCGCTGACCGCGAGCGCTGAGTCGCGCAGGGTCTCGCCCGTGAGTCGGAAGCGGGGCCCGCGGGCGAGGAGCCGGTTGTCCGGGTCTTTTTCAAGAAGGGCGGGCGTGGTCTTGGCGGACTGCCGGTAGGTGCTGCTCAGGGCGATCAGCTTGAGCATGGCCTTCATGTCCCATTTCTGGGCGGGGGCGCCGGCTACGGTGATGCCGCTGGTGGGGTTCATGAATTCTGAGGCCAACCAGTCGAGGAGTTCCGGGTGGCTCGGGAATTCAGACTGCGAGCCAAAGTTTTCGCTGCTCTTAACGATCCCGTACCCGAAAAACTTTTCCCACGCGCGGTTGACCCAGACCCGAGCGGTGAGCGGGTTGTTTTCAGCGACAATCCACTGGGCGAAGCCGAGCCGATTGAGGGGTGCACCTTCGGGCAGCGGTGGCAGGGCGGCGGGGAGGCCGCGCTCGACGGCGTCCCCGGGCCGGTCGTATTGACCCCGGATGAGGAAGTTG
>JBANFR010000108.1:0-12355 GCA_037975925.1 Verrucomicrobiota bacterium
AGCCCTTTTTTGTCGAGCGGGCCGAGGGTGGGCGAATTTGGGATGTGGATGGCAAAGAGTACGTCGATTTTGTGGGGACTTGGGGTCCTGCGATCCTGGGACACGCGCCGACGGTCGTCCGGGAGGCGATCGCGGCGGCTGCTGCGAGGGGGGTGAGTTTTGGAATTCCCAACCCGCTGGAGGTGGAGATGGCTCGCACCATTGTGGAATGGGTGCCCTCAATCGAGAAGGTGCGGATGGTCAATAGCGGGACGGAGGCGACCATGTCCTGCATCCGTTTGGCACGGGGATACACGGGACGTGAGGTGATTGTGAAGTTCGAGGGGTGTTACCATGGGCACGTGGACTCCCTGCTGGTGAAGGCTGGAAGTGGTGCGCTCACGCACGGTGCACCTGACAGTGCCGGGGTCCCGGGAGCCTTCGCGGCATTGACGTTGACCCTGCCCTTCAACGATTTGGAGGCGGTTCGGGCGCTTTTTGCGCAGAGGGGGGGCGACATTGCAGCCGTGATTGTGGAGCCGGTGCCCGCCAATGCGGGGTTGTACCTGCCGAAGCCCGGCTACCTGGAGTTATTGCGCGAGCTCTGTAGCGCTCATGACGCCTTGCTGATTTTTGACGAGGTCATGACAGGGTTTCGCCTGGCCAAGGGAGGATATCAGGAGCGGTGCGGAATTGTGCCGGATCTGACCGCGCTGGGAAAAGTGATCGGAGGGGGATTGCCCGTGGGCGCTTTTGGCGGGAAAGCCGAGATCATGGATTGCCTGTCTCCGAATGGGCCCGTGTACCAAGCGGGGACGCTCTCGGGCAATCCGCTGGCGATGGCGGCGGGGCTCGCCCAGCTGCGGGAGATGGAGCGCGTGGGGGGGTGGTCGAGGCTTGAGGAAATCGGAGCGCGATTTGAGGAGGGGGTGAGGAGAGGTCTGCGCAAGACGGGGCGGGATTACCGGTTTCAGCGGATCGGATCCATGTTCTGCCTGTACTTCACGGGGTCCGAGGTATGGGACCTCGCATCGGCGCAGCACAGTGATCGGGCGGCCTTTGGGCGGTTTTTCCACGGGTGCCGCGAGCGTGGTGTCTACTTCGCACCATCCCAGTTTGAGGCGGGCTTCCTGTGTCTGGGACATACCGAGGCGGATTTGGAGAAAGCGGAGCGAGTCTCCGCAGAGGTGTTGGGCGGCCTCTAAATCACGAGTGCCCTTGCCTATCCAGCGAGTCCTCCTTAAGAATTTTCGGCGATCATGTCCCAATCAGATCTTAGTGTTTCCCCCGAGCCGACAGCCTCTCTTGTCCGCATTCAGGCCCGGTCCAAATTCCTTTTTGAAGGTGAGTCGAAGTTCTTCATCAAGGGGGTCACGTATGGCCCTTTTGCGCCGGATGCGGAGGGTTTTTTTGTGGGAAACCCGGAGAAAGCTCGCCGGGACTTTGCCCTGATTCGGGAGATGGGCGGCAATTTGCTGCGCATTTACCATGTCCCTCCCCGCTGGTTTTTGGACCTGGCTCGCGAGTTCGGGTTGCGGGTGCTCATCTCCATTCCGTGGGCCGAGCACGTGGAATTTTTGAATCACTCGGGGATGCGTCGGCAAATCATCGAGACGATCCGCGCGGCGGTCGCGACCCACAAAGGGCACGAAGCGGTTTTCGGTTATTTGGTGGGTAACGAAATTCCCAGCTCCATGGTCCGTTGGCTTGGGGTGCGACGCGTGACGGAGTTTGTGGAGGAGTTGATTGCGGTGGCGCGGGCGACGGATCCCCGGCCTCTGTATTCCTACGCGAGTTATCCGCCCACCGAGTATTTGCTCCCCCAAAATGTGGATTTTTACACGTTTAACGTGTACCTCGAGCGCCAGAGGGATTTTGAGAAGTACCTCGCGAGGCTGCAGAATTTGGCGGGGGACAAACCCCTGGTATTCGGTGAGTTCGGCTTGGACACAATGCGCAAGGGCGAGGAGATGCAGGTGGAGGTGTTGCGCTGGCACTTGGAATCTGTGGTGCGGGGTGGTGCCGCGGGGACGATCTTTTTTTCGTGGACCGACGAGTGGTTCACGGGGGGTAGCGAAATTTTGGATTGGGAATTCGGATTAGTGACGCGCGACCGGAAGCCGAAGAAGGCGTACCACGCGCTGAAAGAGATTCTGGCGGGGGCGAAATCAGTGACGGATCGGGTAGCCTTGCCGCGTTACCCGAAGGTCTCCGTGATCGTGTGCTCTTACAACGGGGGGAAAACGCTGAAGGACTGTTTGGAGTCCTTGGACTTGGTGAATTACCCGGACTTTGAGATCGTGCTGGTGGACGACGGATCCAAAGACAACACGCAAGACATCGTCAAGGGGTACGAGGAGGCCAGGAAGCAGCGGGCCCAGCGGACAGGTGAGAAGTTGCCCGGATTTGTGAATGTGGTGCAGGTAAACATGGGGCTCAGTTATGCGCGCAACGTCGGGGCGCGGACGGCGGAGGGGGAGATCTTTGCGTATACGGACTCGGACTGCATGGCGGATCCCGACTGGCTCTATTATTTGGTGGGGACGCTGTTGAGTGGGGACTACGTGGGGGTGGGCGGGCCGAACATCTCGCCGCCGGCGGTGGACTGGATTCAGGCTGCGGTGGCTGCGGCTCCCGGCGGCCCAAGTCACGTGCTGTTGACGGACGTGGTGGCGGAGCACATTCCGGGGTGCAACATGGCGTTTCACCGGTCGGCTTTTGAGAGCGTGGGTGGGTTTGATGTGGAGTATCGGAAGGCGGGTGACGATGTGGATTTCTGCTGGAGGTTACAGACGAATGGGGGCGTGATCGCGTTTAGTCCGAGTGCGATTGTGTGGCATTATCGGCGATTTACGCTGCAGGCGTTTCGGAAGCAGCAGGAGGGGTATGGTGAGGCGGAGTCGATGTTACGCTTCCAGCATTTGATCTTTTTCGGTCCGACTGGGACAGCCAAGTGGAAGGGGCAGATCTATGGAGCTCCGCGGTTTACGTGGTTGCTCAATACTCCGATCATCTACCACGGTGTGTTTGGACAAGGGTTGTTCCAGTCGATTTATCCGACTCCGCAGTCGGAGGTGGCGGCGTATGTGAGTAGCATCGAATGGGTGGCGCTGACGCTGTTCATGGCGATCTTGGGGGTGCCCTTGGAAAAGCTAAGGATGGTGCCCCTCTTGATGCTGGGGGCGACTTTTCTCGTGGCGCTTTCGTACATGATTCATGCGCGGATTGAGCCGGCCTTTGATACGGTGCGGGCGCGTTTGCTGGTTGGTTTTCTAGCCTTGGCGCAGCCCTTGTGCCGGGGGTGGGCCCGGTACTTCACTTGGATGCGGTACAAGCACACACCGCCGGAGGTGATTTCGCAGCATGAAGAGGGGCTGACGAAGGCGTCGAAGCGGGGCGGGATCTCGCGCCTGAATTTCTGGAATGAAACAGGCCAGGGGCGGGAGCGTTTGCTGTCGGAAATTTTTGCGCTCTTGGAGCGGGAGGGGTGGCGCTATTCGGCCGACACTGGCTGGAAGGACTGGGATTTGCGGATTTACGGCAACCGTTTTTGGAGTGTGGAGGCGGCGACGGTGACGGAGTACCACGGCGGGCCGAAGTGCCTGACGCGTGTCAAACTGACCAATCATGCGGTGATGATGACAGTGCTGTTGAATGCGGTGTGTTTGCTTGGGTTGCTCTATCGGAGAGTATTTTTGGATCGAACCGACCTTTTGGCCTGGGGCGTGTATGGACTGTTGGCGCTGATGATCCTTTGGCGGGGCTGGCGGTTGAAACGGCGGGTGGCGGAGCTGGTGATTGCGGCGGCGAACCGTTGCGAGTTGGTGCGGGTTTCAGGAAAAGCAAGTCGGCCCGTGCCTCAAGGATAAGTGGAGGAGAGGGCGCTCCTGTGGGTTGGGGAGCGCCTCTTTTGGCCGAGATCTTCCGGTACCGGTGCGCTCCGGTTAGAACAGGAGACGAAGTCCCGCCCGGATTTGCACGTTGTTTTGGTCGCCGCGTCCCAAGCGGTCTCCGTAGTAAGTCCAACGAGTGTCGGCAAAAAGGCCGACCTGGCTCGGGCAGATGCGGTACTCGAGGCCGACTCCGGCGTGGGCGCTTCCGAGTTGTCCGACGCCTGTGGTGACGCCGCCGCCGGCGTAGGCATAGGGTGCCAAGCCGTATTCCTCCATGGGGAGGCGGAAGATGAGGCTTGCGGTGTACTGTCCGAAGACTTTGTGGTCGTTTCCGACCGCTTTGTTTTTCCAGCCTTGAAGCGCAGCGGCATCGGCTCCGATACCCAGATTTTCCGTCCAGAAATAATTGAGCCCGACGCCTCCGCCTCCGACGTGTTTGCGGAAGGGACCAGCGTGATCTGGGGGGTGGCCGAAACCGGCGACCCCAAATAGATCGAGTTGGAGCTCTTCCGATTTGAAGCAGGTGGAGGGGGCTGGGGGGGCGCTGGTAAGGGGGGGTGGGGGGGGGGGGGGCGTTGTTTTGGGGGGGTGGGGTGCCTGCAAAGCTCAAGGGAGCTAGGGAGCCGAAAAGCGTCGTGGAAGAAACAGCGGCAAGAATAAAGCGGTTCATAAGTGTTGTGCTGGTTGTGCTGAACTCCGAAAGGCGCCAGGTCCCCCGAAGAGTCGCGTCTCCTGTGGCTTCGTGGCGCGGCGGCCTGTTGGACGGGTGGAAATGGGGGATGGCGGAGGGGAATTTGCTTCGAACGGTGGACTCTTCCGGTTGTCAGACGAGGTATGGTTATCCAAAACAAACGGAGGGCTTCGGCTTCTCCATGGCTGTCCCGTGCGATCTCGGTGTTCTCTTTTTCCGTCCTCACTCTGATGTTCTCGGTGGCGGTGGGCCATGCGGCGGAATCGGCACCGTATCCGCTCAGTGAGTGTGTGGTTTCGGGCGAGAAGCTCGGGACGATGGGAAAACCTTTCGTGCACCAGCATGAGGGGCGGGAGGTGCAGTTTTGCTGCAAGAGCTGCCTGAAGGACTTCAACAAAAACCCGAAGCAATTTCTAAAGAAGTTGGACGACGCTGCATCCAAGAAAAAGTAGACTGATTCGGTTCCAATCTTGGCTTTGGAGAAGCCCTTGGGGTGGTTTTGAACCGCCCCGAGGGCTTTTTTTTGCCAAGGAGTGTCCTGCGTTGGGCACGGCAATGAAAAATTCAAAAGATTGAGTTGATTAAATCTACACCCAAGCGATAGGAAATAAATATCACTGAATCAAACAGTGTCTGGATTGGGTGGTGTGGCCAAATCCAGACACGTTGGGTTCCGTGTGAAACACCTCTTTATTTATGCGTATTCCTCTTCTCACCCTTGGTTTTTTGGTTCTCAGCGTTACTGGCGGGCAGGCTGCCCGGGAATTGCTCAATGTTTCATACGATCCGACCCGGGAATTGTATGCGGAGTACAACCCGGCTTTTGCAAAATACTGGAAGGCCCAGACCGGGGAGAGCGTGAGCATCAAGCAGTCGCATGGGGGGTCGGGCAAACAGTCCCGCGCGGTCATCGACGGGCTCAAGGCCGATGTGGTGACCTTCGCGTTGGCCTACGACGTGGATGCGCTGCGGGTGAACGCGAATTTGATTCCCGAAAACTGGGCGAAGCGTTTGCCGGACAACAGCGCTCCCTACACTTCCACGATCGTTTTTCTCGTTCGGAAGGGTAATCCCAAGGGCATCAGAGACTGGGATGATCTGGTGAAACCCGGGGTGAGTGTGATTACTCCCAATCCGAAAACCTCGGGTGGTGCGCGCTGGAACTACCTGGCGGCCTGGGCGTATGCGGAGAAGGCTTTCGGGGGGGACCAGGCCAAGGTCCTCGATTTTGTGAAGCGCCTCTACAAGAATGTGCCGGTATTGGACACGGGGGCGCGTGGGGCCACAACGACCTTCATTCAGCGGGAGATGGGGGATGTGCTTTTAACTTGGGAAAATGAGGCCTTTCTCGCGCAAAGAGAGTTTGGAGCGGATAAGGTTCAAGTGGTGGCACCATCCTTAAGTATTTTGGCAGAGGCGTCTGTTTCGGTGGTGGACAAGGTGGCGGACGCCAAAGGAACTCGGGATGTGGCGGAAGCGTATTTGAGTCACCTGTACAGTGACGAAGCGCAGGATTTGATTGGGAAACATTTTTATCGTCCGCGCGGCGAGAAGGCGAAGGCGAAGTACGGGCTGCAATTTCCCAAGATCGAGTTGGTGACGATTGATCGGGCTTTTGGGGGCTGGACGAAGGCGCAGCGTGTCCATTTTGCGGACGGGGGGAGCTTTGATCAGATCTACAAGCCCTAGATTTTTGCTCAAAAACCCGACTGATTTTATGAGCTTTCAAAAAGTCATACGTTTTTTTGATTCAATCCCGCCCGTTCATCTCTGCTCGAGCGATCGTGTTTTTCCAACGCGCATGGTGTTCGAGCGGGCGGGGGACAGGTCGGCCCCGAGGGCGTTCCGGAAGGAGGCTCGGGAATGAGAGCGTCACCACAGGCAGAGAGGCTTCTTGGGGAGCGCAGTAGTGCCGTGGTGAAGCGGTGCCTTGATCAGGTCGAGTGGGACTTGCTGTCTGGGGGGCCGCTCTCGCTCCGGAGGTTGCTTCAGCCGATTTACATCCAGGCCTTGCATTCCCACTGTGTCAGGGGCGATTCGCTGTCGGTTTGGGAGCAGGGGGAGGAGATCCTGTGGATTCCCCGCTTTCATTTTCAGCGAACCCGCGAGCTCAAACAGCGCATCCAGATCGGGATCTTTGCCGGAATTCATGGCGACGAACCGGCCGGCATTTTGGGGCTCATGGATTTTATCCGTGAACTGGACGAGACGCCTGAGTTGGGGCGCAGCTTTGAGCTTTGGATTTATCCGGTGTGTAACCCCGGAGGATATTTGGCCAGGACCCGTGAGCTTCCGTCCGGGGCGGATCTGAACCGGGAGTTTTGGAAGGGTTCGTCCGAGCGGGAGGTCCTTCTCTTGGAGCGCGAGATTCGGGAGCGCCGCTTTGATGGGATCATTGCGTTGCATTCGGACGACACGTCGCCGGGTTTTTACGGGTTTGCGAGGGGGGACGTTTTGGCGCGCCAGCTCCTGGCACCCGCGCTGGAGGCGGCGGAGCGGGAGCAACCGCGGGACACGCGGCCATTCATTGACGGGTTCCGGGCGGTCAACGGCATGGTGCACGAGACGTACGAGGGCATTTTGAGTGCCCCGGCGGAGCAGTTACCCCAGCCTTTTGAAATCATTCTGGAGAGTCCCGCGCTGTCTTCCTTGGGAGCGCAAAGGCGGGCATTTCGGGGGGCGCTGCGGGCGTTGTTGAGCGAGTACCGGAAATTTATCGCTTACGGCGCGGATCTGTAGGTGGTGATTCTCGAACAGCGTGAGGCGCGCATTGGGAGACAGGAGGGCCTGCGACGAAATGGGAATTGTTGTCTGCACCCTGGTCCCCCCCCCGGCGTCAGCGGGAGGAGTCCGTTTTTGGGGAGGGCGGCTGGCGCGTGGGGAGGGCGAGGCGCAGGGCGCACAGGGCGCCGATCCATACCCAGCGATCTCCCCAGCGGGTGTAGGGGGTGGGTTGGGGGGAGCGCGGTACCGCGACCTTTTGGGTATCCACTCCCTCGGTGAAGGGGGGGATTCGCTGAGAAATGCGGCCTGAGGGGTCAATGGCGCAGGTGACGCCGGTGTTGGCGCAGCGCAGGAGTGGCAGGCGCGTTTCGATGGCCCGGAACCGGGCGTTTGCGAGGTGCTGGGCGGCTCCGGCGGAGTTTCCAAACCACGCGTCATTGGTGAGGTTGACCAGCATTTGGGCTCCCTGCAGGGCCAAAGTGCTTGTTTCTCGGGCAAGGCTGTCTTCAAAGCAGACGAGGGCGCCGAGGGCGATGGCGGGTTCTGCAAGGTGGAGAAGGGAGGCGTCGGTGCCGGGAGCGAGGTCTCCGGGAACGAGGTCCCGGATGGTCTTGGGCAGCCAGTCTCTGAAGGGCAGAAATTCGCCGAAAGGAACGAGGTGGCGTTTGCGGTAACTCTGAAGGGTGGTGGCCTGCGGATTGAGGAGAAGCGCCGAATTGTGCGTTTGGAGTTCGCCTGGGGTCGGTGCGGGCGTTTCCTCCACCGACCCGATGAGGAGAGCGGCGGGGGTGCGGCGCGCTTGTTTCCAGAGAAAATCGCGGCTGGGTTCATCGGCCAGAATGCCGCGTGGCGTTGCGGCTTCTGGCCACAGAACGAGTTGAGGTGCCGGGTTCAGAGCCCCCACAAACTGCATGAGGCGGTCGAGGCTGGCGAAGACGGCCTCGTCGCCCGCCGGGTCAAACAGCGTTTCCTGGGGTTGGTTGGGCTGAAGGCTGGCCGTCTGGAGCGAGAGGGTATCTCGGAGGGGATGGAGTAGGAAACGGGCACCGTAACTCAGGCTGGCCGCAACCATCAAAATCACCGCCATCAGTTCGATGCGGACAGTGGGGAGGGACCGGATTGAGCGCTCTCGCACAATGCGCCGGAGCACCAGTGCAAAGGACAGGTTCGCAAAGACCACGAGAAAGGTGATGCCGTGAACGCCGAAGAGGTCTGCGATTTGGATGAGGGCCAGGTTTTGGTGGAGGGCGATGCCGGGGGTGTTCCAGCCGAACCCGGTAAACAGCCAGCCGCGCAGCCAATCGAGAGCGACCCATGCGCCAGCGCCGCGTGCGGCGAAGCCGATGTGGGCGAGGGAGGTGCGGAGGGCGGATGCGCGTGGTTTTGGCGCGAGCCGAATGAGCCATGCCCAGAGGGCGGGGTACAGGGAAAGGTAGGAGGCGAGTAGCAGGGGGAGGCCCGCCAGGGCGGGGCTTGCGAACAGGGGCGCCAGTGCGGAAAGCCACGAAAACGTGGCCGTAAAGAAGACGAGTCCGCTGCAGTAACCGAGGAGGGGCGCTTTCCATCCGGGAGAGGGGAAAGCCCAGACGGCGCCGATCAGTGGAAGGAGAGCGATCCAGACAAGGCCGGCCTTTTCCCAAGGGGCGAAACACAGGGCCATGAGGAGACCGCTGAAGCCCGCGCACAGCCAGGGGGCGGTTCGGTGGATCAGGGGCGGAATGTGCATGGAGAGCGTAGGCCCCTACTACGAGTCCCTTTCCGATGCCAGAGACCAGTTGTGGAAATGTGGCCTTGGGTGCCGGGAGCGCGCAGCCCCAGCTGCGCCCGCGCGAGACCCCCGAGATCGCGCGCGAGCGTCAGAGATGGCGCGCGAGCCTTTCACTGTCGACACGCTCTGCTTGCTTTCCCTCGTCTAGCGCAGCAGGGGCTGCGCGCTCCCTGGGATTGGCACACCCGCTGCTCTAGGATACGAAGGCATTCGGCCCATTTTTTCCGCATGAATCACCCCCTCCGCTTTGATTACCGCACTCCGGGTGCCCTGAAGGCCCGTGTGCGCGTGGGTTTCACCCGTGGCTCCCTCTGGGGCTCTCGCGTTCTTGCTGTGCTTCGCCAGTCCCCAGTTTTCCTCCGGGCCGTGGTTTTGCTGACGCTCCTCGTGTTTTTGGGATCCGATCCCAAGGTGCTTGCCGCCAGCCTGTACTGGGACACCAACGGCAGCGCGGCCGGTTCCAGTGACTCCACCAGTGGTGTCTGGGGCACGAGCAACTTTTGGAACTCCGATGCCACGGGTCTGGATGGGGGCACCTTCGGAATTTCCACCGCACTCGTGGACGATCTTTTTATTTCCGCTGCCAATAATGCGACGGGAGCCAACACGATGACTCTGTCGGGAGCGCAGTCTGCGAACAGTCTCACTTTTAGGAATGGCACGGTGACCCTTGCGGGGACGGCGACGCCATCGCTGACTTTGGGGAACGGCGGGCTCACCATGGACAGCACGCTGGATGGGACACTGACTTTGAACTCGACGCTGACCAGTGTGCGTCTTTCGGGGAGTCAGACTTGGGCGAATAACAGCGGGCAGGCGTTTTCTTCAAGCAGCGCGACGGTGATTGCCGGAACTGCGGCGGCCGGGGGGACGCACACGCTGACGATTGGAGGGAGCGGGAGCGGTGCGTGGACGGTGGACGGGGTGATTAGTAACGGGACGGGCGGGGGGACGCTGGCCTTGACGAAAACGGGGACGAGCACGCTGACGTTGCGTGGCGCGAACACGTACACGGGGGCGACGACGGTGAGTGCGGGGACGCTTTCCCTGAACACGGGTCTTACGACGAGTGCGGTATCGAGTTTTCGGAGCAATGTGGCGGTGGCGAGTGGAGCGACCTTTGACGTGAACACCACCAGCAATGTGACCGTGGGGAACAGCTTCGATATCACCGGCACGGGTACGGTGGTGAAGCGGGGAACGGGCACTTGGATTGTGGGGGCGTCAGGGATTCAAACGGCATTCAAACTCGGGGTTGGCGGTTTGATTGATATTCAGGAGGGAAGAATCCAAAACAACAACACGCGTAACTCCTTTGCGAGCAACTTGGCCCGGATCAACGTGGCTGCTGGAGCAGTGATGGATTTTTACGCGGAAAACGCGCAGATGGACGCGCTGACCGGAGCCGGCATCGTGCAGAATGCTTGGACGACTGGCGGACACGACGTGACGATTGGGGTCGCGGGGGGGAGCGGGGAGTTCAGCGGGGTGCTCCAAAATGGGGGTGCGACCGGCCTGAACGTGATCAAGACCGGAGCTGGGACGCAGGTGTTCTCGGGGAACAACTCGTTCACGGGAACGCTGGCCGTGCAGGCAGGGACGCTCTCGATTGGCTCGATTAACGATGCGGGTGTGAGCGGCGTGTTGGGCAGGGCCACGAGCGCAGGAACACTGGGGGCCGCCGGTGCGGAGGGAACTCTGCTCTACACGGGCGCTGCGGGAGCGGCGAGCAACCGGCGCTTCATGCTGGCGACGAGTGGCACTGGCACCTTCAACGTGCAGAATGCCACCAGTGACCTGGTCCTTTCCGGCTCCATCAGCGGCTCGGGCAGGCTGGTGAAGGAGGGCGCGGGGTTGCTGACACTGAGCGGTTCGAACTCGTACACGGGGGCGACGCAGGTCAACAGGGGAATGCTGGTGGCAGGCAGTGCAAACGCGCTCGGAGCCGGGAGCGGGGCGTCGGTGACGGTGGCTTCGGGTGCGGGGCTCAATTATCGGGCGGTCGCCAATGGCACGCTCAACATCGGCGGCAGCCTGACCTTGCAGGGCGGCGCGGGTTCTTTTCTGGGAACGTCCTTGGGGTCGACCCTGAGCGGGGCGCAAATCAACGTGGCGGGGATCGCGTCGGTGAGTGGTGCGTACACGCTGGGGGTGAGTTCGGTGCCGGGATTCAGCGTGGCTTCTGGGACGCACACGCTGATTCGAGGGGTGTCCGCGAGCAGTACGCTGGCGGCGGGGACGGCGACTTTGGTGCTTTACAATGCGTCCAACTACACGGTGGTGGGGTCGCCGATGTTTTCGAATCAGGACATCAAGTTGCAGGTGGCGTCTGCGGCGGAGTTGTCGGATGCGTATTGGAAGGCGGGCGGGTATGCGGCAGCGCCGAATGTGTGGGCGATTTCGGATGGGACGAGTGCGAGCAACTGGTCGAGCACGGACGGTGGGGTGGCGCAGATGCTGGTGCCTGGGACGTCGACGTTGGTGACCATTGGAGCGGGAGGATCGGCGGCGTCGACGGTGCTTGGAGCGGATATGTCGATTCGGGGGTTGGTGATTGCGGATGGCTCGTCGGGGTTGGGGCTGAATGCGGATGGGAACGCGCTGACGTTGGGGAGTGCGGGGATTCAGGTGGGGGCGTCTGCGCCTGCGAGCACGATTGGGGCGGATGTGGTGTTGGGAGCGGCGCAGACATGGACGAATGCAAGCGCGAACCGGCTGAGTGTGAGCGGTGGGATTCGCAATGGGGGGAATTTGCTCACGCTGGGTGGTGCGGGCGATGTGGCGCTCAGTGGGGGGATGTCCGGAGCGGGCGGATTGACGAAGACGGGGAGTGGGACGGCGATACTTGCCGGTGTGAATTTATACGCGGGAACGACGCTGATTAGCAGTGGTACGCTGCAGGTTGGGGACGGGGTACTGGACGGGGTGATTTCCAATAGCGCGATCACAAATAACGCGGCGCTGCGGTTTCAGACGCTGGGAACGCAGGTGCACTCGGGGGTCATCAGCGGGAGTGGGCGTGTGGAGAAAGCGGGGGGTGGGATGCTGACGTTGAGTGGTTCGAACACGTACACGGGAGCGACGACGGTGAGCGGCGGGACGCTGAAGGCAGGGGTGGGAGTGCAGGCGTTTGGGGTGAACTCAGCGGTGACGCTGGCCAACGCGAGCGGAGGGGTTCTCGACATTACCGGGTTTAACCAGACGGTGGGATCGCTTGCGGGTGGCGGAGCGAGTGGCGGGAATGTGACGTTGGGTTCGGCTGTGCTGACGGTGGGCGCGAACAACACAAGCACTTCCTAC
>JBANFR010000109.1:0-12295 GCA_037975925.1 Verrucomicrobiota bacterium
CATCTCCGTCGGCAGGGACATGACGGCCAAGCTGTGCGAACTCGGCACCCAACGTTTCATCGACAACATCACCTCCATCACTCCAGGCGCCCTGCGTGGTGGAATGAACGCGGTGGACCGTCATCCGACGCAGGACGCCATTGTGGTGGGCGGAGCGGATGGGGCTCCGCAGATCTTCAAGATCTTCCGGACCACAGCCCGCAAAATCGGGGACAATGCGAATCTGCTCAAAAAGTACCCTGATATGGAGGGGCGCGTGTTTTCGACCCGTTTCTCGGCAGACGGCACCCGGTTTGCAGCCGGGAGCGCTCTGAATGGGCGCGGGGAGGTCGGGATTTTTGCCACGGCCGGTGAACTTTCGGCACCTGCCGAAATCGAGGCCATCCGCGCCAAGAAGGCGGCTTCGCGGAGCCCGGAGGAGACCCAGAAGCTGAAGGTGTATGAGGAGCAAAGCGGCACCCGCCTTGCCCAAACCAAACTCGACTCCAGCGCCGTGTACTCGGTGGCTTTCCGGCCCGACGGAGCCGTGGTCGCCGCTGCGGGGAGCGACGGAAAGATTCGCCTCATCAACGCCACCAGTGGCCTTGTGGAAAGTGAATTTGCAGCCGCGCCCCTGACGCCCAAAGGCTCAGCCATCGCAACCAAAAAGGGCGGCCTGAAGATGCAGACGCTCGAAATCACCGGATCCGAGCAGGCCCCCGACGCCGCCGGTGTAGCGGCCCTCGAGATCCAGCCGGCGAAAGTTCAAATCACGAGACGCAACGATTACACCCAAATCCTCGTCACCGCGAAGTACCAGGATGGATCGTCGGCCGATGTCACCCGCGCGGCAAAATTGGAACTGGAGGCAGCCCTCGGCGAACTCAACGCCCGGGGACAAATCCACCCCAAAGCGGATGGAACCACGAACCTGAAGGTGTCCTTCGGAGGCAAAGCGGTCTCGGTTCCGGTACACATCAGCGGTGCCACCCGCGCCTTCGAGACGGACTTTGTGCAGGACGTCAACCCGGTGATGACCAAGCTCGGTTGCAACCAGGGAACCTGCCACGGTGCCAAGGACGGCAAAGCGGGGTTCAAGCTCTCGCTGCGCGGTTATGACCCCGAGTACGACATCCGTTCCCTGACGGACGATATGGCTTCCCGCCGCGTCGTCACCGCCTCTCCGGAAGATAGTCTGATGCTCTTAAAGGCCGTGGCCGAAGTGCCGCACGAGGGGGGCCGACGCACCCAAACCCACGACAAGTACTATCACATCCTGCGGGACTGGATCGCAGGGGGCGCGAAGCTGAACACGAGCGCCGCGAGAGTGACCCGCATTCAACTCTCGCCCGAAAATCCCGTCGTTCAAAAAATCGGTTCGAGACAACAGTTTCGCGTCACCGCCACCTTCGCGGACGGAAGCGTTCGAGACGTCTCCAACGAGGCGTTCCTCGAAAGCGGAAATACGGATGTCGCATCCGTCGACGCGGGCGGATTGGTGAGCACGCTCCGGCGTGGCGAAGCCCCGGTTTTAGCCCGATACGAGGGCAATTATGCGGCGACCACCGTCACGGTCATGGGAGATCGTTCCGGGTTCCAATGGAAGGAACCGGTCACGTGGACTCGCGTTGATGAATTGGTAGCGGCAAAATGGAAGCGGATGCAGATCGAGCCCTCGGATCTCGCGACTGACGGCGAGTTTCTGCGCCGCGTCTATCTGGATCTGACCGGCCTGCCACCCTCCGTGGAGGCTCTCAAAAAGTTTCTCGCCGATCCTCGGGAAAGCCGAGTCAAGCGCGATGCAGTGGTGGACGAACTCGTGGGCAACCCCGATTTCACGGAGCATTGGACCAACAAATGGAGCGACCTTTTGCAGGTGAACTCCAAGTTTCTGGGCAAGGAAGGAGCGGAATCCTTCCGCGCCTGGATCAGGACGCAGATTGAAAAGAATACGCCCTACGACCAGTTCGTCCGCGAGATCGTGACAGCATCGGGATCCAACAAGGACAACCCGGCTGCGAGTTACTGGAAGATCCTCCGTCAGCCGACGGAGGCCATGGAAAACACCACGCACCTCTTCCTGGCAACGCGCTTCAACTGCAACAAGTGCCACGACCATCCTTTCGAGCGCTGGACGCAGGACCAGTACTACCAAACTGCGGCCTACTTCGCGCAGTTCACCCTCACAGGAGATCCCGCGAGCGGCGGCCGCACGATCGGCGGCACCGCTGTGGAGGGAGCCAAAGCCCTTTACGAAATCGTCCAGAACAACAAGGCAGGCGAGATCAAGCATGACCGAACCGGCAAAGTGACAGCCCCCGAATTCCCCTTCCCGGCCAAAGTCGATAAACCGGTCGACGAGGCGGCCCCCCGTAGAGAGAAGCTCGCTGTCTGGATCACCTCTCCGGACAACCGGTATTTCGCCTCCAGCTATGTGAACCGCATCTGGGGCTACCTGCTCGGCCGGGGGATCATTGAGCCGCTCGATGACATTCGCGCAGGGAACCCGCCCAGCAACCCGGAATTGCTCGAACACCTGACCCGGGAGTTCATCCGGACTGGCTTCGACACCCGCGAGGTGTTCCGGATCGTGTGCAAATCCCGCACCTACCAACTCTCGATCAAGACCAACCGATGGAATGAGGATGACACCGTGAATTACTCTCACGCGGTCGCACGCCGTCTTCCTGCGGAAACGTTGTTTGATTCCGTATTCAAAGTGACGGGCTCGAAGCCCGAACTGCCCGGGGTCGCGGCGGGTGGACGCGCTGCGATGATGGTGGACACGACCAGTGCCGGGGCAGCGGGCTTCCTGGCCACCTTGGGCAAGCCCTCACGCGAGAGCACCTGCGAGTGCGAGCGAAGCAACAACCTCGGACTCGGATCAGTCATGGCTTTGCTGAGCGGTCCCACGGTTTCCGGAGCCATTCACGACCCGAAAAACGACCTCGCTAAACTCGTCGCCAAACAACCCGACGACAATTCTCTCGTGAGCGAACTCTTCCAGCGCATCCTTTCCCGAGACGCGACGCCCAAGGAAATGGAGGCCACTCGCCGGATCATGAGCATCATGGAGAGCGACCATCAAAAGGTCACCCAGGCATGGCAGGAAAAGGAGAAGCAACAGGCGCCGATTATCGCGCGGATGGAAAAGGAGCGCGTCGAGGCCATGGCGGTTGCCAAAGAGAAGCTCGACGCTTACGAGGCGGCCACCAAGTTCCTCAGAGAAGAGCGCGAGAACGTGAGGAAAGCCCGTGAGGCCAGGGCTCAACTCGCCATCAAAGGCTGGGAAAATGCGCAAGCAAGCCGGGTGGAAGGCTGGATTGCGACCAATCAACCTGCGGCCAATCCGGTTCGTTGGACTCGACTCGAGCCGAAGACGGCGACTGCGACAGGGAACCTGAAACTCACCATTGAGAAGGACGGCACCGTCGCCGCCTCCGGGCCAGCCACGCGCTCAGATTACACCGTGACATTTGAAGCCGACCTTCAAGGCGTCACCGGAGTCCTGCTGGAAGTGCTGCCCGACAAGACCCTTCCCGACATGGGGCCAGGCCGGAGCAAGAGCGGAAACTTCCTGCTCAATGAACTGGCGCTCCAATCTGCGCCCGCGACTAACGGAGCAACCATGAAGGCAGTGCCCTTCGCCAAAGCATGGGCGTCCTCCGAGGCCGAAAAACTGCCAATCTCGGCCGCCATCGATGGGAAGGATGACGATGCCGCCAAGGGTTGGTCCCTCGGCAAAGCCTTGGGACAACGCCAAGTGGCCGCATTTGCACTCGCCGCGCCATCCACTCAGGCCGGAAAGTCGAAGCTCACACTGCGTCTTTCACAAAAATCCAACGATACCATCGGACGCTTCCGCGTGTATCTCACCACAGCGGCGGATCCGCTCCATGAGGGCGTTCCCCAAGCGGTGGCCGAGGCCGCGGCGAAGCCTTCGGCAGATCGCACAGAGGAAGAGCGCAAGGCGTTGGCGGAGTTTGTCGAAACAACCGATGCCGAATTCTGGAGACTGCACCGGGAGCTGGCAGAAGCCAAAGTCCCCTTGGCTCCGGACCCTGCCCACACGGGACTCAAGGAGACGCTCGCAAAGGCCACTGAACCCATTCCGCTGGATCCTGTCCTGGTGCAACTGCGCCTCGACGCGGCTGCGAGCAAGAGTCAGGTGGCCAACAAGCGCCTCACCGTGGTTCAGGACCTTGCATGGGCCCTGATCAACAACCCGGCCTTCCTCTTCAACCGGTAGCCTCTCACCCAAAAAACACATCCGAATCGTCAACCCTCCATCCACATTATGATTCACCTCCCAGGCGGAACTTGCAGCGACCTCTGCAATGCAGAGATGAAATTGTCACGGCGCGACCTATTGCGCCTCGGCGGCACCGGCATCATGGGCATGTCCCTCGGCTCCATGCTCAAACTCCAGGCCCAGGCCAGTGATGCCGGAAAAATCGGCGGCCCGGGTTGGGGCAAGGCCAAAAGCGTCGTCATGATTTACCTCCAAGGAGGGCCCAGTCACATCGACCTCTGGGATCCCAAGGTGGACGTGCCCGACAACATCCGCACCGCGTTCGGTACGATTCCGACCAAAATTCCGGGGATTCATTACACGGAAATCCTCCCCCGGTTGGCCAAACTGAATGACAAGTTCACCCAGATCCGTTCCATGGCGTACACGCCGAACGGACTCTTCAATCACACGGCCGCGATCTACCAGATCATGACCGGGTACACGACGGACAAGGTCAGCCCCTCCGGCCAGCTGGAGCCACCCGACGCCAAAGATTACCCCAACTTCGGATCGAACATCGTCCGTCTGAAGCCCTCCCAGGAGCCAATGCTCCCCTTCGTGATGCTTCCCAGGCCCCTCCAGGAAAGCAATGTGGTGGGCAAGGGCGGGACCGCAGGCTTCCTCGGCAAAGCGTTTGACCCTTACACGCTGTACCCGCCCGGAGACGACCTCGACATGGGCAAGATGGAGCGCATCACGGTGGAAGACCTCAAGCTCCCACCCGAGGTGTTCTCGCTCCGCCTCCAACGCCGCGCCGACCTGCGTTCCGTGATCGAATCCGCCATGCCTGACGTGGAGAAGGCGGTCGAGAAGTTCAACCTCGACGACTACTATCAGAGGGCGCTGAACCTGATCGTGTCGGGCAAAGCAAGAAACGCCTTCGACCTCAGCCAAGAGTCCGGAGAAATGCGGGACCGCTACGGACGCAATACCTTCGGACAAAGCTGCCTGCTCGCGCGTCGCCTGGTGGAAGCCGGCACCCGAGTGGTCGAGGTCATCTGGCCCAAGGTTGCCAACTCCGATAACCACTCCTGGGATCATCACGTCGGTCTGACAGACCGGATGAAAACCAAGTCCGGCCCGATGCTCGACCAAGGTCTGTCGGCATTCATCGATGACATGGATTCCCGTGGGCTTTTGGAGGAGACGCTGGTGGTCGCCATTGGCGAGTTCGGCCGCGCTCCGACCAAAGGCGTCAGCACTTCCGGCAACGGCAATAGCGCCGACGGACGTGATCACTGGCCCTATTGCTACTCCGCGATTGTGGCTGGCGCGGGCACCAAGCGGGGTTACGTGCACGGGCAAAGCGACAAAACGGGCAGCGCGCCGGCCGAAGATCCGGTCCACCCGATGGAATTGCTGGCCTCCATGTACCACGCCTGCGGCATCGATCCGGAGACGATTGTGTACAACCACCTCAACCAGCCGAGGGAATTGGTCAAAGCCAAACCTGTCTCCCGGCTGTTTGCCTGATCTTGACCGCTGACCTCAGGCAGAGCCCGGCCTCGCGCTGGGCTCTGCCTTTTTTTTTTCACCCCCTCCACCGGGAGCTGTTCATTTCTTTACAGCCCATCGATAAACCCCTCATTTCCACCGACTGAAACGCCTTGGCAAGCCGCTTGCTTGGACAGAAGAGGTGCTTGCCCAATCTTATCGCCCCGCAGATCTGTTCGACGAACTCATGGACGCCGCCGGAAACATCCGGCCCTACTATCAACCGGTAGCCGACCGCTTTTCCCAGATGTCTCCCGAAGAGCTGGAGCAAAAGGTCAAGAGCCTCGAGCTGCTCTTCCTCAAACAAGGGGTGACGTTTACGGTCTACGGCGACGAAAAGGGCACCGAGCGCGTCTTCCCTTTCGATCCAGTCCCCCGAGTCATTCCGGCGCACGAATGGGAGCAGGTGGAGGCAGGCCTGATTCAGCGCATGACGGCGCTCAATCTGTTTTTGTACGACGTCTATCACGAACAAAAGATCCTGAAGGACGGGATTATCCCGGAAGAGGTGGTTCGCAGTGCTGCGCATTTCCGACCGGAATTTGTGGGAGTGCGCGTCCCGCGCGACACCTACATCCACATTTGCGGCACCGACCTGATCCGCGACCGGGATGGGCGTTATCTGGTGCTTGAAGACAACGGCCGCTGCCCTTCGGGGGTGTCCTACGTTTTGGAAAACCGCGCCGCCATGAAGCGGGTGTTCCCCCAGCTTTTCGGGAGCACTGGGGTGTGTTCCGTGGACACCTACCCCTCGGATCTTCTGGCCGTTCTCCAGTACATCGCGCCCCGCCAAACGGCGCACCCGGTTTGTGTTCTCCTGACTCCCGGGGTCCACAATAGCGCCTACTTCGAGCACTCCTTCCTGGCCCGCCAGATGGGCATCGAGATTGTCGAAGGACGCGATTTGGTCGTGCTGGATGGGTTCGTATACATGCGCACCACCCACGGGCTTCGCCAGGTCGACGTGATTTACCGCCGTATCGACGATGATTTCTTGGACCCCCTCGTCTTCCGCAAAGACTCGATGCTGGGCGTTCCTGGCCTCGTTGATTCGGTCCGCAGAGGTAATGTGGCACTGGCCAACGCCATCGGCACTGGCGTGGCGGATGACAAGGTGACGTATGCGTTTGTGCCGGAGATGATCCGGTACTACCTCGGACAGGATCCCATCCTGGACCAGGTGCCGACCTACCTTGCTTGGCGGGAGGAGGACAAAAAATACATCCTCGAGAACCTTCCCCAACTGGTGGTGAAAGCAGCGAATGAAAGCGGCGGCTACGGAATGCTCATCGGGCCGAAAGCGACGAAGGCGGAGATCGAGGAATTCCGAGCGAAGATTGAAAAGCACCCTCGCAACTACATCGCGCAACCCGTTGTGTATTTTTCCCAGCACCCCACCCTCGTGGATGGCGCTTTTGAGGGGCGCCATGTGGATTTGCGGCCCTTTGTGCTCTGCGGTGAAAGCACCAAGGTGCTTCCAGGCGGCCTGACACGCGTGGCTTTGACGAGGGGTTCGCTCGTCGTCAATTCCTCTCAAGGCGGAGGCAGCAAAGACACTTGGGTTCTTTCCAAGTAGCCCGCATTTCTCTCAAACCCCTTCCCACTTCCCATGCTTTCCCGAGTCGCAGACCATCTCTACTGGATGTCCCGTTATATCGAACGGGCTGAAAACATTGCCCGCCTCATGCAGGTGAGCGTCGAACTGCTCCTGGATTCCGCCGCCTTCGGCTCTCAGAAATCCGACGAGTACTGGACCCCGGTTCTTGCGGCCACCGCCATGGAGGGAGGCTTCCGTCTGCTCCACCCAGACCCTCAACCGGGGGACATCAGCCACTTCCTGACCATCGACGAACGCAACCCCGACTCCATCCTCTCCTGCATCCGCGAGGCGCGCGAAAATGCCCGCACAGTTCGGGATCAAATTTCGGATGAGATGTGGGCCGAGTTAAACGCGCTTTATTTGCTCGTGGGTTCCCCGAAGGGCACCGCTCTCTTGGAGCATTCGCCCCAGGTCTTCTTCGAAAAAATCATCCAGTCTTCGCTCCAGTTCGACGGGATCACTTCGGCCACCCTCTCGCGCTCGGAGGGCTGGAACTTTTTGCAACTCGGTCGCTTCCTCGAACGCGCGGACAAGACGAGCCGCTTTCTGGACATCAAAACCCAGACGCTCGATGGGGAAGATCATGCCGTGGACTCCCTCCAGTGGGGAACGATCCTGCGCGCCTGCTCCGCCCACGCTTCGTACCGCAGGGTCAATGGAAGCGAGGTCTCGCTGGAAAAGATCCTCGACCTCCTTTTGTTCTCCGTGGAGTTCCCGAGATCCGTCCGTTTCTCGGTGCGCATGGTGGATGAAATGCTCCACGCCATCAGCCGCACTCCCACCGGACAGTACTCGAACAAGTGCGAAAAGCTCACGGGAGCTCTTTTGGCAAAACTCAATTTCGCTTCGACGGCAGACGTTCTCAAGCGAGGCCTGCATCAATACATCGACGACTTGCAGGTGGCCCTCAACGAAGCGGGCCAGGCCATTTTTGAAACCTACGTGTTCCTGCCCCAGGAATACACCCGGGCCGCCCCAGCGCCCTCCGTTTTCGACCCGATCGGCATCCATCTTCAACAGCAGCAACAACAACAGCAGTAGAGGCCTGAGTTCTCCTCTCCCGGCTCACCTCCGCTCCTCTGGCGCGGGTATCGAGGTGCCGGGCGGCGTTTCCATCTCCACTCTCCTGACGAGTCCATGAAGCTGCACATCACTCACTCGACGGTTTACCAATACTTTTCTCCCGTCACAGAGAGCTCCAACGAGCTTCGGCTGACTCCCCCCAAAACACTCTGGCAAGACCCGACGTTTTTCCTCCTCCGAGTCCTGCCCCCAACCCGGTTGCGGCGTTTTCAGGACTTCCACCAGAATACCGTCACGTATTTTGAGGTGGAGGAAACGCATCAGAAGCTGCTGATCGAAGCGACCAGCACGGTGGTGACAACCGACTGTTATGCAGCCGGTGAACCAAAGGGGGTTGATTTGAGCACGCTCAACGACGCCTCAAAAATGGAGGATTTGCAGCCCTTCCTGCAGGCCGGCGGACCGGTGGAAATCCCGCCCGAGATCTGGCGGGCGGCCATCGACACCCTGACCACGCAGACCGACGTCTTCGGACTCGCTTACGCCCTCATGCGCTATGTGTACCAGCAGTGCACGTATGTGGCCGGGGCCACCCACGTAAACACGACATCCACCCAATTTTTCGAAACCAAGCGAGGCGTCTGCCAGGATTTTGCCCACCTCATGCTCGCGCTCTGTAGAGCCGTCCGTTTGCCCGCGAGATATGTCAGCGGTTACCTCTACGATGCCCGACGCAAGGACATTCGCGGGGCCCATTCGACCCACGCCTGGGTGGACGTTTGGATTCCTGGCAACGGATGGTACGGTTTGGATCCCACCAACAACTGCCTCGCCGGAGAGCACTACGTGACCCTCGCCGTAGGCAGAGACTACCAGGACGTGGCTCCGGTCAAAGGAACCTACTGGGGCAGAGGCGGATGCAAAATGACGGTGACGGTTCACCTCGAGGAGCGCTGAGGACGCTCCCCGGTTTGCTCTGGGCGGAACCCGTCTACATCAGGTTGGCCGCGACTTCGGCCATGTGGCTTCGTTCGCCCTTGAACAGGTTCACGTGCACCATGAAATCCTGCCCTTGCAGTTTATTGCGGGCGTAGACCAGGCCATTGGTGTGCGCGTCCACATAGGGGTTGTCGATTTGCCCCAAGTCGCCAATGAGCACCATTTTGCTCCCCCGCCCCATCCGCGTCACCAGCGTCTTTGCCTCATGGGGCGTCAACTGCTGCGCTTCGTCCACGATAAAAATGGAGCGCGGAATGGACCGGCCCCGGATGTGGGTAATGGCCTCCACCTCCAGAACCCCCGAGTGGAGGAGCGGCTCGTAAGGGCGCAACTGCTTTCCTGTCGCAGAAGCGGCCGCTCCACCGCTCATTGCTGCCCCAAGGGACTTGCGCACACTCGCCTTCTTTTTCTCAAATTGATCCGGTTTCCGCGGGCGCGCCAAAAGATGCTCGAGAGCGTCGTAGGCGGGCTGCAGCCAAGGCTGCATTTTCTCCTCCTTGTTGCCGGGCAAAAAACCGATGTCCTTGCCCGTAGGCATGATCACCCGGGTGATGAGCATCTTCTCAAAATCCCCGTTCTGAACCTGTTCCAAAGCAGCCCCCACGGTGAGCAGCGTCTTGCCTGTGCCCGCCTTCCCGTACACCGTCACCAGCGTGATATCGGGGTCGTACAGCGCGTCCAACAGAAAGCGCTGACCCAGATTCAGAGCCTGGAGCGAACGGCCCCCGCGAATATTGATGTGATCCCGCTGCAGCGTTTTGAAAAAGCCGCCCTGTTTGTGGCGGGCCGGAACTCCATGAGAGGGAGTCTCGGCGCTGCGCAGCAGCAGATACTGGTTGGGGAGAAAGCGGGATGCGTGTTCGCCAAGAAAGAGGTGCCCCTCGCTGGCAAAGGCCTGAAGGCGATGACCGGGAATCTCCAGGCTCTCGTAGTCCTCGTCCCCCGAGCGACGCTGTGCGCGCCGGATGTCGTGATCGTCCTCCACCCGGTCGGTGCGGTAATCCTGCGCCTCCAGACCGACGGCGCGGGCCTTGAGCTGGAGGTTGAGATCCTTGGTGACGAGAATGGTCGGGGTGCTCCCCGTCTCCGCCAAGTGCGCGGCGGTTGCAAGAATCCGGTTGTCGGTGCGCGAAAAATCCGGGAACAGGGCCTGGGCGTTGGTGAGACGCTCGCAGGGTTTTGAGAGCCGCCAGATTCCTCCGTCAAATTGGACGGCGGCGTTGACACACACATGGATCCGACCGCCGCTTTCGAGGCCGACACCCTCCTGCATGGAGGCGGCGTTGGGGAAACGTTCGTTGAGCTTGCGATGCACCTCCCGGGCATTGGCGCCGCGAGTGGTAGTTTCGGACTTAAACTTGTCCAGCTCCTCCAAAACCTCGATCGGAATCCAAACCACGTGTTCCTGAAAGGAAAACATAGACTGCGGATCATGCAGAAGAACGTTGGTATCGATCACAAAGTTCTTCCGGCGCGCCTCGGACGAAGGGGTGGGGACCATTTCTTCTTTTCAACCAGCCAGACGGCTCCGGCAATAGCATTCGCAAAACAGAGAAGCCCAGACAGACGCGCTCCACAGCGGTTTGTGAGCGCGCGGATTGCCTCGTGAAGCTCCCCGGGGGTAAGTTCGCGGGATGGAGAAGATGATTATTGTCGGCACCGGCTGTTCCGGACTCACCGCAGCGATTTACGCCGCGCGGGCAAACTTTGCTCCCCTGGTGTTGGAGGGACACGAACCCGGAGGTCAGCTTTCCACCACCACCCTCGTCGAAAACTTCCCGGGATTTCCCGAAGGAATTGATGGCCCCGCGCTCATCATGAACATGAAATCCCAAGCCGAACGCTTCGGTGCCCGTTTTGAATACGCAACCGTCCAGGAATTCGAAACGGCCGGCGACCACCTCAAGGTAAAGCTCGATGATCGTTGGGTGGAGACCCAGACGCTCGTCGTCGCCTCGGGAGCTTCCGCCAAGTGGCTGGGCCTTCCCGGAGAAAAGGAACTCATCGGCCACGGGCTCACCTCCTGCGCCACGTGCGATGGCGCCTTTTACCGAAACGTCCCGGTTTGCGTCGTGGGCGGCGGCGACTCGGCCTGCGAAGAGGCCAATTTCCTCACCCGCTTCGCCTCCAAAGTGTATCTCATCCACCGGCGAGACACCCTTCGCGCCTCCAAAATCATGGCAGACCGGACCCTCGCGAACCCAAAAATCGAGGTCCTCTGGAACAGCATTCCTGCCGGATACCTCACGGACTCCGAGGGCGAGATGCGTGCGATTCGCCTCACCGACGCCAATTCGGGGACGGAACGGGAACTCGAGGTGAAATGCGTTTTTGTTGCGATCGGGCACACTCCCAACACCAAGGCGTTTCAAGGAAAACTCGAGATGGATGCAGACGGCTACCTGATCCAGCGCAACGGCACCCACACCAACATTCCGGGCGTGTTCGCCTGCGGCGATGTGGCCGACCGCACCTACCGCCAGGCCATCACCGCAGCGGGCCAGGGGTGCGCGGCCGCCCTCGATGCCGAGCGGTACCTCTCCCACCACAGCTAAGCTCGTTCCTCCTGAAAAGCGGTTCGGGCTGAGCCGACGTCGGCCCAACCGCCTCCTGCCATGTGGATTGTACGCCTTGCGCTCCGGCGCCCCTACACCTTTGTCGTCGCTGCGCTCGCCCTTCTGCTGCTCACGCCGTTTGTCCTGCTGCGGACTCCCACCGACATCTTCCCCTCCATCCCGATCCCGGTCGTCTCCGTCATCTGGCAATACGCGGGACTGAGCGCCGAGGAGATTGAGCAGCGCATCCTCTACATCCACGAGCGCTCGCTCTCCGCCACGGTCAACGACATCGAACACATCGAGTCGAACTCCTACAACGGCGTGGGAATCATCAAGGTGTTCCTCCGC
>JBANFR010000110.1:0-12181 GCA_037975925.1 Verrucomicrobiota bacterium
GGCTCCACAGGCACTTGCGGATTTACGGGAGGCGGCTCCGCTGGGGACACGTTGGATTCAGCAGGACGCCCGGCCGATGGTGCCCCCTCAGAACCACCGCCAGCAGCGCCTCCACCGCCCAGGGCGCCACCGTCCAGCCAGAGAATCGGCTCGGACTTGGGCCGCACACTCGCGGTGCTCCAGAACCACATGGCCCCCAGGGCCACGAGGTGCAGCCCCGCAACCAGGAGCAGGTTTCGACGGAAGAAAGAAGGTTCCCCCATACGGTCTGATTGTTCTTACGGAACCTCCGGGGCCTTCGCCAACCCCACCTTGGTAATGCTTGCCGCTTTTACGGCATCCATCACCTCCATGAGTTTTTGAATGGGCAACTCCTTGTGAGGCCGGACAAGAACCGCCATGTCCGGTTTCGCCTCGCGCAGCGCCGCCAGACGCTGCGTCAGATCCGCCAAAGTGACCGCCTCTGTGTTCAGCAGCAAACGATCATCCTTGAAGAGAGACACATTGGTGACCGCGTTAGGGTCCACATCGCGTGCCTCGCGCTGGCCCGTCGGCAGGACGAGGTCGGTGCTGTTCTCCATGAGCGGCGTGGTGATCATAAAGATCAGCAAGAGCACGAAGGCCAGATCGAGCAGGGGCGTCACGTTGAGTTCATTCAACGTGTGCATGCTGTGTTTGTCGGAGAAGCGGCGCATACCCCGGAAAATCAGTGTCTCTGCGCCCCCTGCGAAACGGGAGCCTCCGGCCGGTGGGAAACGTATCGGTGCTCGAAGGCGCTCGTCAGTTCCGCCGCAAAATTGTCCAACTCCACAATCATCCCGCGCACCGTGGTCACGAGATAGTTATAGCCGAACATCGCTGGAATGGCGACCAGGAGGCCGGTGACCGTGGTGATCAGCGCCGCCGAAACCCCGGGGGCCATGGCAGCGAGACTGGCGGACCCGGCTTTTGCGACATCCGCAAAAGTCTCCATCACGCCCCACACCGTTCCCAGCAGCCCGATAAACGGCGCACCACTGACAGCCGTCGCGAGCACAATCATCTGCGACTCCAGCTTGAGAGCCGATTCACCCACCGCGCGCTCCATCGCCACCGCCACCACCCGCATTTGCGCCGGAGTGATGGGCTGGGCCGTTTCGAGCCGTTGCGCGAAGGTTTCGTCCACCTCGGAGGCGCCCACGAGCTGGTAGGCCAGTTCGGTGCAACCGGCCTCGTACACCGCAAAGACGGGGGCGCCTTCAAAATGCAGGTCATCGGCGAAAAGTCTCAGCGGCTGGCGGTCCTGACGGAACAGTTCCAGAAAACGCTCCCTCTGGCGCTGGGCGACGCGCAGCGTCAAAAATTTGGTGAGCATCACCGACCAGGAAAAAACCGACCCCACAAACAGGGCCGAGAGCACGATTTTTCCGGGAAGCGTGGATTGCTGGAAGGCGAAGACGAGGCCGCCGTCGCTGTTGGCAAGGAAAAGCGAAGAGAAAAGCGTTGCCGCCATGGGGTGTGGATTCGTTAGTGCAGGCTGACCCTATTCCTTAAATGGAAAGCTTATGAAAGCCTACCTCCGCCTTGAGACATCCCTTTTCTTTCTCATTTTTTTCGGCGTCCTCTGGATAAGCCGCCCCGGGGTCGCCGCCCCGCCAAATCCCGCTGCTCCGAGCCCCGAACAAGATGCCCAATCCGCCATCCTCCCGTTTCTGGATGCCCTCGCCTCGCCTCCGTCCGGCAGCGCCCGCGCCTTTCAGATTACCGGCCGGGTCGAGGCCCTCGCCGGCCATTCTTTCGGCACCGATTTTCCGCCCTTTGACCTCTCCGTGGAGGCCCCAGGCAGGATGCGCGTGCAATTCCCCCACGGCCAAAACTCGGTGACCGCTTGTCGGAATGGCCAAAAATTGTGGGCCTCTCCCGCAGCCACTGTCCGGGAGCTGCTCGCCAGGCAACCGCAGGGCTCACAAAACCTCACTCTCCCCCCAATCCAGCTCCCCTTTTCCGGCACGCAACTCGCCCTCTTCCCGGCGCTCCTCCAAGTGGATGCCAAAGGCGAGGCTCCCTTCGGAGGCGTCCCCTGTCGGGTCATCGACGTGCGTCTCCTGCCCCAGCTCGCCCGACTCCTCCCCTCCGATCTGGATGGGTGGGCGATGCGGCTTTGGATCAACCCACAAAACCGCCCGGCCCGCGTCGGCATCCAGCGACCGGGAGCCTCGGCGGTGCTGCAAATCGAAAGCATCCGTTTCGCCGCAAATCTCCCGGCCGAAACCTGGCAACCGCCGGCGGATGCGATGGAGGTCCCCCCCTCCAAACTGGCCTTCCTTTTCGAAAGTCTCGGACAACGCAAAGCCGTCCGTCCTCCTTCCACCCCCTGATCAGCGAGACCCAGCCCGGCCGCACTCTGCGCTGGCGGAACCGGGACGGCCGGACTCTCTGCTTGAGCCCATTCCACGCCACCGCTAAACACCGCCCCCCATGCAGGCCCCAGAAGAGCAACTCGAGATCCTCAAACGCGGCGCAGCTCAGATCCTTTCCGAAGGCGAACTTCTCGCCAAACTGAAGCTCGGCCGCCCTCTGAATATCAAGTTGGGCGTCGATCCCACCGCCCCCGATATTCATCTGGGATTCACCGTCTGCCTCCAAAAACTCCGCCAATTCCAGGACCTCGGCCACCAGGCCATCCTCATCATCGGCGATTTCACCGCCATGATCGGCGACCCCTCGGGCCGTTCCAAAACCCGCCCCCAGCTTTCGCATGACACCATCATGCAGAACGCCAAAAGCTTTCAGGAACAGGCCTTCAAAATTCTCGACCCCGCCCGGACCCGGACCGTCTTTAATGGCGAATGGTTTGAGATGATGAATTTTGAACAAATCATCCGCCTCAACAGCCGCGTCACCCTCCAGCAAATGCTCCACCGGGAGGACTTCCGCTCCCGAATCGAGCGCGGTGACTCGGTCCGCCTCCACGAAATCCAGTACCCCATTATCCAGGGCTGGGACTCCGTGATGGTCAAAGCGGATGTCGAAATGGGCGGCACCGATCAACTCTTCAACATCCTGGTCGGCCGGGATCTTCAAAAGGAAGAGGGCCAGCCCGAACAGGTGGTCTTCCTGATGCCCCTCCTGGAGGGCTTGGACGGTGTTCAAAAAATGTCCAAGAGCCTCGGCAACTACGTCGGCCTCACGGAGGCGCCTTCCGAAATGTTCGGCAAGCTCATGAGCATCTCAGACACCCTGATGGCCCGCTACTACCTGCTCTTGCTCGGAGAGGAAATGCCGGCCATCCACCCGATGGACGCCAAGAAAGATTTGGCCCGGCGTCTGGTCGCTCGCTACCACGGCGACGTCGCCGCCCAGGGGGCACTCGACGATTTCAACACGCGTTTCTCCAAGCGCGACCTCGATCAGGCCGACCTGCCCGTGGTCCCGGTGAACGCACTGGGGACAGACATCGTCTCCGCCGTCGTGGCCGCTTATCATTCCGCTTTCCAAATCACCAAGTCGCGTGGAGAAGCCCGACGCCTCGTTGAGCAGGGAAGCGTCCAGTGGCGTTCGGAAAAAATCACCGACCCGAAGGCGACTCCGGCCTTTGCCGCCGGCGACGTTTTGCGTTTGGACAAGACGCGAGCCGTCCGTTTGGGCTGAGCCTCCGGGGACACACTCAAGGGAGCCTCCCCGGCTCCGACGAACCCCGTTTTGGGGACGCCTGCCCAGGTCGGTCAAACTCCGCTCACCCGTCGGAAACTCATCTTATGGCAGACCTTAAACCCACCCCCGAAAGCGCTTCCCTTCTGATCCGGGGAGCGCGCCAGCATAACCTCAAGGGGTTTGATCTCCGGCTGCCCCTGGGAAAACTCATCGTCGTTTCCGGACCCAGCGGCAGCGGCAAATCCAGCCTCGCCTTCGACACCCTCTACGCCGAGGGCCAGCGCCGCTACGTCGAAACCTTCAGTCCCTACACGCGCCAATTCTTCGAGCGCATGGACAAGCCCGCCGTGGATGAAATCTGCGGCATTCCCCCGGCCATCGCCATCGAGCAGGTCAACGCCGTCAAGTCCACGCGCTCCACCGTCGGCACCATGACGGACATCCAGGATTACCTCAAACTGCTCCTGCCCCGAGTCGTCGACGCGTTCTGCCCGGGTTGCCAGGCACTTGTTCGCCCCCAAACCCCGAGCTCCCTCGTGGAGGCTCTCCTGCAAGGACCGTCCGAAAGCCCGCTCCTGCTCGCTTTTCCCCTCGCCGTTCCCGCCGATGCTGCTCCCGCCGATTTTTTGGCGTTCCTTCAGCAACAAGGCTTTCAGCGTTTCTGGCACGCCGGACAAATCTTCCGGACGGACACCCCGCTCCCCTCGCTCCCCGCACAGATCCTGGTTGTTCAAGATCGACTCGCTCCGGGCCCCAAACCTCGCGAGCGGCTGACCGAAGCCATCGAAACCGTGCTGCGTTTTGGGAAGGGAAAGGGCTTCGCCATCTGGGCGGACACACCCCACCCCTTTGCAACCGGCTGGCACTGCGCCGCCTGCAACCGTGACCTGCCCGAACCCACCGCGGGCCGCTTTTCCTTCAACCATCCGCTCGGAGCCTGCCAGACCTGCCGCGGCTTCGGACGCACCATCACCCTCGACCTGCTCCGCGCCATCCCCGATCCCTCCAAGAGTCTGGAAGAGGGCGCCATTAAACCCTTCCAGACCGAAAGCGGCCAGGAGTGCCAGAGCGACCTCCTCAAAGCCGCACGCAAACGCGGAGTGCCTACCCGAATTCCCTTTTCAAAACTGTCCGAACCCGACCGCCAATGGGTGCTCGAAGGCGAAAACAACGGCCAGTCCGGCGAAGCCCTCTGGCAGGCCGGGCTCTGGTACGGAGTGCGCGGCTACTTCTCCTGGCTCGAATCGAAGAGCTACAAAATGCACGTGCGTGTGCAGCTCAGTCGCTATCGCTCCTACACGCTGTGTCCCGACTGCCACGGAGGCCGCTTCGCCCCCGAGACGCTTTTTTTCCGCTGGGGCGGCCGCACCGTCCCCGAATGGACCAGCGCCCCCGTCTCAGAGCTCCACGACTTTGTCAGCTCCCAACGCGACCGCTTCCGCCACGAATCCACGACCGACCTTCTCCTCGGCGAAGTCGAATCGCGCCTCCGCTACCTGCTCGAAGTCGGCCTCGGTTATCTCACGCTGGACCGCCCCACGCGCTCCCTCAGCGGCGGCGAAACCGCCCGCGTCAACCTCACCACCTGCCTCGGCACCTCTCTCACCGGAACCCTCTTCGTCCTCGACGAACCCAGCATCGGCCTCCACCCCCGCGACACCACACGCCTCCTCCGCGTCCTCCGCCAACTGCGCGACGCCGGCAACACCCTCGTCGTCGTCGAACACGAAGACCGCATCATCCGCGCAGCCGATCACCTCGTCGAAATCGGGCCGGGAAGAGGCGAAACCGGCGGACAACTCGTCTACTCCGGCCCGCTCCCGCCGCTCCTCGAGGGCCGTTGCTCCACGCTGACTGGTGATTATTTGATCGGGAAAAAAAACATCCCGGTTCCCGTGCGGCGGCGCCGACCCAAAGCATGGCTGCACATCGAGGGCGCTTCCGAACACAATCTCCAAAATGTGAACGCCGCCTTTCCGCTCGGCGTCCTCTGCTGCGTCACGGGAGTATCCGGTTCGGGCAAAAGCACCCTCGTCCACCAAGTCTTGTACCGCCACCTCGCCGCCTTGCAGGGCCTTGAACTGGAGGAACCCCCGGGCGCCTGCCGGGCCCTGCGCGGAGCCGAATCTCTCGGCCCCGTCGTCCTCGTGGATCAATCGCCCCTTTCACGCACGCCACGCTCCAGCCCCGCCCTGTACCTCGGTGTCTTCGACGGCATTCGCGACCTCTTTGCCCGCACCCCCGAAGCCAAGGCAGCCGGCATGACGGCGAGCACCTTTTCCTTCAACAGCGGGAATGGACGCTGCGAACGATGCGGCGGCAGCGGCTTTGAGAAAATCGAAATGCAATTCCTCAGCGATCTCTTTGTTCGCTGCCCGGAATGCGAAGGACGCCGCTACCAAAAACACCTGCGCGCCATCCGTGTCGGCGGTCTCTCGATCGACGAGGTCCTCGACCTCAGCGTCGCGGAAGCCGTGCGCTTTCTGGATTCCCTCGAACAAGGCGCCCTCGCCAAACCGTTGCGCCTCCTCGAGGAAGTCGGGCTCGGCTACCTGCGCCTCGGCCAACCTCTCCAGGGTCTTTCCGGCGGAGAATCCCAGCGGCTCAAACTCGTCGAACGTCTCCGTGAGCAATCCGAGCCCAACTCACTCCTCATCCTGGACGAACCCACCACAGGCCTCCACTTCGACGATATCCGGCTCCTCGTCCAAACCCTCAACCGCATCGTCGATCAGGGACACTCCGTCATCGTCATTGAACACAACCTCGACGTCATCCGCTGCGCCGATCATGTGCTCGACCTCGGTCCGGAGGGTGGTGCCGGCGGCGGTGTTCTGATCGCCTCGGGGACCCCCGAACAAATTTCCGCCTGCCCAAACTCCCACACCGGAAGGTTTTTGTCCGGAGCCCACGAAGCCACTCCCCTGGCAGCAGAAGAATCCGCCTCCTCCTACAGCGCTCCACGAAACGCGATCTCCATCGTGGGTGCCCGGCAGCACAACCTTCAAAATCTCTCCCTCGAAATCCCCCGCGATTCCATGGTCGTCGTCACGGGACTGAGCGGTTCGGGCAAATCGTCGCTCGCTTTTGATCTCCTTTTTGCCGAGGGGCAGCGCCGCTTTCTGGACAGCATGTCGCCCTACGCCCGGCAGTTTGCAACCCAACTCGAACGCCCTGATGTCGATCGCGTCCAGGGTCTTCCGCCGGCAGTGGCCATTGAGCAACGCATCACACGCGGAGGCGGAAAGTCCACCGTCGCAACAGTCACGGAGGTGTACCACTTCCTGCGTCTGCTTTTTGCCAAACTTGGCACACAGCATTGCCCGGACTGCCGCCAGCCCGTCAAACGCCAGTCGCTTGCCGAGGCCGTCACCAAGGCGGAAACGCTGGCGCTGGGCGGTTCGATTCGGGTCCTCGCGCCTTTGGTCAAAGCTCGGAAAGGCTTCCACACGGAGGCCGCGCGCTGGGCCGAACGCCACGGATACACGGATCTGCTCGTCGACGGCCGTTGGGAAAAGGCCGCCAATTTTCCAAAACTCGAACGCTTTTCGGAACACACCATCGAGGTCTTGATCGGCAAGTTTCCCGACCAGGCCAACGCCAAAGCCCTGCTCGAAACGGCCCTCAAAGTCGGACACGGCACCGCCCTCCTGCTCGATCACCGCCAAAAACGACACGTGATCAGCACCGAACGGAGTTGTCCCGATTGCGGCCAATCCTTCGAGGACCTCGACCCGCGCCTCTTCTCCTTCAACAGTCCCCACGGCTGGTGCAAAGAGTGCAACGGATTCGGCGAGGTCTGGAATCCTCACATCAATCCACGGCTCGATTCCGAGTTGGAGAAAGAATTGGACCTCGAACGCCAACACGAAGGACTCGATTCCGGAAGCTCCGAACCGTGCACGGGATGCTCCGGCGCAAGGCTCAACCCCATCGCCAGAAGTGTCTTCATCGAAGACACCTCCATTGATGGCGTCATCCAAAAAACCGCACGCCAAACACTCGACTGGATCGAACACATTCCCCTCGCGGGAACCCACGCGGAAATCGCCAAAGACATTCTTCCCGAAATCACACAGCGCCTCCGCTTTTTGGAAAAGGTCGGCCTGGATTACCTCTCGCTTCAGCGCTCCGCCAAAACCCTCTCCGGGGGCGAATCCCAACGCATCCGCCTCGCAGCGCAACTCGGCTCCAACCTGCGCGGAGTCTTGTACGTGCTCGACGAACCCACCATCGGGCTCCACCCGCGCGACAACGCCGCTTTGCTCGACACCCTCGAAGCGCTCAAGGCAAAGGGCAACTCACTCCTCATTGTCGAACACGACGAAGACACTCTCCTGCGCGCCGATCACATTATGGATCTCGGCCCGGGCGCAGGACGCCACGGCGGGCGCCTCATCGCCCAGGGCACCATCGACGATTTGCGTCGGTGCGAGGCCTCCGCCACCGGCGCCTGCCTGCGCAACCCGCTGCGGCACCCCATTCGGGGTGAGCGACGCCCGACCGATTCTGCTCCCGCCTGGCTCGAGCTTCGCGGCGCAACCCTGCACAACCTCAAACAACTCGACGTTCAAATTCCCCTGGCTCGACTGACCGTCCTCACGGGTATCTCCGGATCCGGAAAAAGCACCCTCATGCGCGGTGTCCTCAAGCCCGGCGTCGAGGCCGCCCTGTCCAAAAAGCGCGCCCGGACCGAATCCCCTGCCGCATCGCGGAGCCACCCGTTGTTTACCTCCCTCAAAGGCACGGAGCATCTCGAAGCCGTGGTGGAAGTGGATCAATCGCCCATCGGAAAAACCTCCCGCTCGACCCCGGCGACTTACCTCGGAATCTTCGACGCGATCCGCACGCTCTTCGCCGCAACCCCGCTGGCGCGGATGCGCGGGTATGCTGCGGGCCGTTTCTCCTTCAACACCGAAGGCGGACGCTGCGAGACCTGCCTTGGACAGGGTACGCTCAAAATTGAAATGAGCTTCCTGCCCGCCGCTCACATCCCCTGCCCGGATTGCCAGGGAAAACGTTACAACCCGGCGACCCTCGAAGTGCTCTATCAGGGCAGATCGATTGCTGACGTCATGGCCATGCCAATGGAAGAGGCCGCTGCATTCTTCAGCGCCCACCCGTCTATCACCCGACCGCTGAAACTCCTGTGCGAGACCGGGCTCGGTTATCTGACCCTCGGTCAGCCCAGCCAAACTCTCAGCGGTGGCGAAGCCCAACGCCTCAAACTCGTCAGTGAACTCAACCGCGGAATGGGACGCACTGAGCACGCCCGCATCCGAAAAGCGAGAGTCAGTAAATCCATCCTCTATCTGCTGGAAGAGCCCACCATCGGTCTCCACCAAGCCGACGTCCGCCAACTGCTCGCCATTCTCCACCGGCTCGTCGACGAAGGACACACCGTCGTTGTCATCGAACATCACACCTCCCTCATTGCGGAAGCCGATTACCTGCTCGAGATCGGGCCCGAGGCGGGTGCGGGCGGGGGGCACTTGATTGCCTCCGGCACGCCCGAGGCCATCCTGTCGCAAGCCCACAGCCGCATCGCCCCCTACCTCGGCCCTCTGCTTTCCAAACCCGGTTAACCACGCCCTCGCAACCGCCCGGCAGAGGCGCCCTCGAACCAATCTCGACTCTTCCAAGGCGCAACCTTTATCGTTCCCCGCACGATGCCTCTCCCCTCCCCCAAGGCCTGGTGGCACCGCTGGCAGCGCAGCGGCGGAACCTTCCTCATCCTGAGCCTTCTGCTCCACGGCGCTCTCCTGATCGGCGCGGCTTCGTGGGTCGTCCAAACCGTCCAAGCCAAACGAAAGCTCACCTTTGCGCCTGCGCCGCCCGCACAGAACAGCGGCTCACGCCAGGTGGAACACCGCGTCCAAATGGCCAAACGCGCCCAATCCCTCAACGCGCCTCCGCCTCCCTCTCGAATCACCACCAGCGCGCCCTCCGCTCCCATTTCCCTCCCCGATCTTCCCGCGTTCGCCCCCTCCGCCGCTCCACCCCGCATGCCCGGAGCCGGCATCGGCGCCAACGCCGTCGCCTTCAGCGCACAGACTCTCCAAAAAATCCCCACCACCCTCCCCATGAGCGGCGGCCCCGTCACCGCCTTCGGCTTCCGCGGCACCACCACCCCAGGCCTCACCGGCACCTTTTACGACCTGAAACAAACCGCAAAAAAGGAACCCCTCTCCAATCCCTCCGAGGCGGTCGATGACCTCAGACGCTTCGCCAAAACGTGGAGCCCGGCCATCCTTTCCAAATACTACCGAGCCAAACAGGAGCTGCGCGCCCAGCGGATCTATTTCCCGGAACTCTCCGCCGTCGAGGCCCCCAAGGCGTTTGGCGTCGCCGACGAAGTCAAACCCAGCCTCTGGGTCGTCCATTACCAAGGCAAAGTCGCCGCCCCCAAATCGGGCACCTTCCGCTTCCGGGGTTCCGCCGCCGACTGGATGATCGTCCGCTTTGATGGAAAACCCGCCTACGACGGCGGACTCGACGGCTCCGTTTTTGAACTCGACCCGGAAACCCACCAATCCAAAAGCCGCTGGATTTCACTCTCCGCCGGAAAGACTTACGATATGGAGGTTCTCATCGGCACCTACCCCGGAAGCGTCGTCTACGCCAGCCTCTTCATGGAGGAAAAAGACCGGCCTTACGAAAAGGACACTCGCGGCGAACCCATTCTGCCGCTGTTTCAAATCGGCAAAACCGACCCGCCCCAGATCGCGGCAGACGCAAAACATGCGCCGCCCTTTGCCAAAGAGCCCGTCATCTTCCAACCCGCTCGCTGAGGCGTTCCCGAGTTCACGCAACTGGGGAATGCCTCGCAAACAGCACGCCCCGAAAACAACCCGAGAGTTTTTTCCCACACGCGCATTCCGACGAAGCCGCGCATGAGGGGACATCCTTCACCTGCAAAGCAGCCACCCCTCCAATCCCCCACCGCCATGAGATGCCATCGTGCGTGGGCAACGCCACGCTCACCGCGCAGACAGCGCCTTCAACAAAGGCGCTTTGTCCGAGTCGAACGACATCATATCAACTCGCTCCAGGAGAGCCTGTTTTGCTGCAAACGAAAAATCAGAGCGCCGCACAATCTGCAACAGGACCGGAACGCGATCAGAGGAAAAACTCAGGTGCTCAAAGCAGGCTTGGATCAGCGCCACCTGCTGTCGGGAATTCAGGCGCGGGGACCGGATGACATTCTCCAACACGGCCACCCGGTCACTCGAGTGCGCTAGTTTGCCAACAGGCGCTAAAAAATCGCCGTCCTCAGGATGAGCCATCCGTGCCCTGATCCTCGATTCCACAGAAGCTTGATCCCGGTCTGACGACCCGACGCACCAAAGAAATCGCTCCAGCCAAGCGCGGTCCTTTGCATTGGCCGGGCGAAAACTTAAACCCGCCGACATCCACAACTCGGGCGCTCCATCTTTTTCCCGCACCTCGGCCACCGTTTTTTTCCCGAAGCGGCTTTCAGTCAAATGGACGATGCAACCCGGGGAAAGGTAAGTGATCCGCCCCTGCTCAATCACCACCTTACCCGTGTGCTCCATGGTGTGGACGATCCCGTCGTTCGATGCTTCGCGCCGATGCAGGTCTCCCTGAGTCACCTCCGAGTACTGATGCGTACGGCTCGTGTAGCCCACGGTGCAACCCGAGGCAAAGATCAGGAACGGAAGGAAAGCGAACCCAAGAATAGTGCGTGGAAATTTTCGTTCGAAGGGCAGAGGAGAGATTTGCATGGGGCGAGTGAGACAAGCTCCAACACTGTACGAGAACCGTACCCGAATAGTCAGGTCCGCAAAAGGATTGGCCCAGATCCGTGGCAGGGCCTGTCCGAAATTTTGTGTTTAGGGTCGGTTGTTTTTGTGGGTTTCCGATCAGCAATTTGCGGAATGGAAAAAGCGACTCCCAAACTGAAGGAGGTGATTTGGGCCCGTAGGGCACACATGACCGCTCAAGGATTAGGGATGTCACGCAGACCACTGGCTCACTCAACCACAGAACCATTCCCTGTGATGACCCCGCGTTCGCGGGAAGTGCGCCGTTCACCGATTCGCGCCCCGTATCGACGAGCGAACAAACCCACCCGACTCGCCATCCTCGAGACAATTCATCACGGGAGCGCCATGCGCTCTCTGGGCCAGTTAGCCGCTCTGGCGGGGAACCTCGCGGCATCTGCGGATTTGCCTGCAATCAAAGAAATGTCGTCCTGCAGAAACGGTTCAACCGGACAAAAAAAACGCCGCGCTCATCTCGAGCGCGGCGCCTCCTATTTGATCTCCAGCCCGCCACTATTGTGCCTCAAGCCGCACCACACCGCTCTCGCGAGCATTGCCGCCCACAACTGGCGCCACAAAGTACCCCTCCCCTCTCTGCGTCTTCTGCAGCACCGCTCCACGGAACGCCGTACCAACTCCTGTCGTTCCAGGATAAACAAACGTTCCACTCCACCGGCCAGTACCACCCAAACCAAACGTGGCGCCCGCAGCAGGAACGCCACCAGCGGGCGCTCCCTGCACTCGCACCGATGTTCGGCCAATCG
>JBANFR010000111.1:0-11917 GCA_037975925.1 Verrucomicrobiota bacterium
ATCCAGCCGCGTCAGGGCTCCCTCCCGCTGCAAGGCCGTCAGCTCCTCCTCATAAAGAAAATCCGACTCCCGCCTCTGTTCACCAAAAAACAGCCAGTTCTTCCCACCGCCGCCCGTCGCCTTCCGCTCCTGTAAAAATGCCCGGAACGGCGCCACGCCCGTCCCCGGCCCCACCATGATCACGGGAGTCGAGGTGTCCTCCGGCAAACGGAAATGCTTCGCCGTGTGCACAAACACCGGCACCGGCACCCCTCCCCCCGTGCGGTCCGCCAAAAAGGTCGATGCCACCCCCTTGCGCCCACGCCCAAAACTCTCGTAACGCACCGTCGCAATCGTCAGATGCACCGATTCACCCACCGCCTTCTGACTCGAAGCAATCGAATACAAACGGGGCTGCAGCTTGCGCAAACACTTCACAAACTCCTCAGCAGTCCAGCTCAACCCAGCATTCGCCCTCAAAAAATCGATCATCTCTCGCCCCCACAGATACGCCTCCCACTCCTTCTTCCGAGCCGCATCCGTGCTCAGACCACTCCACTCCGCCACCGCATCCCCCGCCTTCGCCACCAACGCTGCAAAAAACTCCTTGGACGGCGTCGTCACCACAAAATCCTTGATGAGCGCTTCCCGCAACGTCTTTGGCTGCCCGTCCGTCCCGGTCACGGACTCTCCCCCTGAGAGTCCAACCACCGACAAAATTTCGTCCACCAGCGCCGGATCATTTGAGGCGAACACCCCCAGAGAATCCCCCACCTCGTAGACCAATCCGGAACCAGCGAGGGAAATCTCATGGTGCCGCGTTTCTTTTTCCGAGGTGCCCCGGCTCAGTCGGCGATTCACCGAGTGCGCGGCAGGAAATGGGTTTTTGCGAGAATACAGAGAGGCGGGATCCGAAGACATAAGCCCCGACTCTATTCAGGCGGTCTACTCGCGATCAAGTCCACGCGCCCCCCCATGGACTCCAGTCCACCCGGGCATCGCCCTGCATCCGGCTTACCCCTCCGCGAGAATTCCCCCCGGCCCCTCAGCGCTTTGGGAGCCCCCCCAAATCTCCCACCGCTTTTTTTGAACATTCGCACCCCCGCGAAACCCTCCCCATCCGTAACCAAGAGTGGGGGGCGGTGCGTCGAGAGCCGCAGCGGCGCGACCGAGAAGTAGGAGGCCAGAACCCAGGCACTGCGGCACACAAGAATTCACACATACAATTACCAATGAACACATTAACCAAATGGAATCCGTTCCAGTGGGGGAAGTCGGATCTCTTCCGGGAGCTGGAGGGGATTGAAAGGAGGCTGGAGAATCTTTTTGAGCGGAACCCCGCCGGAGCGCTGAGTCCCTTTCAGAATTTCGGCCCCTTTCCTCGCGATACAGGCGAGCTGCTGAGCTCCGGAGTCTGGGTTCCCACCGTGGATATCAGCGAGGACGACCGCCAGTATGTCCTCAAGGCGGATCTGCCCGAGATCCCCAAGGCGGATGTCAAGGTCTCCGTGCGCGAGGGCACGCTGGAGATCTCCGGTGAACGCAAAGCGGAAAAAGAGGAAAAGGGGCGGCGCTACCACCGTATCGAGCGCTCCTACGGGGCATTCCAGAGGGCCTTCACTCTCCCCCCGGGAGTCGAGGCGGAAAAGGCGAGGGCAGATTTTTCGGAGGGCGTTCTGACCATCCGGATTCCAAAGAGTGAAAAGGCGAGCACCAAAGCCATTGAGGTGAAGGTCAGCTAGGGTCGCCCCTTTGAAAGAGGGGGGCGGGATGCAGCGGCGGCGGGTGGTTTGGGGGCAAGAAGGGGAAATGGGGACAGAGAGAGGGAACCGCCGCCGCTGCAACACCGCCCCCCCCTTGCTGCCCTGAAACTAAGCCTGAGAATCACCCCTGCGGCGAGCCGCGAGCTCGTCCCGAACCGAGGCCGCCAGAAGCAGGGTCACCGCCACAAAAATACAGCTGTCCGCCACGTTAAAGGCCGGCCAGGGGTTCGCGGGCGCAAAACCCAAGTCAAAGAGCAAAAAATCCACTACATACCCGTGCACGAGCCGATCGGTGAGATTTCCCAGCACCCCGGAAATCAAAAAAAGCAGGGCGCACCCGTTCAGGCGCCCCGGAAAAATCCGGCGGCGGAGAACCCAGCCAAGCCCAGCCAACGCCACCAGAGAAAGGCCGATGAAGAAACGGTTGCTGTCCTGCAGAATGCCAAAGGCGGCGCCCGTGTTGCTAAAGTGCACCCAATCAAACCACCCAGGACACACCACACGATGCTCGCCGAGCGCCAAGTGGCGAACCGTCCAAAGTTTGGTTGCCTGGTCCAAGGCATACCAGGAAACCACAAGCAGTAAGGCACCGACGATCTCCCCACGGGTGAAGTGGCGGGAGGGCTTTCGCCCGGCATCAGAATCGGGTGCAGTCGGCATCATGAGAGGAAAAAGGCAAAAGGAAGAACTCTCCCAGAAATTATCCGAGACACCGCAGGAGAGAAGAGCCAATCAGGCTCCTCCCTCCGCCCGAGGCCGTGTTTCTCGCTCCAATCAATCAACCACATCCGGTTCCGGTGAAGCTCAACGCTCCGACACAATGCAACCCTGCTGCAACAGTCGATCGGTCTCACCGCCCCGGAGCGCGCACGTCTGCCCTGGCGGACGCACACTTGCCTCGGGACTGGTTGGCTCAGCGAGAGTTTCACTTTGGGCGGCGCCCTCAACTCTCGCGGAGCGCCCTCCACTTATGAGAGGGCCGTCCGGTCGGCATCCACGGCGGATTCCAGTACCGACTCGCAACGGTCGCACAACTCAGGGTGTTTTTCCGAAAACCCGACCGAAGCCCGATGTCTCCAGCAGCGCCCACAGCGCCGATGGGCACTGCGAGACAAACGCGCCTCCGTTTTGGACGCCGAACGAAGCCGAATCTCGCTCAGAATCAGAGCCTCCTCGAGTTGCTCCGGCACTTCCCGCGCCGAAGCCAGAAGCGCCTCGTCGGCGATGTCGAGGTCAATAGCGGCTTCCAAAGCGTTCCCGATCAGCTTCTGCTGACGAGCCGGCTCCACTGCCTGCGCCACCACCGCACGGAGCTCCAACCACTGCCCAAACTGCCGCTCCAGTTCGGGATCACGCAATTTAGGATCCGCCTCGGGAAATAATTCTAAATGGACCGAATCGGGACGCCCCGAAAACTCCCAAGCTTCATCGGTCGTGTACACCAAAACAGGCGCAAGCAAACGGGTCAGCGCGTCAAAGATCCGGGCCATCACCGTCTGAGTCGCTCGGCGCCGGGGGGAATTGGCGGAGTCACAATAGAGTCGGTCCTTCGTGATATCCACGTACAGAGATGAAAGATCCACCGTACAGAACTGATTCAACGTCTGGAAAACCCTCCGAAAATCGAAGCCCGCGTAGGCCTCCCGACAAACTGCGATCACCTCTTGGAGCCGACTCAGAGCCCATCGATCTACCATCGTGGCGCCATCCAGAGATGACTGAGATGGCGAAAAATCATGAAGATTCGCCAGCAAGATCCTCAACACGTTCCGAAACTGCCGGTAGGCATCCGTGAGCACCGCAAAAGACTCTTCAGAGAAAGGCACCTCGTGCGTGAACTCGACGCTGGAGGCCCAAAGGCGCACCACATCCGCGCCGTATTTCCCCACAAAATGCTCCGCATCCATGGGCTTCACGTAGGTGCCCTGGGCGGATTTTGAGACCTTTTTACGCGTATCCTTATCCACCACAAACCCGTGGGTAATCACCGTCCGGTAAGGTGCCTCACCATTCAGAGCCACACTCGTCATGAGAGAGGATTGAAACCAACCCCGATGTTGATCCGTAGCCTCGATGTAGACGTCCGCAGGGAAATGCAGCTCCTTGTGACGGCGCAAAACCGCTTGGTGAGACACCCCGGAGTCGATCCACACGTCCAAAGTGTCGTTGCGCCGTGTGGTTCCCGCTGGCAACCCCATCTGCTCAGACCACCAGGCATCGTCTTTCTCAAACCACAGGTTGGTCCCCTGAATCTCGACCAAATCCGCCACCTTCCGAGCAAGGTCTGCATCCAAAAGAACCGCGCCCGACGCATCGTAAAACACCGGCAGAGGAACCCCCCAGGAGCGCTGTCGCGAAATACACCAATCCGGTCGGGACTCCACCGTTCCCGCAATCCGATTGCGGCCCCAGTGCGGAATCCATTCCACTCCATCGATCGCCCGCAAAGCCTCTCCGCGGATCGCGTCCACGCGGATAAAAAACTGCTCCACGGCCCGAAAAACAATGGGGGTCTTGGACCGCCAGCAGTGCGGATAACTGTGCTGATACACCTGCTCCCCCAAAAGGCTCCCCTGATCCCGAAGGTGCAGAATCACCTCACGGTTGGCATCAAACACATTTTTGCCCACCCAAAGCGGCATCCCGACCTCCTCCGTAAACCGGCCCAATTCATCTACCGGGGAGAGAATCGGAAGCCCGTTCTGGACACCCGCCAAGTAATCGTCCGAACCGTGACCCGGAGCGATGTGGACCTGGCCGGTCCCACTGTCCGTCGTCACAAAATCCGCCGTGATAATCAGCGAACGCCTCTCCAAAAACGGATGCTTCGCCTCACTCCCCGCCAAAGCCTGCCCCGTCAGAAAAGGCTGGCCCTCTGCCACCGTCATCTTTGTCACCTCAGAAGCCCCGGTAGCGACCGCAAACGCCTCCAGCAACTTCTCCGCAATCACCAGCGTCCGGTCCCGTCCCGCCACCTTGGCACTCACGACAACGTAAGATTCCCGCGGATGCACGGCGATGGCCACGTTCGCAGGCAGCGTCCACGGCGTCGTGGTCCAGATGACCATACTCGCGCTATGCGCCAGCGGCCCCGACACAATCGGGAACTCGACAAAAATCGCCGGATCCTCACGGTCCGCATATTCCACCTCTGCCTCCGCCAGAGCAGTCTGCGCCCCGGTGCTCCAGTACACCGGCTTCTTGCTTTGGTAAACGAGCCCCTTCTCCACCAACCCGGCAAAGGCTCGGAGAATGTCCGCTTCATACTGAGGGGCGAGAGTCAGGTAAGGGTTTTCCCAATCCCCAAGGACCCCTAGGCGCTTGAACTGGCCCCTCTGGATATCAACGTATTTTAGCGCGTACTCCTCCGACCTTCGCCGGATTTCCGCAGGAGCCAACCCGCGAGATTCCTTCACCACCCGGAACTCAATCGGCAGGCCGTGCGTATCCCACCCGGGAACAAAAGGAGCGCGAAAACCGGCCATGCTGCGGGATTTGACAATGATATCCTTCAGCACCTTGTTAAGGGCAGTCCCCATGTGCACATCGCCGTTGGCAAAGGGCGGACCATCGTGCAGTACGAAGCTCGGGGCCCCTTGTCGGGCTTGGAGAATTTGCGAGTAGAGCCCCCGTGCCTCCCAGCGAGAAAGACGCTCCGGCTCCCGCTTCACGAGATCCGCCTTCATAGGAAAATCAGTCTTGGGAAGCAGCAGCGTATCTTTGTAATTCACACTCATGGCTCAATGGCGGTTCAAGGAGGGCGGAGGCTAGTGCCACCCCATCCCCGGGTCAATCGGGGCGCTCCATTATCGGGCGGAGCAGCCCGCAACCGCCCACAAACCCCACCACCAGCACGCGCCCAAGACTGCAAGGCACGCCCATCCACACGCCTTGCCCCCAGAGGAGCCAACCCGCAAATCCAGACGTGTCCTGCGAACTACCCACCCCAGCGGCAATCCCAACATTCCCCCCCAAAGATGGGCAAGCACATCGACCCGCTCCACATCGCCGCCTCCCGACCCCCAATCCGCCAGCAAAGCCAGACCTGCGCCCACAGGCAGAATCCAACGCCACCAGAGACGCCCCGATCGATGCGAAAGCACTTCTCCGAGCACGTTCCCGCATAGCAACCCCAGCGCACCAAAAACCGCCGTCGAGGCCCCGAGACTCCGATGGCCGTGTGCGCCGTAAAACCAAGCATTCCCGAGATTCCCCAAGGCCCCCGCACCCAAAACCAGCAACCACCCCAGCCCCTGCCCCACGCGACCACTCAACAGCCCCCCAAACACCAGAATCATCCCCAGATTCACAATTAAATGCCCGGCGTCCCCGTGAAGCGTGAGCGCTGTCACCACGCGCCAAATCTGCCCCTCCCGGACAACCTTCCCCGCGTCCAAGATTCCCGCCTCCAGCCAAGCCCTGCCTCCATTCACCTGAAGCACCCCCAAGGTGAGAAAAACCCATACCACCACAAAAAGCGCCCCCTTCTGCACCGGAGGCAGAGTCTCCAAAGCGCCCTCGATGGGCTCTCGGTCCATCAGGTAGGTCGACCATTCCCTGGCTGCATCCTCTTGAACCGCGCCCTCTACCTCCACAATCCATCCGGACCCGGCACGGGTAATCTGATACACAAACCCTTTCGCTTCCAAAACTAGCGCGCACTCCCGAGCTTTCGCCAATTTCGAGAAATGACCCACTGCTCGAAGGTCTTCGTCGGGCTGGGAGGAATTCGCATCCATTGAGACTTCGTTAGCATAACGTGCCCCTCCCGCGAACAGTCCCCCGTCAAAAGGAGCCCCAAAACCCAAGGCGCCTCAAGCCTCCTCCTCCCCCGCTTTTTCAGAGGCGTCCGCTTGACATTCAGAGGCAGCTCCATTTGTCTCCTCACCCCCGCACAGTCGGGCTTCCTAAACGCAATTTGCTCCTCTTTTGTCATGGCTACGACGCAAGTAATTCTCACTGAAAAGATTGAAACCCTCGGCGCGGAGGCTGACGTCGTGAAAGTCCGCGCTGGTTATGCCCGGAATTTTTTGATTCCCACCGGCAAGGCACTCGAAGTCACCCCTGCAACCCTCCGGAGGGTTAACCTGCTCAAGACGAAGCGGGCAGAGCGCGAGGCGCGTGAACTGAATGAAGCCGAGGAACTCTCCCGCCGCATTGGGAAAATCAAACTCCAAATGGAGCTCGAAACAGGTGAAACTGGCAAGGCGTTCGGTTCCATCACCGCCGCAGACATCGTTGCCCGCATTAAGACTGAGCTCGGAGGAAACATCGAAATTGACCGCCATCGCGTGCAATTGGAGAAACCGATCAAGGAGAGCGGCTCTCACGAAATCTCCATTAAGTTGCACAGCGATGTGATCGCGAAGCTGTCCCTCACCGTGAAAGCGAAGGGCTCTGAGGGCCAGGCGGAATCTGCCGGAGCCCAAGAGGAGTCAGACGCTCCCGCCGGAGGCTTCAAGGCGAAGGTGAAGGCCAAGCACGCGAAGTAATATTTCAGAAGCCAGGCGGAACATTCATCCGGCTGCACTCAGACTCAACCCACAATGGAGGCGGATGAAAGTCCGCCTCCATTTTTTATGCCAACAGACTCTCCAAAAAGGCGCTCCAAATCGGACCGCGCGGGCGACCAACCCGACCTTCTGGCGAAGGCCCTCCACCAACCGGACCCCCACCGCGCTCTGCCGCAGTCTCCCGAGGCCGAGCTGGGCGTGCTCTCGAGCTACCTTTTGTCTCCGAGGGAAGTCGGATCCGTCTGCGCGGAGAAGCGACTTTCGGGCAGACAGTTCCATGTGCCAGCCCACGCGGTTCTTTTTGAAACGCTGCAGGAAATGTGGAACAAAAACCAACCGATCGACTTCATCACCCTGACCCAACTTCTGAGGGATCGGCAGCAACTGGACCAAGTCGGCGGTCCCGCCTTCGTCACCCATCTGTTCACCTACCTGCCCACCGCCGCCAACGTGGGTTACTACCTCGAGTCGGTCGTCGAGAAACACACCCTGCGCGAGGTAATCCGTGTATGCACTGAATATGCCGCCCGAAGCTACGAGGAACAGGGAGCCGTTCAGACCCTTCTCGATGAGGTCGAAACCAGAATCTTGGAAATCGCCAAAGGCCAGTTTCAGGAAAATGCCTTCGACATGAAAAAGGAAGTCATGGGTGCCATCGACGCCATCCATGAGCTGTACGAAAGACGAGGCGGAATTTCTGGAATTCCGACCGGTTTTGCAGACTTTGACCAGATGACCGACGGGCTACACGGCTCGGAAATGATCGTCGTGGCAGCCCGCCCCTCCATGGGAAAGACCGCGTTTGCAATGAACATCGCCGAGCACATCGCCCTCGAGGAAAAAAAAGCGGTGGCCGTCTTCTCGCTCGAAATGAGCTCCCAGCAGCTGGTGCAGCGTCTGTTGTGTTCGAGGGCGCGAATCAACCTCGGCAAAGTCCGCGACGGCTTCCTCTCCGACCGCGATTTCCCGTCACTCACCGCTGCCGCCTCCCGCCTGTCGGATAGCAAAATGTTCATCGACGATACCCCGGGGTTGAGCATCTTGGAGCTTCGCGCGAAGGCGAGGCGCATGAAGAGCCAGCACGATATTCAAGCCATCTTCATCGACTACCTGCAGCTTTTGCGGTCCACCACCCGCCGAGCCCAAGACAACCGCCAACTCGAAATCGCCGAAATTTCGAGCGGGCTCAAGGCTCTGGCCAAAGAGTTGAACATCCCCATTGTCGTGCTCGCCCAGCTGAACCGAAACCCTGAGCAACGCACGGGCGACAGCAAGGGACGCCCAAGGCTGAGTGATCTCCGTGAATCCGGAAGCATCGAACAAGATGCCGACCTCGTCGGGCTCCTTGTCCGCGAGGAGTACTACGCCGAAAGCGACGATGAACGAAAAGAATCCGAGGGCAAAGCGACGCTGATCATCGCCAAACAGCGAAACGGTCCGGTTGGAGATGTCCCACTGACTTTTCGCAAGGAATTCACCCGTTTCGAGACCCGGGCTAAAACGGAGGAGTCGCAATAAAGCTCTGGGCTACGAATTGAGAAGGCCCGGACCTGCCCCCTCAATTTTTGTCCAAAGCCGTTCGCTTCCATCATACCCTTCAAGAACCGGGTTCGTTCAGAACTCTCCTCCCCTAGGTACCCTCATGAAATCCTCCCAGTTCCTTCTCCTCGCAGCAGCCCTCGCGGTCACGACCTCCATCTCCCAAGCCCAAACCTTCTCGCGACTTCAACTCACGGATGACTTCTGGGCCGAGGGCTCGGCAATCGGCGACTTCAACAAGGATGGAATCCCCGACGTGGTGTATGGCCCGTGGTGGTTTGAAGGACCCTCCTACGAGAAACGCCATGAAATTTACCCGGCCACGGCCAACTGGACCCAGCCCGCACCGACCGCCGGAGAAAACCCCACAGTGGTTCCCGGTTATAAAGGCGCCAAAAGCGGGACCAACGGTTACTCCAACAACTTCCTCAATTTTGTTTCTGATTTTAACGGGGACGGGTGGCCGGACCTTCTCGTATTAGGTCTCCCCGGCCAGGCCATTCACTGGTACGAAAATCCGAAAGACTCCACGGGTCCCTGGAGGGAACACCGCGCTTTTGACTCGGTAGACAACGAGTCTCCGACTTGGGCGAAGATCACCCGCGACGGTCAGATGGGGCTCGTTTTCTCGACCAAAGGTATCTTGGGTTACGCGCTCCCCGACCCCACCAAGCCGGAGGCTCTCTGGACATGGCACCCCATTTCCCCCAAAGGACCCTGGCACAAGTACACCCACGGTTTGGGAGTCGGTGATGTCAATGGCGACGGGAGGCCCGACCTTTTGGAAGCCCGTGGCTGGTGGGAACAACCCGCCTCGCTTGAGGGAGACCCGGAGTGGCAGTTCCACGAGGTGCTCTTCGGAAAAGGCGGTGCACAGATGTACGTCCAGGACGTCAATGGCGACGGACTCCCAGATGTCATCACCAGTCTCGATGCACACGGAAATGGAGTGGCCTGGTTTGAACAGACTTCAGAGGGAGGCGTGCCGGGGTGGAACAAACATCTCATCGTCGGTGCAAAGCCCGAAGACACCACGCACGGAACGGTTTTTAGCCAGCCTCATGCCCTAGCCATCGCGGACATTAACGCAGACGGTTTGCCTGATTTGGTGACGGGAAAACGTTTCTGGGCACACGGTCCGAAGGGTGACGTAGATCCGAATGCACCGGCGGTGCTCTACTGGTTCGAACTCAAGAGAGAAGGGAAACGTGCAGAGTTTGTCCCCCACCTGATCGACAGCGATTCCGGTGTCGGCACCCAAGTCACGGTTGGCCCGCTTGGAAAAGCGGGGAAAATTGGGGTCCTCGTGGGGAATAAGAAGGGTGCTTTTGTTTTCGAACAAAAATAACTCGCCCGGACCGCTTACTGAGCCCCGCCGCGGCCTCTGCGGACCCGGGCCAGGGGTCCCCTCGGGCAACCTCCCTCCAGGTCTTCAGCTCGCAGCCAAGGCGCCGAGCGCAGGCGGCATTTTCCCGTTCTCCTCGACCCAACAGACCGCGTACCGGACCAATTCCTGGGAGGAATCCAAACCCAGCTTTTGCTTAATGTTGGCCCGGTGAGCCTCCACGGTTTTCATGCTAATACACAGTCTCTGCGCAATCGTTCGCGTACTCTGCGCGCTCCCCAAAAACGAGAGCACCTCCAGCTCCCGATCCGATAACCTCGCCTCTGGAAGACCGGCATCCTGCATGGGTTTCCCGGCGAAAATCTCGAGAATCAGCGAAGACATGCGCTCGCTTACCACGATCCGCCCGCCCAACACTTCGCGAATCGCCTGAGCAACCCGCTCGGGTCTCTCACTCTTCATCAGATACCCCCGCGCTCCAGCCCTCAGCACCCGGGGCGCAAATTGCGGCTCGTCGTGCATCGAGAGAACCAGCACCGGCACCTGGGGGAATAGGGCCCGCAAATCCTTAATCAACTCCAAGCCACCCTTTCCGGGCAGGTTCAGATCACACAAAACCAGGTCGGCCCCCCCGTTTTCCATCAAACGCATGGTTTCCCGGGGATCGGATGCCTCTCCGCAAACCCCCATGTCCGTCTGCGCGTTGATAAATTGGGCCATGCCCATGCGCGTGAACGGGTGATCGTCCACGAGAAGAATCCGTGCGTGCTGAGTTCCAGTTTTGAATGTGCCAACCATAATTTTGGGATGGAGCGCTCAACGCCCCCCTTCTCCCATCGGAACTGGGCATGCAGATTGCCGTACCGACTCCTCTGTTTTTTTGAGCCATCATGAATTCCTATCGAGGACGCATCGCCCCCTCCCCCACCGGCCTGCTTCACCTCGGGCACGCCAGCACTTTTGTGCAAGCTGCCGAAAGGGCCCGGCAACGCCAAGGCACGCTCATCTTTCGAAATGACGATCTCGATTCCCAGCGGTGCCACCACCACTTTTACGAGGCTGCCCTCGAGGACCTCCGCTGGCTTGGACTTTCTTGGACCGAAGGTCCGGACGCGGGAGGCCCACGAGGACCCTACTCCCAGAGCCAGCGTCACCCCCTCTATCATCAAGCCTTCGAGGCACTCCGCGCCGCTGGATGCATTTACCCGTGCACCTGCTCCCGCAAAGAGGTCGCCCTCGCCCTGGGTGCCCCGCATGCGGGAGATTCCCCCGATTGCTACCCGGGCACCTGCCGTCCCCACCTTCCCGTTTGCTCCGCCCTCGGCCGCGCCGGAGTCAACTGGCGCTTCCGGATTCCCCAACCCGAGTGGATTCAGTTCGAGGACGGCTTTTTTGGAACACAAAAATCTCTGGCAGGGAGCGATTTCGGCGACTTTTTAGTCTGGCGAAAAGACGACAAACCCTCCTATCAGCTCGCCACCGTGGTGGATGATTTCGAGATGAAAATTACGGAGGTCGTCCGCGGGGCCGACCTCATCCCGAGCACCTTCCAGCAACTCCTTCTCTACCGCGCCCTTCAGTACCCCCCACCTCAATTCCGCCACTGCCCCCTCGTGTGCGATGACTCGGGAATGCGCCTTGCGAAAAGATCCGATGCTCTTTCGCTGCGCACTCTCCGCGCCCAGGGAATGACCCCGGACGAGGTCCTTGAGCAAATCCGCTCCTATATGGGCTGATGCAGCCTAAGGGGTGAGACACTCTGGGTTCGACCCGACTCC
>JBANFR010000112.1:0-11903 GCA_037975925.1 Verrucomicrobiota bacterium
TTATGCGCTCGGACGCGGGTTGGAATACTACGACACCGTCACCCTTCATCAGATTGTGAGCGGCTTCCAAAAAGAAGGGGCCACCCTCCGCGCGCTCCTGTATCATGTGGTCGAGAGCGCCCCGTTTCAAAAACGCCGCGGCGACGGCTCCCGGCTCGCCGCCTTGGACTCCCCCTAACCGTTCTCCTCCCATGAACCTCTCCCGCCGCCACTTCCTCCGCGGACTCGGCATCGGCATCGGCCTGCCCTTTCTCGAATCCCTTGCCCCGCTCAGCCGGTCCCTTGCGTCCACCATCGCGCAACCCGGCTTCACTCCGGAAGGACGCCCCTTGCGCACGGCCTTCCTGTACGTCCCCAACGGCGTCAATGTGAAGTCCTGGACCCCCACCGCTTTCGGAAGCGACTACGAGCTCAGCCCCACCCTGCGCCCGCTCGCCCCCTGGCGCGATTCCTTCCAAGTCCTCGCCGGACTCGAACAACGCCTCGCCCTCGCCAACGGTGACGGCGCCGGCGACCACGCTCGCGCCAGCGCCACCATGCTCACCGGCGCTCGCCCCAAAAAAACGGCAGGCTCTGACATCCGGGTCGGCATCTCCGTCGACCAACTCGCCGCGCGCCATTTGGGCCATCACACCCGCTTCGACTCCCTGGAGCTTTCCTGCAATGCGCAGCGCCGCTCCGGCAGTTGCGACTCGGGCTACTCTTGCGCCTACCAATTCAACATCTCCTGGCGCTCCGAAAGCCTGCCCGTCGCGCCCGAATCCAACCCGCGCCTCGTCTTCGAACGCCTCTTCGGCAGCGGCTCCGGAATCGAGCGGCAGAAAAACTTCCAGATCCGACAGGCCCAGCAGCGCTCGATTCTGGATTTTGTCCGCGACGACGCCCAAGCGCTTCGTTCCGTGCTCGGATCCAACGACCAGCACAAACTCGACGAATACCTCACCGGCATCCGCGAACTGGAAAAACGCATCGAAAAAACCGAGCGCTTCGGCCCCCTGCCCGATCCCCACACCCAAACCCCTGCCGGAATCCCCCAAAACTATCGGGAATACATCCGCCAGATGATGGACCTCCTCGTGCTCGCTTTCCAAACCGACAGCACCCGCATCGCCTCCTTCCTCCTCGCGCACGACGGCAGCAATCGGAACTTCCCCGAAATCGGGATCTCCGACGGCCACCACAACCTTTCCCATCACCAGAACAAGGAAGAGACACTCGAAAAAATTGCGCGGATTGACCTCTTCTACACCGAGCAACTGGCCTACCTCCTCCAGCGGCTGCACGAAACCCCCGACGGCTCCTCCAACCTGCTCCACAACTCCATGCTCGTTTATGGCAGCGGCCTCTCCGACGGCAACCGGCACGCGCACCACAATCTGCCCATTCTCCTCGCGGGGCGTGGCGGGGGCGCTCTGCAACCCGGCCAGCACCTGCGCGTCGGCGAATCCGTCCCCATGAGCAACCTGTACGTGCGCATGCTGGAAATCATGGGTGTTCCCGTGGAACGCTTTGGCGATTCCACCGGAACCCTGACCGGCGTGTGATCGGCTTCTCCCCCAATCCCCAGCTCCAACCCCTTTTCAAAAACTCCCACCATGCGTCTCCTCCCCCCCCTCCTGCTGCTCACCGTTGCCTCCCTCCACGCTGCGCCCCTCGAACCCATTCCCCTCTGGCCAGGTCAGGCACCGGGCGCCCTCGGCGAAAAAGAGCAGGATAAACCCACGCTCACCGTCTATTTACCCGATCCCGCCAAGGCCACGGGGAATGCGATCGTCATTTGCCCGGGGGGCGGCTACGGCGGCCTCGCGCCCCACGAAGGCGCTGGCTACGCGGAGTTTCTCAACGAACACGGCATCGCCGGCATCGTCCTCAAGTACCGACTCGGTTCCCACGGTTATCGCCATCCCGCAATGCTCCACGACGCCGCACGCGCAGTCCGCCTGACCCGATCCAAGGCCGCCGAGTGGAAGATTTCCCCCGAACGCATCGGCATCATGGGTTCCAGTGCCGGAGGACACCTCGCCGCCACGCTGCTTACCCACTTCGATGCCGGTAGCCCCGAGGCCGCGGATCCCGTGGAACGCCTCTCCAGCCGACCCGATCTCGGGATTCTGTGTTACCCAGTCATCACCATGGGAGAAAACACCCACAAAGGGTCGCGGAAAAACCTCCTTGGTGAGAATCCCTCCGCCGAATTGATCGAGCTGCTCTCGAACGAAAAACAGGTCACCGCACAGACCCCGCCCACCTTTCTGTTTCACACCTGGCAGGACAAAGGGGTCAAAATTGAAAATGCGCTCGGCTTTGCCGCCGCTCTGCAAAGCCATGGGGTTCCGTTTTCACTCCATGTTTTTGAAAAGGGCCCGCATGGAATCGGCCTCGGCGGCGGGCGCAACGGCGGCCCCCGCCACCCCTGGTCGCAAGACCTCCTCTTTTGGCTGCAAGAGCGCGGTTGGCTTCCGGAAACAGGCCGCTGACAAACGCCAAAATCCGCAGACGACGCAGATCAGCGCAGATCTGGAAATCCATCCAAAGACTCTGTCCGCCCTGCCCCCCCCTTCCCTGCGGCGGAAAGCCTCTGCGCAACAACAGTAAACGCCTTCCCCCGCGATCCGCGCGTAGGTGTCCCTAGCGCGGGCGCATCTGTGGAAGCCACTCTCGAACCGCCCGAAAAAAATCCTCCCGCATCGGCGGAGTCATGACCTCGAGGAGGACACGGTTCTCGATCCAGAGCTCGATCACGTCGTTCCATCCCCTCGAAAGCCGAACCGCCCGCCAGCCCTCTTTTTTGGCGAGGGCCAAAACCTCGGCCTCCGAGAGGGGCACCGAAACAGCGGCATGGGTGGCCGTAAATCCCGACGCGTGGGTGTGATGCCGAAAACGCGCCTGGCCCGGACCGGAATCGGGAACCATTTCCGTGCCAATGGGAAAGACCTCAATGGCCGTGCCCGTTTCATCACCCGCCCATGCAATGAAAGAGTTCGGGTAAGGCCCAAAAGGGGTAACGATTCCCCCGAGCAACTCAGCGAGGACACGTGCCACATGGTTCGGACTTTGAGCCGGGATTGAGATGTGATGGATCATTGTGGGTTGCCGTTTTGATTTCACTTGGAAGTCTGGCTGGCCGCCGGGTGTTGGCCGCCAAAAGGGTTGTCCACCACGTAGAGCCAGCCACCTGACTTGGTCCTTCGAAGCACATCCGTCGCCGTGCCAGCCAGCTCCAAGGCCTCCCCGGATGACGTTTTCCCACTCAGGGTCCAATCGCTGACTACCAACGCAAAGTCCCCGCTCTGATAAACATGCCGCACCGCAATCTGAATCGGCACGCGCATGTCGATCCACTGCCGCACTGCCCCGCGAATCCCATCCGGAGTATTCACCGGCTTTCCTGGCGCGGGCACAAACACCGCTTTGGAATCGTACAGCGCCAACAACCGCTCTTGTTCCCCCAAGTTAAAATGGACGGCAAATGCCTTTACCAACTCCTCCGGAGTGGACGGCAATGCACGCTTGGAATGCCCGACAGAGACCGTCGCATTTTGGCCCTGCGCCATCATTCGTCCGGGGATTAGCCCCCCGGAGAGCCCGAGTAACATTGCGCCTGAGAGCAGAAGCCGGGAGCGTCGCAACAGGCTGCGGCGCGTGCACCCTGCCACTGTTTCGGTGAGAAAAGAGGCGCGGGGGGCGGGTGCGAGATTCGGGGTTTGAATGGCAGAGTTCATGTTTGGATTCGATGTGAGACGTTGTGGTCAGAAGACCCCGGTTTGGGGTCGACATGCCTCAATCTGTCCTGCACTCCCGAGTTTGGGTATTGTCGGAATGCGATTGCGGCTATGCGTTTTCCGTATAACGAAGAGACGTATGCTCGAGCTTTTTCGTTCCTTTCTCACGGTGCTCAGCGAGGGAAGCCTGAACCGGGCGGCAGCCGTTCTGCACATCACCCAGCCCTCGTTGACCCGGCAGATGCAATCCTTGGAAGCGCACCTGGGGGCGCCTTTGCTCGAGAGGCAAACCCGCGGGGTAAAACCCACCGCGCTCGGGAATGCACTGGTCCAGCAGATGCAACCAGTATTGGAGCGCTATGACCTGGCATTGGCAGAACTGCGCCGCCGGGCTCGCGGACAAGTGCTCGATCTTCGAATCGGCTACCTTGGGTCGGCGGCTCAGGCCTATCTCAATCCTGCGCTCGTCGCCCTTAGGGCGGAACATCCCACGGCCAGGGTCCGCCTTTTTGATCAGTCGCCCGGGGAGCAGATTTCAGCCCTGCGCTGTGGGGAGATCGATCTCGCGTTGATTGGACAGGAAGGATCGCAACTGAGCCACGACTTCTACACCAGGCGGCTCGCGACCCTGGGCGTCTGCGCCGTGCTCGCTTCCGATCATCCCCTGGCACAGCGGAGTCAAATCCACGCCGGCGACCTTGAGCGGGAAGCCTTGATTGCGGCACCCGAGGCGGAAGTGCCCGGGCGAAACCAGTGGATCACAAAGCTCTGCCGCAAAGCCGGTTTCCGTCCTCGTTTTGTGGGGGAAGCAGCGACGGTCGCGGAGGCAATCACCCGCGTTGCAGCAGAGGGAGCAGTGCTTCTGCTACCCGCCTATCTCACGCATCCGCCGTCGGCTGGGGTCGTGCTCGTGCCGCTCACCGATGCCTGGGCACGCTGGGATCTTTTGTTGTTACGCCAGCGCGGACGCGCCTCGGCACTGGTCAAGTCCATGGAAAACCATCTGGCCCGCATCGCTCACCAGTAACACCAAAACTCCCAGCACGCAGGGCGGCTGCGGTCATTTTGACGACACTAGGCAGACGCCCAATAGGCCCCCCCTTTTCCCATTCGCGCCGGCTCACTGGCGCGACCTGCATCCTGGGACTCATCGCCCCGAAAATGCTCAGCACGCACCACACAACCCATGTACTGCGTCGCCAAAGGCTCATTGTGACGAAAAGGATGTGGAGGGAGTCGTGACGCATTCCAGGGAATCCCACGTAAACCAACCCGGGCCAGCGACCTTCACCTCCACCACATTGGTTCCCGCCTTCAAAGATCCCTCGGCGATCGGAAACTCCAGAGTGGCCGGATACGCAAGATGACCCGGATCCGTCTTCTGGACCCCCAGTCCCTCCGGCAGCGTCTGCTCGAGCGCTTTCCCGTTCACTGTCAGCGCAACCGCCGCACGAACTTCCTTGGACTGATCCGCCGTGTGAATGCGCAACCGGGCCGGAAACTTGACTGCCTCTGAACTCGCCGGGAACTCGAACCGAACCGAAGCGCCACCCTCCAGAATACACGGCACACGAGAGGGCTCTGGGCGCGTTCCTTTTACGGTGATGGATGCCCTTGCGGCATCTTTGCCCACACCAGCACCGTTCAAAAACTCCCGGCACATCCGGTCACGCCGCCCCACGCTCAGCAGCACCTCCGCACTTGGCGCCACATCCACGCGGTCCGCATTCCAGCACGAAATCCACCACCCCGTCTGCGAAAGGCTCAATCCCTCCGCACTTCGACTCCGGATTGCGATGGTGCGGCTTTCACCCGGAGGAATGAAGAAGTGGTTATTTTCCACAAAAAGATCCGTGCGGTAGCGGATCATGGGATGCACCTCCCCGAAGAAGGCGGTCATTTCCCCCGTGTTCCGGACATTCAACTCCAGCACCTCGTTCTCCCCCTCCCATCGCGCAGGCAAAGCTGCGACCTCGAGAGTAGTGCGCCGCGCAGGGCGGCGAGGATCCGGCTTTTTCACCACAGTCACCATGGGCAGAGAGGACGGCAGTGTTGCGGCGGGAGGATACACCTCCAACTCGTCCACGATCGGGAGGGGCCCTGCAGGATCCGCGTTTGGCGAGACAAAGGAAACTCTGAGGTGTTGGGCAACGACCGGTGGGACCTGAATCTCGACATCCGAGAAGGGACTGAACCCCTTCAGTTGGGTGAGCTTATCCCGCTCAAAAACATTCTGCCAGTGCTCCCCGTCCAGCGAGGTCTCGATCTTGAGGTAGTCGACGGGGCGGTCTTCCGAGAGGCCGAGACGGTCGCGACCGAACTTGAAGCGCCCCAGCGTGGCCTTCGAGCGGAGCTTGGTCTGGAAGGAGGCGTCGCTCCAGGAATCGCCATACTTCCCGTTATTGATGGCCAGAAGCGCCCATCCCTCCTTGTCCGGATACGCGGCAGTCTTCTGCCCCTTGCCTCTGAGGCCACTGATGAGATTCGCCGCGTTATTTGGACGAGCCTCCCGGTCGATTTGCGCGGGATCATCGTCGGCATCAGCGTTGCGGTTGTTCAGGATGTCTCCGAACGGGCTGGGGGCCTGCGCCAGTCCGAAGACGTGCAGACGCTCGCCCACCAACTTTCCGGCGGAATCCTCCAGGCGTAATTCGACAAGGACGGGGCCAAAACACGTCTGCCTCGGGGGCATGAGTTCCAATTTGTCCAAGCACTTCACCTCCATCGGTTCAATGGAAACGACTCCTTCTTTTCTGGAAAAAACGGTGCCGCGTCGGTCGCGGGCGACCCATTTCCAACGGAGTTCTTTTGCCGACTCCGGAGCGTCACTGGTGATGTACACCGCGGCCTGAACCCCCTTTTCCAGCGAGTAAAAAATCGAATTGTATTTCAGCGAGAGGCAAACCGGCGCCAACGCCTGCTTCATGAAGTCGTGCGACATGAGAGGACGGCCGTCGTAATCGATCTGATAGTTGCCACACACGTTGGTCCATGGCTCGCTGAGCTGCCACGAGGTGAACCCGCCGGTCTTTCGACCGTTGCGACGCAACGCATCTACGGCGTAGCGCAGCCCCTCCGCTCCGTGGAACTGCCCCGCCCGCACCAGTTCGGGCAGGCTGTTCAACGGACCGAACTCCTCAATCATTTCCCGATGCGTTAACCACCAGGGAGCCTTTTTCGTGTATAAAACCGGGCTTTCCAGAATGGGCCACTGGTCCTTGGAAGGCACGTCCCTCTGCCACACCTCGAGGTTTGCCGGCGACTGACTTCCAAACTCCCCAGAACGCATCGTTGGCTGGATCTTCCCTTGGCTGGAGATCCCAAAAATACCCCCGTCCCGCACGGGATAGTCTGACCAGAGGTGAAAATACCAGGGCCCATGGTTGGCTCCCTCATCTGGACATTTTGTCCGTAAAAGCCGCCCGTCCTCCTCGGCCACCAGCCGTTGCATCGCCAAAAATGCTGGATGTTTCCGGGCCTCAAATCCCGTGTAATCCCCGTACTTCATTTCGTTGCCCCCGCAAAACTCCATGATGGAGCAATGATTGCGCACCTGCTTGAGGATGTTCCGAAAGGTATCGTTCAGGCATGCAAGATATTCCGGGGTAACCTCCGCCCGCGTGGCGGGCTTTTTCCGAAGACGGATGAGCTCTTGGTACTCCGCACTCAAGCCCGGATCTAAATTGGCCAGCGGAAACTCGAAGGAGAGCAGGATGCCCAGCTCATCGGCCAAATCGTAAAAAGAGTCGTGAAAGGGCACCCCTCCGCCCCAAAGCCGCAAGGTATTCATTCCGGCTGCTTTGGCCTGGCGTAGCCGGAACAGGGCCCGCTCCTCCATCCGCCCGAAGAGCAGGTCGGCAGGCACCAGACAGGATCCCATCGTCCGCACCGGTCGACCGTTGATCACCAACTGGTAACGGCTGACAAAATCCGCTGGGGCTCCCTCGGTGTAATCCCAATGAATCTCACGCACGCCAAATCGGACATGCCGTCTGTCCGAAGCAACTCCTCCGGGGTCAGCTTCAATCTGCGCATTCAACTGGTATAAGGGTTGCGACCCCTGCCCGCTCGGCCACCACAGAGCCGGCTTCTGCAACGGAACGCTTCCTTGTACCAGATTCCGACCTTTCCGCAGCGGCGTATCCACGGTCACCGACACCGGATTTCCTTGGCCACTCACCTCCAACCGCGTCTTGCAGGCCGGAAGATCCGCGATGCTATCGATTTCCAGACTCACGAACGCCTCAGCCTTAGAGTGGTCCGCCTCCAAGCTAGTTTGAACCTGGGTCCACTCGATTCGAGCAGGACCCGTAGCCTCCAGACGGACATCCTTCCAGATCCCAATCGTGACAATTGGAATCCCCCAGTCCCAACCCGAGTTCGTTCCACTCTTGAATCCGTAGTTCGCCGGATCAAAAAACCAGTGCCTCGCGCATTTGGAGATGCGGACCGCCAACTGGTTCACCTGACCGGGTTTGGCGACCGCTGTTACATCAAACCAGAACCGTTTGAACATTCCCGCATTGGCCCCAACACGCTGGCCGTTGAGCCAAACCTCCCCCTGCTGATCCACCCCATCAAAGACCAACGTCAACCGCTGTCCGGCATACGCTGCAGGAACTTCAAAATCCTTGCGATACCACCAATCCTTCCCAGCCACCTTGCTCAGTTCGGGATCAGACACACCGTACCAGAGTGGCTTCAGTTGATGAGCCGCCTCCAAGTCGGCTTGGATGTTCCCGGGCACCTTCGAAGCAATCCACCCCGGAGCCTTTGGGTCCGCGATGAATACCTTCTCATCCACCCCCGTCCCTTTGGCGTCCTCGCGAATCCGCCAGTCCGTACCGGAAAGCAAAAGCTCATGCGCCGGATGGGAGGCAGCGACAACTGGAGTCCGCGGCGTGAGGAGACAAACGAGGGCAAGGACGAGGCATCGAGTCATCATGGGGAAATCTCTTTCTGGAGGGCTTGTTCGAGGAGGCTTTTGGGATACCCGGCAAAAAGTGCGGTCATGGCTGCCACACGCAGAGTACGATCCGATTCATCGGGATTTGCTTGCACTCGGGTTCACCGGGAGCGGCAAGCCATCCGTGCGGAAAGGAGCGGCCGGTAGCCCGTTTTTGCCGTACACATTCGCACCCTTCGGATTCTCCAACCACGCGTAGCGCACCGCCACCGGCTCTTTCACCGCAGAACTGGAAACGATCACCGAGTCCCCCTCAATCCGGGCATCCGCCCACACAAACTGATGGTCCGCTCCGGCGATCGCAAACTGACCCGGCTTTTCCCCGGGAGTTTCCTCAACCACTCCCGGCCCCTTTTTAACGCCGGTCACGAGCCCCCCGGGACAGTCCCTGAACTTCACCCGAATCGCATCCCCCTCCCGTGTCATGGAGTCATACACCGGGCTCTGGTGCTGGACCTCCGCCCTCCCGTAAGTCCGGGCCAGGGCAAGGCGCGCCAGCCGATCCCCCACATCCTGCTTGTTTGGCGGGTGAATAGACTCCACACCCGTGTCAATCGTCACAGCCATGGCAGTTTCCGGCACCGTCTGCACCACTTGCCACTGGGCCTCCCGCAGACGCCCGAGCAAATCGTCCGGATTCGGACGCTCCACAGGTGCAGGCTTGTCTGAAGCTTTGTGATAGTTGGCGAGTTGGACGAGGTAGAAGGGAAAGTCGCCCTGCCCCCAGAGGGCACGCCACGCGCCGATCATTCCCGAGAGGAGTTCCCGGTAAGCACCAGCGGCAGACACGTTGGACTCGCCCTGATACCAGATTGCCCCCCGGAGAGTGTAGGGAATCAACGGATGCACCATCGCGTGGTAAAGGGAGCCGGGCACCCCGAAGAGGAAAGTCCGGCCAAATTGGGGTTGGGCAGCCGCTGCCTCAGCGGACAAATCGGGGAAAGCGTGCTCCACTTTCGCCAGCCACTCGTCCGAGAGCTCCTTGGGATTGGCCACTGGCAACCGCAGATTCGGAGCCGTAAAGCCCTTCACCGTGTTTCCATTCCAGGCGACACAACGAATCGCCAATACGTTGCGCCCCGCCCGAATCACCCCCTCGGGAACCGGCACCGACACCAGCCCGCTTTGGTAGTAGCGCGGGGCCGATCGCCCCAAAATGGCCACCTCTTTGCCATTCACATACAAAGTCAGTTCCTGCCGATCCAAGGCGTCCACCCAGAGCGACACCGCTTTGCCCGCCTTGGACTCCGGCGCCTCAAATTCTTTGCGCAACCAAACCACCCCGCCCGCCGGTAGCCCCAACGGCTTCCCAAACCCCAAACGTCCCGACACTTTTTGCCAGTCAGCCAAGGGCAAATCCGGTGCTGCCCAATCGAGCCGGGAGCCTCCCGGAACCAAACGCTGATTGGCCGCGCACCAGGCTCGAAAAGCCTCCGGAAAGTTTTGCTCAAGGTGCGCGTCTTTTTGGAACGCATCCACCTTCTCAAGCATCCCCTCCTTCCATTCTGGAACCCGGTCAAAAACCTCGGGCGGGGTCCACGCCTCCGCCGGCGTACCACCCACTGCCGAAACAAGCACGCCCACCGGGACCTCCAGTTTGCGAACCAACTCGCGAGCAAAGAAATACGCCACCGCACTCATCTGCATCGCGCTCGTGGGAGAGACAACCTGCCACTTTCCGTCCGTCTCCGTTTGAGGTTCCAGCGAACCCCGCGTCGGCACCGAAAAGAAACGCATCGGAGGATAATGGGCTCCCGCCACCTCCTCCTTTGCATTCAGAGCGCCCCCCAAGCCGATCCCCATGTTGCTTTGCCCCGAGGCCAGCCACACCTCTCCCACCAACACATCTCGAATCACAATCGCCTCGCCCCCCTTCCCTGTCAGACGCAATTCACGCCCTTCCGAGGAAGCGGCCATCGGATCCAGGCTTGCGCGCCACATCCCCGAGGCGTCGGCCCGCGCCTCCTTCACCTGCCCGGCGAAGGACACACTCACTTTTTCATCGGGGAGAGCGAGCCCCCAGACCGCCACCGGTTTTTCCCGCTGCAACACCATGTGATCCTGGAAAACCGACGCCGGTCGCACCGCAGCCGACGCGCTGGCCACCAACCACCAAAACACCAAAAAGAGGGTCGCCTTGTTCATCAATGTGCTCCGTTGTCAGCTTTCACACGCGTCAAAAGCATCGGCCGGGCCATGCAAACAACTGGATCACCCCAGGGAGAACCCGGAGTCCTGAACGGAGAGAAATAAGAGCTGTGCACGGCATTCCTGTGCCGGCAGCCCGGGAAAACTCACAAAAACTTTTCAGCCCACCACGCCCTCCCCCGACCAGCACCCGCCGCTTCCCGACTAAGTCAGAATCCCGCGCATCACTTTGGCCCCTTCCACGCCCGTCAGTTTGGCATCCAACCCCTGAAACTTGTAGGTAAACGCATCATGCTGAATCCCCAGCTGATGCAGCATGGTCGCATGCAGATCGTGAACGGTCGCCACATCCTCCACGGCCGCGTACCCGAGATCATCCGTCGCCCCGTAAACCAACCCACCGCGGACACCCGCCCCAGCCAACCACATCGACATCGCCTTGTTGTGGTGATCCCGGCCCACTGGTCCCTTTCCCCCCTGCTTCATCGGGGTCCGCCCAAACTCGCCCGTCCACACAATCAGCGTGTCCTCAAAAAGCCCGCGCCGCTTGAGATCCGTAATCAGCGCCGCGCACGCACGGTCCACCTCCCCCGCTCGCAGCGGAAGCTCTTCCCGAAGCAAACTGTGGTGATCCCAATCCCGGTGGTAGAGCTGGATAAAACGCGAGCCACGCTCCGCTAAACGCCTTGCCAGAAGACAGTTCGACGCAAATGACCCATCCCCGGGCTGGCACCCGTACAATTCCAGCGTTTCAGCCGTCTCCGAGCGCACATCCATCAGATCCGGCACGCTGGTCTGCATGCGAAACGCCATCTCGTACTGAGCAATCCTCGTCGCAATCTCCGGGTCCCCGGCACTCGCATCGTGAAGCCGGTTGAACGCATTGATGGCCTCCACGTCCCCCCGCTGAGACACCGGGCTCACTCCGGGCGGTGTGTTCAGGTAAAGCACCGGATCCCCCTTGCTACGCAGCTGCACCCCTTGAAATCGCGAGGGCAAAAAGCCGTTGCTCCACTGGCGCGCTGCCACCGGCTGCGGAGAACGCCCTTTTCCCGTGGAAATCAAAA
>JBANFR010000113.1:0-11853 GCA_037975925.1 Verrucomicrobiota bacterium
CTTTGTCCCCACCGGATCAATCCTGACATTTTCGAACAACTCCAACTCGGCGGCCCGGGCGGATGGTTCGCTCATTTTTCAGAACCCCATCAATTTTGGGACGACGGTGCGCACCGTTCAGGTCAATGAAGGGGGGGCACCGGTGGATGCCCAACTTGCCGGGTTACTCACTTTTGGCACGGGAGGCGGCCTGACCAAGACGGGGGACGGTTCCTTGCTCCTGGCTTCTGGAAACAACAACGGAACGTCAGTGACGACGACGGTCTCGGCGGGTTACCTGCTTTTGCCGGATGTGACGGCCATCCCCGGAGTCTCGACGGGCCGGACGGTGACAGTGTCCTCGGCTGGTGCGTTGACCTTGCTCGGGGCGCCTGATGCGACCGCATTAAACGGGGCCCTCAGCCGGATTGTGACGAGTTCCGCCGGGGTTTTTGCGTTGGATGGGGGGTCGACCACGCCGACCAATTCGTTTGGGGTGAACCTTGATTTCAGCGCCTTGAGTTCGCTGTCGCTGGGCGTGTTTGGGGGGAACGTGGCTACCGGGTCGATGGGGAGTCCCGCTTACTTCAGCGGCTCGCTCGTTCCGAATGGGAGCACGTATCGATTCGGTTCCATTGCCTCGGGGAGAGCAATTGGAGTGGCAGGCACTCTGGGCATGACCTATCACACCCTGGTTCTGAATGCGCCCGGGATGCTCACGGGGGCAAGTAATGGAGCGAGTTCTGGCGCGAGTGGCTCGGTGGCTTTCGCGAGCTGGAATGACTTGGGGGGCGGCGTCACTGTCGGTGTGGCTGCGCAAAATGCCATCTCCATCGGGCACGATGCGGCGTTTGGAACCGGCACACTCAGCTTCACTTCCACACAGCCGGGATTTGGCGCCATCCTGGGCGATCGAATCGTATCGAACCCGGTGAGTGCGCCCTCTGTTTCCTCCTGGTTTTTGGTGGGGGATTTGACCAACGAGGGCGTGCTGGGTGCGGGGCGCGGCAGTTTGACGTTTGCGGGGACGGTGGACTTTGGTTCCGCCAACTCTCGGAATTTGTACATCCGCAGCTCGGCACCGCCGGTGATCTTTTTGGGCGACATTCGCGCGAATCAGTTTGGTTTGGCCACCAATAATCAGGGGGCCGGGGTGGTCAATCTGCTCGCCAACTCGGCTCTGACGCCCGGTGCAACCCCGAAAACGTTCACCAGCATTTACCAGAGTAACACTTACACGCTGGTGATCGACTCGGACCGGTCTCTGGGAGCAATACCGGGAAGCCCGAGCACCAGCCTCACGCTCAACTCGGCCCCGTCGAACCTTTCGGGTCCCTCGCTGATGTTGCAGCCGGGGGCCGGTCCCTCGGGATCGCCGGTGGTTCTGAATGCCAATCGCAACATTTCGATTGTTTCCGCCGCAAATCCGGCTGTTCGGGTGTTTTCGGGGGATGAACTCGTGGTGGCCGGTTCGATTTCGGGCAGCGCGGGTTCCTTTTTTAAGAGCGGACAAGGAACGCTGACGCTACGGAACAGCAACAGCTTCACGGTTTCCGGTTCGCTCAATGTGTTGGGCGGTGTTTTGAAGTTGGATTACGCAAACCTCATCGGAGCCGGCCCTGTGGTGGCTGCGGGAGAACCGCTCGTACTGGGAGCCCCCAGCAACACCGGAGCCTCTGCAACCCTTTGGATGGATGCGGGAACCGCTCCCGCTTTGCAGACCTTCACCAGTCTGACGCTCAATCCGAAGGCTGCGGAAATCCGCCTCAGTTCTACGGGAGGGACGGTGTCGCTGGATTTGGGCAGCGGGGTGACGCGGGCCGCGGGCAGCACGCTGGCTCTGACGCTGCCGGCTTCGGGCGGCACGCTCAGTGTGGGGGGCGGGACTGCGTCCACGCTGCTGACCGACGCGGCCGGGTCGGCGTACGCCACGTACAATCTGACGGATTGGGCGGCCAAAAACTCTGCCAACACCCAGGTGGTCGCCGGTGCCTCGCTCGCGGGTTTTTACACGGCAAGCACCGCCAGCTCGCTTACGGGGAATGCCAATGTTTTCGGAAACAATCCGACGCTCTCTTCGGATACCACCATCTCCAGTTTGCGTTTCAACGAAGGCGCGGCCCGGACGTTGACCCTCTCCAGCGGGACCCTGACGACGGGCGGGATTTTGGTGACGCCGAATGTGGGCGCCAATGCGGTCACCATCTCCGGCGGGGGCGCGCTCCGAGGAACTGCGGGCAACGACCTCGTGATTGTGCAGAACAATCCGTCTGCGGATTTGGTGATCAGTTCAGTGATCCAGAACAACGGGGGGGCCACGGCCCTGGTGAAGTCGGGGGTGGGTAGGCTCGTGCTCTCCGGGTTAAATACTTACACGGGAACCACGTATTTTCATGGCGGGACGATCTCCGTTGGGACTTGGGGGGGGGGCGCCACGGCTGGGCCGCTGGGTGCCGCCGCCTACAATGCGAATGCCTTCCTCTTCAACGGCGGTACCTTGCAGTACACCGGGACGGGCGCTGTCGCTTCCAACATTGGACTCATTTTTTATGCACCGAGTGCGATTGAAGTGACTGCGGCTTCCGGAACGCTGACGGTGAGCAACTACAACGTGGGAATTTCGGGGCTGGCCACGGTGCCCGGTATTTTGCGCAAGACCGGGGCGGGGACGCTGACGCTGGCGGGGTCCTCGGTAAACACCAACCTGAGTGTGGAGGTGGCCGCCGGGACACTGAACTTGGCCAAGACAGCGGCGGTGAGTGCGGTGGATCAGTCTGGCGGGGCGTCATTGATCATTGGCAGCGGCGCCACCGCCCGGCTCACCGTGGCGGGCTGGAACCAGATCGGGGATACCTCGAGTGTTCTGGTCAAAACCGGCGGTCTTCTGGATCTGAACGGAATCAGTGAGGGGTTTGATGGACTGGCTGGTGGTGGCACGGTGAGCAGTGCGAGCGCGGGCACACTGACTTTGGGGCTCAACCATGGCTCGGCAATTTCCGCAAACAATCTGGGGGCTGCCCTTGCCGGGGTGGGGGCCACAGGGCTGAACGCCTTTAGCGGAGCAATTGGCGGAGCGCTTTCGCTCGTGAAGAGCGGGGCGGGTACGCAGATTTTGAGCGGAGCCAACACCTACACCGGCGGCACCACCATCACTTCCGGTGTGTTGATGGCGGGGGCTGCCAACGTGGTGCCTTTTGGAGCCGGGTTTGGCGATTTGACCCTCTCCAGCGCGCTGATTGGCGGGTTGAGTGTGCCAGGGGTTTTTGATCTGGGCGGATACGATCAGTCGATCAATGGGCTGATCGCAGCGGTGCCGGGAGCGACTCAGAGCTACCCCATCATCACTAACACGCCTCTGGCCTCCCAGGCGGATTACACGGCGAGGACCCTCACCGTTGGGAACAACAACGCTTCCGGAACGTTTGCGGGTTCGTTCCAGGACGGGTACCGGGTGGTTGCGGGCGCCACAACGACGGGTATCCACGGGCGGTTGGCTCTCAACAAGGTCGGTACGGGCACGCTGACTCTGGCGGGTCCAGGATTCTACACGGGGGGAACGACGCTCACTGGCGGAACTTTGAGTTTGGGCCACGTTACGGCGCTCGGGACCTCGGGGGCGGTGGTGTTCAGCGGGGGCACACTCCAGTATGCGGTGTCTGGAAGCACGGATTACTCGGGCCGCTTCAGTGCGAGCGCGGGACAGACCTACATGATTGATACCAATGGTCAGGATGTAACATTCGGTTCGGCGTTGGCCGGTGCCGGGATTGGACTGACCAAGCTTGGAACCGGGCGCCTCATCTTGGCGGCGAACAACACCCTCACCGGCGGCGTGACGGTCGTGACCGGGACGCTGGCTGCCGGCAATGCCGGTGCCTTCAATTCAACCAGTCCGCTGGGCGTCACCTTCGCGTCCGGAAGCAACGGATTACTCCAACTCGGGGGCAATTCGTTGACCCTGTCCGGCCTGACATCTTCGGGCGGGCCGTCGACCCCGGTGGTTGAAAACGCGTCAGCCACGGGCGCAACACTGACGGTGTCCTCGGCGGGGGCCGCCTCCTTTACGGGCACTTTGAGGGACGGGACCGGCGGGGGTGCGCTTTCGTTTGTGAAGTCCGGGGTCGGTACGATGACCCTTTCTGGGAACCACAATTATTCGGGGACCACCACGGTTGCCGCAGGGACGCTCCAATGGACGGGCACCTCAACGGGGAATGGAGCCCTCAGCGTGGGCTCCGGGGCGACGCTGCGGGGAACGGGAAGTGCGGCCGGGACGTTGACGGTTCAGGGGGGCGGTATCCTCGCGCCGGGCGGCTTGGCGGCTCTCACCCTGGGCGGGTTGGTGGTGCAAAGTGGGGCCTCGCTCAATTTCAGTCTCAGCAACCCCACGCTCAGTGACAAAGTCGTAGTCACGGGGTCGAATTTGCTGACCATCAATGGCGGGACCGTGAACCTCTCGCTGAGCGGAGGTGCGAATGCGACAGCAGGCACCTACACGCTCATCGATTATGCGGGCAGCGCTCTGTCCAACACCGACTTCGCGAAACTCACGTTGGCGGTGAGCGTACTCGGCGCCAACAGCTTGAGTGTTTCGCTCGTCAACAACACGGCGAACACATCCGTGGATCTTTTCATTGGTTCGCTCTCGCGTATCTGGACCGGTGCGGCGAATGACGGGGGGCTTTGGAATCTGAGTTCGACCGGGAACTGGACCGGCAGCGGGGCATTTTTCACCGGCGATACGGTGAGCTTTGATGACAGCGCCTCGGGGACCACCAGTGTCGTGCTGAACAATGCGGGCACGGCGGTTTCCCCGACATCCATCGCGATCAACAACAGCACCAAAAACTACAGCTTCTCAGGCGTGGGCTCCATCGGAGGAAGCACAGCGATCACCAAGTCGGGGTCGGGTTCTTTGACCCTGGCGACCGCAAACAGTTTCAGCGGGGGAGTGATACTCAACGGGGGGACGCTCATTTTGGGCAACGCGCAGGCACTGGGAAGTGGCGGACTGACAATCAATGGCGGCTCGCTCGACAGTTCGGTTGCCAACCTGGCGATTTCGACGGTGAACGCTCAGGTCTGGGCGGCGGACATTTCCTTTGTTGGGACCCAGAATCTCAACCTTGGCAGTGGCGGCGTGACCCTTTCCGGCGCCGGTCGGAGTGTTTGGGTTGGTGATCGCACCCTGACCGTGGGAGGCATTATTGGGGACGGCGGAGCGGGTTATGGGCTCACAAAATTGGGCGGGGGTACATTGGTGTTGTCTGGGGCGAATACCTACTCGGGGTTGACCAGCGTGAGTGCGGGCATTTTGCGGCTCACGCAAAGCGGTGCGCTGGGGACGGGAAGTGCGGGGGTGACGGTCGCGTCCGGGGCATCTTTGGAGTTGAGCGGTGGTATCGGGATTTCCGCGGGGCCTGTGACGCTCGCGGGGGCAGGGCCTGGCGGCACGGGTGCCGCGCTTCGGGGGGTTAGCGGGAGCAACTCTTTGGCAGGCCCCATCACGCTGACGGGGCAGACCACGGTGTCGGTGGATTCCGGGGCGCTTACTCTGAGTGGCTCCATCGGCGGCGGTGCATTCAAGCTCATCAAAAACGGGGCCGGGTCGCTGACGCTTTCCGGGGATAACTCCTCGGGGTACTCCGGCGGAACCGACGTGAATGCCGGACTGCTCGTGTTGACCAGTCCGAGCGCCATTCCCTCCACGGGCACGGTTTCCGTCAACGGAGCGGGCACGGCGGTGTCGCTCGGTTTTGGCGGGGTTGGGAATTTTGATGCGAATCAAATCAGCACCCTTCTGGGGACGGGGCGGCTGGCGTTTGGGGCGGGAACGGCGCTCGGTTTGGACACAAGCACGGCATCGGCGGCGGCGACTTATGCGAGTGCGCTGAGTTTGGGCAACGTCGGTTTTGTGAAGTCGGGCAGCGGCACGCTCATTCTGGAGGGATCTAACAGCTACGCGGATACGACCGTATCCGGCGGAACGCTCCAGTTCGGCAGCGGGGGCGCTGGAGGCAGCGTCGGCACGGGCAGCCTTAGCGTCTCTTCGGGGGCTGCGGTGGCTTTCCAACGGGAAGGAACCACGACGCTTTCGCAGGCGATCACTGGCGGGGGCGGCCTCCGCTTTCTGGGAGGCACGGTGGAGTTGGGCAACGCCGCCAACAACTTTAGCGGGGGCGTGAATCTTTTGGGCGGGACGCTCTCCTTTGCGTCCGGCGCGCTCGGGAGCGGCCAGGTCTCCGTTTTGGGCAACGCGACGCTGCGCTGGAACGGGGCGACGACGGACGTGACGGCGGCGAATGGCTTGAGTGTCGCCGACGGGCGGACCCTGACGCTGGATGTGGGGGCGTCTTCGGTGGCATTTGCCAATGCGATTTCGGTTGGACCAAGTGCCTCGGCAGCCCTCGTGAAACAGGGCGCGGGAACTTTGAGTCTCAATGTCGCCAACACCTTTACTGGGGGCTTTACCATCGCAACCGGCACCCTGGTGATGAACAACACCGGCGCTTTGGGGAGTTCCGGGACGATTCAATTCGCCGGCAATGGCACCCTGCGCTGGGGAAGCGGAATCTCATTGGACCTCTCCCCGCGCCTCGGAGTTTTGCCGGTCGGCGTGATGGCCGGTGTGGATACCGGGACGAACTCGGTGAACTTCGGTTCCGCAATCACGGGGGCCGGTGGTTTGATAAAGTTGGGGACTGGAGCGCTCACACTGCCTGTGGCCAACAGCTTCGGCGGGGGTGTGATCCTGTCATCCGGGACACTGCGTTTGGCGAATGCGCAGGCTCTCGGCAGCGGGCCGCTGACGCTCAATGGCGGCATCTTGGACAGCCAGGTGAGTTCGCTTGTGCTCAGCACCAACAACGCCCTCAACTTGGGAGGTAACTTTACTTTCCAGGGCACGCAGTCCCTGAACCTCGGGACTGGCGCTGTTACCCTCTCGAATGGACCTACCATCAACGTGTTTGCCCGAACTCTGACTATCGGTGGCGTCATGGACGACGGGGGCGCGGCTTTGGGCTTCACCAAGAGCGGTGCTGGCACGTTATGGCTGGCGGGAGCGAACACCTTTTCGGGGCTGCTCACGGTGAACGCGGGAACGTTGGTGGTTTCTTCGCAGGGGGCGTTGGGGTCGGCTGCCGGGGGGACGAACCTGCAGGCCGGATCGAATTTGGATTTCCAAAATGTGGTGTATTCCGCGCCCGAAGCCGTTTCGGTTTCTGGCGGAACTATTTCCACCAGCCAAGGTACGAGTGCGTTAGGTGGTGCAATCAGCTTCGGCGCGGCTGGGGCGGTGGTGAACGTGACCGGCACGCAGTTGACCTTGTCGGGCACCCTCGATGGCGCGGGGGCTTTGACCAAACGCGGCGCGGGCACGCTGCTGCTCTCCGGCAGCAATACTTATGCAGGTGTCACAACCATCAGCGCGGGGACCCTGGTGGTGTCCGCCGATAACGCCTTGGGATCCACCGCAGGCGATACCACCGTCGGAGTCGGGACGACCTTGGATTTGCGCAATGTGCAGTACACAGCGGCGGAGACGCTCACCTTGCGCACGGCGGTGTTGAGTGCCTCCACGGGCACGAGCCGTTTTGGCGGGAATGTGGTGTTGAGCACCGGCGGCGCGACGGTGGATGTGGGCGGCACTTCGCTGGAACTGGCGGGCGAGGTTTCGGGAAGCACGGATCTCACCAAGACGGGCTTGGGAACCCTGTTGCTGAGCGGTGCAAACAGCTTCTCGGGCGCGGTGATCCTTTCCCAAGGGATCCTGAGGGTGACGCATTCCATTGCACTGGGAACGACCTCGGGCGCGGTGACCGTGAGTAACGGGGCATCTCTCGAGCTCGCCTCCGGAATCGTCGTTTCAGGCGAAGCCCTCTCCCTCTCTGGGAATGGCGTTTCTGCAACAGGCGCTCTGCGCAATGCGGCTTCCAACAACGTCTGGGGTGGTGCCATCACTCTCCTCCAGTCCGCCCGTATCCAGTCCGACGCCGGCTTGCTCACTTTGGACGTTGCCTCCGGCAATGCCGTCACCGCGGCCAACTTTTCGCTCACCCTGGCTGGTGCGGGGAATGTCGCGGTGGCGGATCCGATCGCTCTTGGAAGCGGATCCCTGATCAAGGAGGGCACCGGGACGGTGACGTTGTCTTCGGCCAACACGTATTCGGGAACGACGACTTTTGCTGGAGGAGTGTTGGAGGCGAATTCGGCGGGCGCTTTCGGAAGCGGCAACTTGGTGTTCAGTGGCGGCACCCTGCGCTACGGGGCGGGCCTGTCGACGGATTGGAGCAGCCGGTTTGCGGCCATCGGTTCGGGCGCAACGGCCGTGGTGGACACCGGAGCCAACAGCGTGACCTTCGGCAACGGACTGAGCGGAGCCGGTTCGCTGACCAAGCTGGGCGCAGGGACGCTTACCCTCCAAGGCAATGGCGCTTTACAGGGAACCGTCCGCGTCAATGAGGGCGTGCTGGTTGCCGGTTCCAACGGCGCCTTCGGGTCGTCTGCCTCGCTCTTCCAAGCGGGCGGAATTCTCGATGTCTCCGCTGCCGGAGCTTCGGCTGCCGCGCTCACCGTGCAGGCGGGGACCCTGCGTTTGGGAACAGCGGGAGCGTTGCAGCTGAGCGGAAACGCGGCCCTCAATGGCGGCGCGCTCGAGGTGCTCGGCAATGTCGATTCTGCGACCGTGGGCCGGGTGACATTGCTCCAAGTTGGGGGTGTCCTTTCGGGTTCGCTCGCTCTTCAAAGCCAGCCCAACGCGACCGATTACTACATCAATACCCTCGCAAACCGCGTCGATTTACAGCGCCGGGCCACCCTGGGCAGCGTGACCCTCACGGCTGGAACCAGTGCGGTCATCGTGGGAGGCGGTACCGCGTTGAGCCTGAGCGTCTCCAATACCGCGCCTCTGCAGTCGGACAATTTAAATTTCACTGCCGCCTCCACTGTTGCGCTCGTGAGCGGGTCGGTGTCGTTAAACGGGGTGGCCGCAGGCGCATCCTCCGGTGCCCTCAGCGGGTTCACCTTCAACGCGGGGCAGACGGCAGGCGCCGCACAGTTGGGAACGGTGCGGGTGACGGGGCTAGGCACCACCAACGCTCCAGTGGACCGTTCCGTGACTATCGACGTGTATGACCACGCCAGCGGCTCTGCGACGGGCACCCTGATTGCGTTGCCCGACGCCTTTGTCGGTTACGCAGGTTCTCTCGCCGGTCTCACCTCTGCGACTGTGACCAATGCGGCGGGGTATCGCGTTCCTCTCCGTCTGGACGGATCTCTGGTGACGGGCAACCTGTCGCTCAGCGCACTCAGCGGACTGGCGGCGGCGGCAAACGGAACCGTTTCCGCCGCGCTCGCTTCCGGTCAGTCGGTGGGGGCAATCGATCAGACCTTTACACTCACTTACGCCGATGATTCGGCGCTCGCCGGAGCCTCCTCAAACTTGGGCACGGTGGGCATTCGCGTCACTGGCAACGTGTGGGATCACGCTGCAACGTCCTTCGCTGGCGGCACGCTCACGTTGGGGCCGGTCCGTGTGGGGTACTCCTCTCCCGTCGCCGTCCCGGGCAGCCTGAGTGTCACGGCGGCGAGTGGTTATCGCGTGGCCTTGAAGGGCAGCGCCGCGAGTGCGGGGGGCATCTCTTTAAGTTCCATTTCCGGTCTGGCTCCGAGTGCAACCGGGCTCATCACCGCTTCGCTCGCAGTGGGACGCGGCGCCGGCGCCATCGATGAATCCTTCAATTACACGTTTGCCGACGACTCGCTCATCTCCGGGGCATCGAGTCTTTTGAGCTCGGCGGTGATCCGCGTCGTGGGGAGTGTCTACAACGGTCAGGGCGTCTGGAATACGGATGGAAGTGGCTCTTGGTCGGATTTTGCGAGGTGGACCGCAGTCGGTGGCGCGCCCGGATTGGATGTCGGTTTCGCCTCGGTGGACACGGCTTTGTTTGGCGCTGCGGCGGTGACGGCTTCGCCGGTGGTGAGTCTGAATGGAGCGAGTCCGAGTTTGGCGGCGCTCACTTTCAATCATGCCACCTTGGGCTACACCATTGCGCAGGGAAGCGACGGAAGTCTTGTGCTCAACGGCGGGGCTGGAGTGGCGGGAGTCCATGTGCTGCTTGGAAACCACACGGTCAGCGCGCCCATTTCGCTCGCAACAGCGGCCACGTTCACGATTTCGAATGCCTCCGATTCGCTCGCCGTTTCGGGGCTGATCAGCGGGGCCAATGGACTCACCAAGGCTGGGCCTGGCGTGCTCATTCTTTCGGGTAATAACACGTATTCGGGTGACACCGTGGTGACGGCGGGCACGCTGCGTTTGGGCGCAGCCGCCGGGATACCTTCGGGAGTGGGCCGGGGCGATGTGGTGCTTGATGGCGGTGCTTCCCAGGCCGGGACGCTCGACCTCGCTGGTTTGAACGTCACCGTCAATGGATTGAAGGGAACTTCCAACACGGTACGAGGCACGGTGTGGAACAGTGTCGGCGCTCAGACGGCAACTCTGAGCGTCGGTGCCGGGGATGCGTCGACTTCTTTTAGCGGCCTCTTGCGGGATGGAGCCGGGGTGCTCGCTTTGACCAAGCTCGGCGCCGGTTCGCTGATGCTCGACGCGTCCCAGACTTATTCCGGCGCAACGACGGTGTCGGCGGGTACACTCGCTCTCGGTGCCGGCGGAGCGTTGGCCAGTGGAACGGTGTCCGTTTCGAGCGGTGCCACGTTTGACGTGCAGGCGCAGGCGGGAGCGTGGAGCCTCGGATCTGCGCAGACGTTGACAGGCGCTGGCAATGTTCGAGGGGCGTTTACGGTGGTCAGCGGGGGCAGATTGGTGCCCTACGCGGCGAATGGCTTCGCCACGTTGACGGCCCACGGATCGGTCTCGCTTTCGGGGCAGATCCGCCTGCGACTCGGGGCGACTGCCGGCGACAAGTTGGTCATCAACGGCGGCCTTCAATTGGGAGCAGGCAGCACGTTGGTCGTCCTCGACAATGCGGGTGCCAACGGCCTGGGAAGCCTCTCGGTGGGAACCTACGAGCTGGTGACCTTCACCGGTGCCCTCACCAATACGTTCCAAACTCTCACCCCGGCAACCGGCGGACTGCAGCAGTTCCTCTCCTATGAGGCCAACCGCATCCTGCTCACCGTGCTACCCGCTGTAGCGACCGCCACCTGGAATGGGCTCGGAGCCGATTCACTCTGGAATACGGCCGTAAACTGGGACACGGGCGCAGCTCCCGGCACCAACGCGGGCAGCCGCGGCCAGGATATCGCTTCGCTCGGCACCGGCACGGCTCCGGGCACACTCACTCTCTCCGCCGCCAAGACGCAGCTCCAGATTCTCAACCTCGCGGCTGCCGCAGGCTCCGGTTACACCTTGGCGGCCGCCGGTAGCAATCGGGAGTTGTGGTTCTATGGCGGCACTGGCACGGCGGCCGTCAATGTAACGGGCGGAACTCATTCAGTTGCCATTCCCGTTGTGCTCGAAAGTGACCTCAGCGTGGCGGTCAATGGTTCCAATGTCGGCGTGACTTTCTCCGGGTCCATCTCGAGCGTTGGTGCTCAGGGAATTCAAAAAACCGGCTCCGGGACTTTGGCGTTGAGCGGTTCGAACACGTACTCCGGGTCCACGGTGGTGAACGCTGGAAGACTGATTGCAGCGAGCGCCGGCGCGTTCGGTGGAATGGGGGCGCTCAGTGTGCAGGGCGGGTGGTTGGACCTGAGCGCGCAGTCGCTCTCGCTCGGTTCGCTGACTTTGGGAAGCGGCGGTTCGCTCAGCCTCGGTGCCTCTCGGCTTGTGACGGTTTCCGGTGCGGCCAACCTCGGCGGCATCATCGAAGTGGTGGGATCGGTCGATTCCGCGACCGTGGGCCGGTTGAC
>JBANFR010000114.1:0-11620 GCA_037975925.1 Verrucomicrobiota bacterium
TCGGCGGCGTCGGCCACGCCGGTAAGCGTGGAGGTGTATTTGGGGCGCCGGGATTGGAACTATTTTCGTGGGGGAACGGTGGAGAGTGCGGTGTTGGGGTTGGATTATCTGGTGTCGCCGGGGGTGGTGACCTTTGCGCCGGGGGAGACGACGAAGAACATTCCGTTGACTGTGTTGGAGAACAGTTACGCGCAACGGACGAGGGACGTGCGCTTGAGCCTGCGCTACCCCACCGGGGCGTCTTTGGGGACACAGTCGAACTACGACTATTCGATCTTGGACAACGACCAGCCCAGTGCCGCGCTGGTTTCCTTTACGCAGGCGAGTTCGAGTGGATGGGAGTCGGTGGCGGAGCCGCCGATTGGGCTGGAACTGAGCGGTGTCGCGACGGCTCCGGTGACGGTTTATTACCGGGCTTCGGGAGGTACGGCGGTTGCGGGAAGAGACTACACGCTGGCGGGGGGATCGGTGAGTTTTGCGGTAGGTGAAACCCAGAAATCGTTGCCTCTGAATGTGCTGAACAACATGGTTGCAGACGGTAACCGCACACTAAGGCTCCAGATTGTTTCTGTGGAAGGAGGGTTAATGGGGAGTGTTCTCGAGCATGTCTACACGATTCAGGACGACGAGGTGGCCGTTTCGCTGGCGGCCGCGGGGGCGGGTGTTGTGGTGCCAGCGTGGAGGGGGGGGAACGGTTCGTTTACCGTCACCGGGGGGCCTGTCGCGGAGGGGTCAAATGGCGGGTTCACCCTCCGGAGGACAGGGGACTTGACGAATCCGCTGACGGTGGGGCTCCAAACTTCGGGCAGTGCGGTGAATGGCACCGATTATTCGTCGGTTCCTAGCGAGGTGACCTTCGCGGCAGGCGCGAGTGAGCTGGTGGTCTCATTCACGGCCACAAACGATACGATTCAGGAGGGGACTGAGACGGCGGTGTTTTCGGTGCTGCCGAGGCCGGGTTATTTGCTTGGAAACCCATCCTTTGCGGCGGTTTCCGTCTTGGACAAGACGGAGGGCAACCCGCCGTTCATCACGACGGTGAATGACTTGGTCATGGCTCCAAACACGGTCGGGCAGGTGAGTTTCCGTGTGGGTGACTTGGAGACGCCAGCTGCCAGCCTGACTCTGAGCGCCACTTCTTCGAATCCAGGGCTCATTGCTCTTTCCGGAATCGTGTTTGGGGGGAGTCTGGAGGATCGATCTGCCGCGATCAGTCCGGTAGCCAATGCGGTGGGCGAGTCGAGGATTTGTTTCCGAGTGACGGACGCTTCTGGCGGGGTGGCGGAGACCGAGTTCCTCGTGTCCGTGCGATCGGAGGCGGGGGCGCCTCTCGTGAGAATCAAGGGAGGTGATCTCAAGGGCGGAATCATCCCGGTGGGTCAGGGGGTGGTCCTGGCGGCGGAGGTGACGGACGATGGGCAACCGCAGGCGGTGTCGGTGCTTTGGGAGCAGTTGGGGGGTCCCGTGCTGGCGGCCTTGGGGTCGCCGACGAATCCGGTGACGCGGGTGAAATTTTCGGAGCCTGGGTCGTACGCGTTCCGAGTCACGGCGTGGGATGGGGCATTTGCGGCGAGTGACGAGGTGCGTTTGACGGTGGGTGCTGCGGTCGAGGCGGAGAGTTGGGGTTTGGTGGATCTGAATCCGAGGGTGGCCGCCCGCGCGCAGCGGTTTGTGCTGGGTGGAACCAGCCGTTTGAGAGCGGCGGGAGGAGGCTATGCGGACCGGGGTGCTGACGAGGCGGCAGTCATGTCTCGGCAGGTCCAGGGGGACGTGGAGATTGTGGGGTGCGTTCGCGGGATTTGGGAGCGCGAGTCTGGATTCCAAGGGGGTGCCGTTTCGGCGGGAAGCGCTGCCTTCGCCGGGTTGACCATCCGGGGACAGCTGGAGTCGGGTGCGCCTCGGGCGGCGTTGGGATGGGTGCCCGGAGTTGGGGTCCAATTCCGGACACGGTCTATTGCGGGGGCGAGCGACGCGGTGAGTGCGGTCGAAGGGGTGAACGCGCCGGTCTGGTTCAAGTTGCGGCGGGAGCTTTCCTCCCAGCAGATCTCGGCCTTCTACGCATCGGACGTGAATGGAGCCCCCGGGGATTGGATCCCGGTGGGAGCGGCTGTCTCGGTGGCGATGCGTGAGGCGGTTCAAGTGGGTGCGACGGCCGCCAGCGGTTCTTTGGAAGGGGCGGTGGTGGCGAGGGTAGACGGCCTGACTCTGAGTGGAGCGCCGAGCGGCCCTGCGCTTGTTTCCGAGGAGCCGGTGCGGAGTTCTCTGGCCGTGGGAACGGGTGCCCTTTCCGGCGGAACGTATACGTTATCAGGCGGTTCTTTGGGTTACTTCCACGGATGGACTTACAGCGGTGACTTTGTGGTGACGGCTCGCCAATTGGGCTCCACCTCGTCGTCGTTCCGTGCGCGATCCGGGGTGCGGATCGCGGAAAATCTCGAATCCGGGGCATTTGTGCACTTCGGGCGCAATGCGACTGCTTCCGCTTATGGGTTTGCGTGGAGATCCGTGGCCGGTGGTCAGTGGGAGGGGGCACCGAGCTTCACGGAAGGCACGCAGTGGGTCCGGTTGGTGCGGCGTGGGACGGAGGTTTCGGCCTTCCAGGCACCCGATGTGGCCGGTGCGCCCGGAACGTGGATACCCGTGGGGAGTCCCCAAACTGTCTTGATGTCTCCGGACGTTTTGGTGGGTTTCTGGGTGGATAATGTGGGCGGCGAGGGATTGAACACGGCGCGGTTTGACTCCTGGAGTCTCCTGCCGTTGAACACTTCGCCGTCGATCCGCATCGATCCGCAAGAGGGGCTCGCCCCGTCTGCGACCTCGCTGCGCGCCGGGCTGACGGACACTGTGGCGTTGGTGGCGAAGGCCGCGCGGTCGCGGTGGAGTAAGGTTTCCGGTCCGGGGAGCGTGGTGTTTGCCGATCCCACGGCCCTGGAGACGAGCGCCACCTTCTCCGTCCCCGGGGAATACGTCCTGAGTTTGACGGCTGAAAACGGCGGGCTTCCGACTTTCCAAGATTCAAGTTGGGTGGTGGGGCCGCCGATTCCCGTGATTAGGCCGGACCAAAGTGCCGCAGCGGTGGTCGGGGAGGCGTTCAGCTATCAAATCGTGGCCTCCGATTCGCCGACCTCTTATGGAGTAAGGGACCTGCCTCCGGGACTCTCCCTCAATGCCTCGACGGGCGTCATCAGTGGAATCCCCTCAGCGCCGAGTCTTGGAATCAGATTGCCCGTGACGGCTACGAATATCTCGGGCGTCGGCTCGGGCTTGCTCTACCTGAATGTTTTCCAAAGGCCGGCGATCACCTCGCAGCCGCAGGGGGTGGAGACCGTGGAGGGCGGCGGTTTTGCGCTCGGTGTGACTGCCTCGGGGGTTCCCGCGCCTGCTTATCGCTGGCGGAAAGACGGAGTCGAAATTCCGGGGGCGACGCAATCCACTTACCGAGTCACCGATGCGCAGTTCGTGCATTCCGGAAACTACGATGTGCTGGTCCGGAATGAGGGCGGAAGTGTGACCAGTCAAAGTGTGGTGGTGGGCGTGTTTGCGCCGATTCAAATCGTGCGGCATCCCGTCAGTCAGGCGCTGAATCAGGGACAACCCTTGGTGTTGCGTGTGGAAACGACGGGCGGTGGGGCGCTCCGGTACCAGTGGCGCAAGGATGGGGTGGCGATTTCTGGAGCGAACGAACCGACGTACACCGTCGCCTCTCTCAACTCGTCCCATGGAGGGTGGTATGACGTCCAGATCCGCATGGGGAGCACGGTGCTTACGAGTCAGTTCGCAGTGGTGACGATTAATGAGCCGCCCCTGATCACCCAGCAGCCGCTTTCGCAGAGTGTCGACCAGGGCAGCCCCCTGGTGCTCAGGGCGGTGGTTACGGGGACTTTCCCCATGACCTATCAATGGAGAAAGAATGGCGTGGAGATTGAAGGGGCGCGTTCGGCCACCTTGCCTTTGGGGCCCGTGACGAGGTCCGTCCAGGGCAGTTATGATGTGCTTGTCACAAACGCGGCTGGAAGCGTCACAAGCCAAGCGGCGCAGGTGCAGGTCAATTCAGCGCTGCAGATTCTTCAGCAGCCTGTGGGTTTGGTGCTGAGGCCCGGGAGCTCTGGGGTCCTGTCTGTGGTGGCCACAGGGAAGGGGATACTCCGGTATCAGTGGCGCAGGGGGGGTGTTGCGATCGAGGGGGCCAACCGTCCAGAATACGTCTTACCTCGGGGAGCGGAGCAGGTCTCCGGAATGTACGACGTGCAGGTTTCCGCGATGGAGGACGTCGTGGACAGCAGGGCTGTCATGGTCAAGGTGCTTGGATTTGCGGAAATCCAGGGTCGGTATCAGGGGTTGCTGGAATGGAAGGGCGCCCCGGCACCCGGCAAGGCGAGCTATCCAGGCCGATTGACTCTTACGATCGCCCGGCTCGGGGTATTTTCCGGATCGCTGGAACACGAAGGTCTGCGCTACTCGTTGAGGGGGAGAATGGGCCCGAACATGGAGGCGCAAGTCAGTGTGCGCCGGGGAAACCGTCCGGCGTTGGACCTTCAGTTGAAGATGGATATGCCCGGGGAGTTTCCGGAATGCACGGTCAGGCTTACGGAGGCTGGGGCGGTGGAGGGAGCCTACAGTGAGGGAAATCTTGCGCGTTTGGTGTTTGATAACCTCGCGAACCTCGCTCCCCAAGCGGGCCGATACACGCTGTTGATGGAGCCGAGCGCTCCGGAGGCTGGTCAGCCCGAGGTGCCGGGCTACGCCACGGTGATGGTCATTCGCTCGGGATTGGTTTCAATGGCCGGGAAGTGGCCGGATGGTGTCGCATTCAGCATTCTCTCTTTCCTGAGTCCCGACGGTCGTTTTGCCTGTTATGCGCCGCTTTACGCTTCGACCTATCCCAATGCAGGCTTCATGAGCGGTCCCATGGAGATCGTCATGGATCCATCGGATGTCACCTTGCAGGGGCGTGTGGAATGGACGAAGCCGCCTCAGCCGAGGAGTGATCTGTGGCCGACCGGATTCTGCACCTCCTTCGAGGCCCGGGGAGGTCTGTGGACCGCCCAGGTGGCTGCCAATCAGCGGGTTTGGGCGCAGGGCAAGACCGGCAACTTTACCCTATCCGTGCCTTGGTTGAGTGCCGACTGGAGCAGGCCCTTCACGGTGGTCAGCTTTTCGACCCAGACGCTGGATGCGGAAAGTGACGTCCCGGTCGATCTCACTCTGGACCCCGGAACTGGTTTGATCCGGGGGCGTTACTGGGATCCAATTTCGCAGAAAGTGTTTCGTTGGGAAGGTGTTGCCATTGAAAACACCGATCGGGCCGGCGGTTATATACTCGGCACAAAATCCGTGGGGAGCTGGGGCGCGACCTTGAATGCGGCGGCGGCGGGCTCGAAAGCGCCTTAGGGTGTGGACCGCGCGTTCGCATGCGGTCGGCCATGCGAACGCCGGGGTGAGGGGGAGCGCAGTCTTAGGCGAGTCCGTCGCGCACGAGGAGAGCCTCGGGATTCGGGTCTCTTCCCATGAAATCTCGGAAGAGGACTTCGGCGGGTTCCGCGTTGCCGCGGCTCAGGATTTTGGTGCGGAGTTCCCGTCCCACCTGAGCGTTGCAGATGCCCTCCTGGAGGAAGCGCGTAAAAGCGTCTGCTTCGAGGACTTCCGCCCATTTGTAGGAGTAGTATCCCGCAGCGTAACCGGTGGGTGAAGAGAAGAGATGGTTAAACTTTCGGGCCATCGCTGGTCCGGGCGTGGTGGTGCGTGGCTGCCACTGCGCAAAATCCTGATTCCAGTGCTCATCCAAGTCCCGGTTTTCGAGTTCCCGGGTGCGAATGTGCAGGTCCAGGTCGAGCTTTGAGAAGGCGAGCTGTCTCATGCAGGCAGAGGCCGCCCGGAAATTGGAGGCCGCGTGGAGTTTGGAGAGCAGTTCGGAAGGGAGGGTTTCTCCGGTCTCGTAGTGGCGGGCAAAGAGCGCGAGGGATGCTTCTTCCCAGCACCAGTTTTCCAGAATCTGGGAGGGGAGTTCCACGAAGTCCCAGGCCACCTGCACGCCTGCGAGCGATTCTACTTCCACCTCGCTCAACAAGTGGTGCAACAGGTGCCCAAACTCGTGAAAAAGGGTCGTGACTTCCCCGTGTGTCAGAAGCGCTTCCTTACCCCCAACCGGCGGGGTGAAGTTGCCACACATCAGTCCCAGGTGAGGCTCAAAATGACCGCCGGGACGCGGGCCGCCCGTGCGAAAAAAGTTCATCCAGGCCCCGCCCCGCTTCGATTCCCGGGGAAACCAGTCCGTGTAAAAGGAGCCCAAATGGCGGTCCCCATCGTGAACCTCGTAAAAGCAAACCTCGGGATGCCACACACTCACGGCGGGCCCTTCGCGGCGCGGTGCCGCGGCGCGCACCTCGGTGCGTTCCCCCGTGCGCGGGTCGACAAATGCGGTGTCTCTCGCCACCACTTGGATTCCGAATAGATCGCCAAACAGCTGAAACATCCCGGCAATCACGCCGTGGATCGGGAACCAGGGGCGGAGGGCCTCGTCGTCGAAGCCATGCCGTTCTTTGCGCATTTGTTCCGCGTAAAAACCGAACTCCCAGGGATGCAGGGGTCGCAATGCATCACCCTTTGATTGGGAGCGATAGCCCTCCAGCTCCGCCACCTCGGCTTCGAACTTGGGCCGGATCCGTGTAGCGAGGTCCTCGACAAAACGGAGGGCGTTTTGGCCCGAGCGCGCCATCCGCCGGGCCGTGGTGAGGTCGGCAAAATGGGTTTTCCCGAGCAAAGCCGCCTTTTCATTCCGCAACGCAAGGATCTCGCGCACGAGCGCCGTATTATCCCACTCGCCTTTGAAGCCGACTTGTCCAAGCCCCTCCCAGCATGCCCGGCGCAAAGATTCGTCCTTGGCGTATTGCAGCACCGGAAACACTGACGGTTGCTGGAGTGTGAAACGCCAGGCCTCCGGTCGACCCTTGGCGGTGGCCGATTGCCGTGCCGCGGAAAGAGCGCTTTCCGGGAGGCCCTCCAGACGTTGTGCGTCGTCGATGAAGAGTTCCCAGGCGTTGGTCGAATCGAGGACGTGCTCGGAGTACTTTTGGGTTTTGGAAGCAAGCAGCGCGTTGAGCTCGGCAAGGCGCCCTTTTTTTTCGGGCGGCAAATCGGCTCCGTTTTCGCGGAAGTCGGCGAGTGTTTCCTCGAGGAAGCGGCGCTGGACTGGCGGAAGTTGCTGCGCTTCCGCGGTGGCGGCGTACTGCTTGAGCACGGCCCACAATTCGGGATCCAAGGTCAGCGAAGTGAAGAAGGAGGAGACTTCCGGGAGAAGTGCGTTGTAAGCGGCGCGCAGTTCGGGCGAGTTGAGGACCGAATCGAGGTGGGAGACCTTGCCCCAGGCTCTGGAGAGACCCTTGGTGGCGGATTCGTAGCCCAGCAGAACGTTTTGGTAATGGAGTTGGTCTGAGGAGAGACCTTTGAGGGATTCCACGGCGGCGCGGGCCTCGTGGAGGGCATGGCGGATATCGTCTTCGACGAACTCCGGGCGCAACTGGCTCCAGTCCACAAGAAAATCGTCAGCGAGAAAGGGATGCATGGGCTGTTTCTCGTGTTGATCCGGGCGGAATTCAACAGGGATTGTCGGACTTCAACGCGCCCCTAAGTCCAGCGTGGGATTAGGATGATGGGGCGATGCCAAAGATGATTCATTGTCCGAAAGATACACGGGTGAGGCTTGCCCCGGATTCCCCTCTTTGATTCCGATGCAGGCGATGGAAGTTCGAATTCCGATAGCTCTGAGCCTTCATTGTGTTGTTCGGTGCGCTTCCCTGATCCCGCCGGTCTGCACCCTGTGCGCTGTAGCCAACAACCATCTCTTTTCCCGCTGATGTCACCCATCCGCCGACCGCTGCTGTGGCCGTTTGGTCTTTGGATTCTTGCCACTGCGAGCGGTCTGTTTGCGGGCTTCCAGGAGGCCAGCAAAAACCCGACCTCAGGGCACTTCCCGGATTCCCGTGGAGCGGTTTCGGCGGGCTATTCCGCAGCCTCTCCGAAGGGAGAGGAAATGCTGCGGGAATCTGTGCCCCGGGTGGCTGAGATCCCTCCTTTCAGTATTCCGAAGGACGCTTTCCTTCGATTGGTGGGACGTGCCGATGCAGAGGGCGCTTATGCTACGCATCAGCAATTATTGATGTTGCGGGCGGTGGCCGCTTTTTCGTTTGAAGAGGCTTTTGAGCTCTTCGAGCAACTGCTCAAAGAGGGGCGGGGCAACCAGAGCGGCTTCGCCATTGAGGCTCTTCAGGAGCACCTCGCAGCCCTGGATCCCCGGCGTGCGGCGGAGCGGTGTTTGGACGTTGTCCATTTCCGTGGGTCGCGAGCGCTTCTGGGGACCTTGTCCAGCACCGATCCCTTGGAAACGCTTCGACAGCTCTGGAAGCCTCGAATCGACGAGGAGAACACCTTCACCCTAGGGAAAATCCTTCCTGCACTTACCTTGAACCTTTCAAGGAGCACTCCGGCTGCCTCCTTTGACGACATTCAAAGGCTGGCGCTTGCGCATCGAACGGCTGTCTTGGAGGGCTCCGGAGGCGCGGAAGCACTCGGGGCAGTGCTCGCTCACGCCAGTCAGTATTCGGCTGCGGAGGCCGTGTCCCGGATCCGCCGTGTTTTCGAGGCATTGCAAAAGTCCCCGGACACCGAGGGTACTCCGAGCGGGAACGCGTCTGCGCAAGCCTTGCAATCCATGATGGATGGAGCCTACCGGCATATCTTGGCGACCTCTCCCGAGGAGGCATCCCGCTTTTTTGATGCCCTGGGCACCCAGGAAAGAAATCGATATGGGAGTAACTCTTTGATAAATGATGAGTTGCGTAACAGGCTTCAGCGCGGAGGAGCCGAGGCCGCCTTTCGTATGGCGGAAGCACTCAAAGCCCCTGCGGAACTGGCGCATGCCGGATCTGTGATTTGGGGTTTTATTTCCGATCAAGACAAACCTTCCGCGCTAGAGTGGATCCATGCGCTTCCCGAGGGGCCCTTTCGGAGGGGCGTGCTCAAAAGTCTGGATCTGCAAACCGGTGCCAAGCTGGCTTCCGCAGAGGATCGGATCGACTTTTTTGTGGCACGCGAAACCAAGGTGTCCGAAGTGGAGAAACTCCCTCTCGCAGCCGAGGAAAAAGCCCTGTTGCTGCGGCGCATTGCTCCGATTCCGGCACCCTGATCGGACTTCCGTGCGAGATTCTTTCAAACTCCGATGACTTGCATGTCTTTGCCGCTTTCGCATGCGCCGAAATCTTCAAACGGCGTTTCGCTTTTCATTGAGCCGTGGACGGGCGGTTTTACCAGCCTTGGCACCGTTTGGTTTTCGGTCTGTTAGGCGATTTCGAGCTCTCTCCCCCAAAGGAATTTTAGTTTAGACGCTTCATCCCATGAAAACCCACGTTCAAATCGTTGCCATCCTGCATATCGCAATGGGCGCTCTCTCGCTTCTCGGAGCAATCGCCGTCTTTGCCTTTTTTGGTGTGGCAGGTGGCATCGTCCTCTCTCAAGGCGAGCATCAGGCGGGAGGGCTTATCGGCATGGTAGCCATTGCGCTGGGTGGCTTTTTGACGGTCATTTCGCTGCCCGGCGTCATCGGCGGGTGGGCGTTACTGGCAGGGCGCTCTTGGGGCCGGATCGTCGTGTTAGTTTTGAGTGCCCTCCACATCTTCAACTTTCCATTGGGGACCGCCCTTGGGATCTACACTTTTTGGGCGCTTCTCCGTGAGCCGAGCTCGCAAAGTTCGGGCAACGTCCCGATTCGACCAATCGCCTAATAAGGCGCTTCAGCCAACGGCTCCGGGTCGTCGCTAAGCTTTTTTCGTTGGCCATCTTGACGCGATCCGCTGGTCCACGGGGTGTCACGGAAGGTTTGCCCAGTCGTCAGGAACGCTCAGTGCATCCTCATTTCTTTTTCGCAACATACGATGAATCCGAAACCTTGGTGGATGGCCTATCTAATTCCCGCTGTAGCTTTCTATTTGGGAGCGAAGCGATTCGCCGAGAGCTATTTCCGTAAAAATTCGGCCCCTGGTTTTGCCCGCGCATTTTCGACTTCGGAACAGGGCGTAGCCCGTTCGATGGTTTCGCAACCTCCCCGGGCCGAGATCGAACAGGAGGAGGTTCGCGCTGCTTCCCGCATCGAATGGCTTTCTCCAAAGCAAGTGCTCGAGAAGCTGGAGGGAGCGCCGGAGAGTCCGCAGGCCCGCCTCGCGTTGTTGGAATCGATTGCGCACATGGATGCGGCGGGGCTGCTGGAAGTATTGGCGCTGGAACTTCCCTCCCAAGAGGCCCTGAACCCCGAAGAGGCTTGGGCCGCTTCGCTTGGGGAGGAGTCGAACCTTCGGAATCGCAGCATTCGATTTGCGGCACAGCGCTTGGCCGAGGTGGCTCCGGAGAAGGCGGCTGATTTTTGGACGAACCATCGGAAGTTTTCCGTGGATAAAATCCTCAGTCCTTGGGCAAAACGCGATCCGGAGAGTTTTGCCCGGTGGTGGAGCCAGCAGTCACCGGAGGTGCAGGAGCCGGCGAACCTTGCGATCCATGCGATGCTTTTCCGGTCTCCAGAAATGTGGCATCGCGTGGCCTCTCTGCTTCCTCCAACTTCCGAGTTGGGGAAGGTTGCCTACGGTGCGCTTTTTTCTCCCACTTTTTCAGAGATGATGGCGCCGGATCTCCAGTTTGAGACGGATCGTGCGGTGGAGTTTGTCTTTTCGCTTCCGGAAAAAACGCCCCTTCGCGAAGGCGCGATGTCCTCGCTGGTGGCGGACTTGGTTCGTTGGTCCACCGCCGAGGAAGCGAAAACCCAGATTCAAAAGCATCCAGAGCTGCGCAACGTGCTCGATCAGATGTTGGATTCCTCCAAACCTCCGTTTCCATGGTTCAGCCTTGAGAAGTTTGGCGATCTTTTAGGGCCCAGTGCCATCGGTCTGAAGGCAGAGAGTCTCGCTAAAACCAATCCTGTTGCGGCGCTGGATCTTGCTTTGAAGGCTCCGCCCGACTCTCCCGGACGCATCCGGGCTCTCGAGTCGGCGGCGGCTGCGCTGTTCCAAGCGGATCCGAATAAGGCGCGCCACTGGGTCACCCACGCCCCGCTTACCGGGGAGGAGTACCGGCTTCTGACGGGCCAGCCCCGTCCTTAAATCAGGCTCCGCTCCGCCCCCCAAGCAGGCCACGGAGCGGAGCGCGATAGCCTCCGCCGACGATTCCTAAGGTTGCGCTTTTCCTGCGCGCTTTTCGTCCAGCTCCCGAAGCACCGATTTTGCCGCTATTTGCGCCAGCGCCTCCATGGCGGGGGGCGTCCAGTGAACGCCGTCCGCACGGACGAGGTCCGCCTTGCCCACGAGTTCGGAGTAAAAGTCGTTCACAGGAATGCCGTATTCGGACATGACCTTTGCCGCCATCTTGTTGTGTTCGAGGATGATCGGGTTGATCTCTGGATTGAACTCCTTGAGGTTCTGTTTTTGGAAGGTGGGGGTGCTGCTCGCCCAGATCACCTTTGCGTTCGGAGCATGTTTCCGAATCACCTCCACAAAAGCCTTGGTCAGAGGCTCATAGGTTCCGGGGAGGATCCGACCCTCGGGCCAGCCATGCAGTCCGATATTGATGTGGATGGCGTCGT
>JBANFR010000115.1:0-11527 GCA_037975925.1 Verrucomicrobiota bacterium
GTCTGGGTTGGCCTGTGAATATGAAAGAGCAACTGGAAGAAAAGCAGGGGCCTTTGGGGGCAAGCAGTGAGGGGGAAGCGGGGGGCGCGAAAAAGACGCGCGAGGTGTGGTTTTGGGCGGGAGCCGGGGTGCTTTTACTCGCCGGGATCCTGGTGCCGTTTGCGTTGTGGGGGCGCGCTTTTGATGCGGCGCTGAGTGTGGAGGGGGCGGTGGCGTGGATGGGGCGATACGGGCGTTGGTCGGGGCTTGCGGGCGTTTTGCTTTTGGTGGCGGACTTGTTTTTGCCGATCCCGAGCACGGTGGTGATGTCGGCGCTTGGGCTTGCCTGGGGGGTGTGGTGGGGGGGGCTGCTGTCGGCCTTGGGATCCATATTGTCGGGCCTGTTGGGGTACGGCCTCTGTCGTTGGTTTGGGCGGCCCGCAGCGCGCTGGCTTGCGGGGGATGAGAGTTTGCAGAAGGGGCAGTCCATGTTTGCCAAGAAGGGAGCATGGTTGGTGTTGCTTTCGCGCTGGATGCCCGTGTTGCCGGAGGCCATCACGTGCCTGGCGGGCTTGGCGGGGATGCCTTTTGGAGCGTTTCTGGTGGCGCTCACTTGCGGAAGTGTCCCGACCGGTTTCGCATTTGCCGCCGTGGGTGCCCTGGGGCAGGAGCGACCCGGGGCTGCGGCGGCATGGAGCGTGGCGCTGCCCTGTGTTTTGTGGTGGGGGTCGCGCCGCTGGTTGCGCAGGGCGTTTTAGGCCGCGAAACCTGGCGTTGCGGGCGCGGGCTGCGGAGTGCGGTGCGAGGAAAACGGTTGCTCCTGCAGAGACGCCTTGCAGACTGGAAGCCGCCGCAAGCGGGGTGTTCCCGAGTGCGGCCTTATCTCATTCCCCTTATGAATCAAAAGACTCGATTGGCTGCATTGGTGTTGTGCCTTGGTGTTTCCGGGGCGGTTCAGGCGGATGTCCGTTTGCCCGCGGTGGTGAGCGATCACATGGTGCTACAGGCTGGGAAACCCGCGGCGGTGTGGGGCTGGGCGGATCCTGGTGAAAAGGTGAGCGTGCAACTGGGCAACCGGAAGGCGGAGACGGTGGCCGGGAGCAACGGAAAGTGGTCATTGAAGGTCGACTTGCCCGCAGGCGAGGGGCCCCACGAGCTGGTGGTCCGGGGGAAAAACACGCTGACGGTGAATGACGTTCTGGTCGGGGAAGTCTGGATTTGCTCTGGCCAATCCAACATGGAGTGGAGCGTTGCGCAGGCGTTGAATCCCAAGGAAGAGGCGGAGGCCGCGAATTTCCCCAAAATCAGGCACTTCAAGGTGAGCAAAGTCGTCGCGCACACCCCGGCGGACGATGTGAAAGGTGCCTGGGTCGTGTGCGCACCGAATACGGTCTCGGGCTTTTCCGCGGTGGGGTACTTTTTTGGGCGCGAGCTGCATCAGAAATTGAATCAAGTCCCGGTGGGCTTGGTGGGTTCCAACTGGGGAGGGACGGTGGCGGAGGCTTGGACCAGCCGCCCCGCTCTGGAGGCGGCTTCGTCGTTGAAACCAATGCTGGACCGCTACGATGCATCGGCCGCCAGCTTTGACGAGGAGAAGGCAAAGGCCGCTTTCGAAAAGGCTTCGGAGGCTTACGATAAGGCGAAGGAAAAGTGGAAGGCCGACCTCGAAAAGGCCAAGGCCGAGGGCAAACCGCTGCCGCAGCCTTTGCGTCCACCGGCCCAGGCTCGTAACCCCAAGGAGGGACAGAACTTTCCAGCCAATCTGTACAACGGGATGATTGCGCCCTTGTTGCCGATGCAGATCCGGGGAGCGATCTGGTATCAGGGCGAATCCAATGTGGGGCGTGCGATCCAGTATCGCACGGTATTCCCCACCATGATCGCCAACTGGCGCGCGGACTTTGCGCAGGGGGATTTCCCCTTTCACTTCGTGCAATTGGCACCCTACGGATACGCCCGGGGCAAGGCGGACGCGGATTTGACGCCATGTGCCGAACTCTGGGAGGCACAATTGCTCACCTTGCGGAAGGTGGCGAACACGGGGATGGCCGTGACGACTGACATTGGGGACGTGAAGGACATTCACCCCAAGAACAAACAGGAGGTGGGGCGGCGGTTGGCGCTGTGGGCTTTGGCGCGGGATTACGGGCAGAAAAACCTCGTTTACTCGGGGCCGCTCTACACCGGATCGAGTGTGGAGGGGGACAAGGTGCGGATCCGGTTTGAGCATGGAGCCGGGTTGAAGGCGCGGGATGGCAAAGCGCTGACCCACTTCACGATTGCTGGTGCGGACCAGAAGTTTGTGGAGGCGGAGGCGGTGGTGGACGGGGAAACCCTTGTGGTGAAAAGCGCTTCGGTGCCGCAACCGGTGGCGGTGCGTTTTGCATGGAGGGAGGACGCGGAGCCGAATCTGGTCAATGGCGCCGGTCTGCCAGCAAGTCCGTTCCGGACGGACGACTTTCCTGCGGTGACCGCTGGGAAGGAGTAGCCAAATCCCTGGGGCGGCGGGACTGGGTGTTCCGCCGCGGACTTTGTGGCCTTGGGGCGCGAGTGGGCGTCCCAAGGCTTTTTTTTGAGGACGAGGACTGAGGAGAGGGGTGGGTTAGAGCCCCACGATGGAAATGCGGTACTGCGCGGCGAGTTCGAAGAGGCGCTCCTTTTCCAGGAGGAGGGTTTTGCCCGCCTCGATGCCGACCACGCTCAGCCGGGCTTCCTTCGCCGTTTCAAGCGTGAGCGGCCCGATCACGGGCACGTCGAAGCGGAGATCCTGGTTGGGTTTGGACACCTTCACCATGACGGCGTCCCTTTTGCCGAGGGCGCCTCCGCGGAGGATGGCGGCGTTGGTGCCTTCGAAGGCTTCCACTGCGAGGACGGTGCCGCCTTTGACGACGACGGTCTGGCCGATATCGAGGCGGCTGGTTTCCTTGGCGATCCAGAGGCCGAAGTCGAGGTCGGACGCCTCTTTTTTACCGAGGGCAGGTCCGGCGATGAGGCCGGATGGGGCGAGGGATTCCTCCATGAAAGTGGTGGCAAGGAGGAGTTCGACGCCGGCCTCGGCCATGGAGTCGGCGATGGCGCCGAAGATGGTTTCGGCATTCCTCTTCCGGAGTTTGCCCAGGAGCATGAGTGCCTTCAGGTCCGGGCGGAGGTCGAAGAGGTTTTTGGGGGCGATTTGGCCGCTCATGACGGCGTGGCGCGCCCCGGAGTTTTTGAGGAATGCGATGAGTTTCCCGAGTTGCCCGACACGCATCCATTCGATGTGGTCGACCATGTCCGCGAGGCCGGGGTCGGTTTCGTTTTGGAAGGCGGCTACGACGATGCGCGAGACGCCGGCGGCGCGCGCGCCGCGGACCATGGCGTGGGGATAAACGCCGCTGCCTGCAATGATGGCGAGCGAATCGGGAACGGCGGGCATGGAAGGCAAACGCTAGGGATGGTTGATGCCGGTACGCTTGTCGTGTTCGATGAGCGCGTAGGCGTTGTGATTGTGGATGGACTCGAAGTTTTCGGCTTCGACGCGGTACCAGACGATGGCTTCCTCGCGGTTGGAGCGCTGCGCGATGTTGCGCACCAGGTCCTCGACAAAGACGGGGTTATCGTAGGCGCGTTCGGTCACAGCCTTTTCGTCTGGGCGTTTGAGGACGCTGTAGAGCTCGCAGGAGGCGGATTGTTCAACGAGCTGGATGAGGTCTTCGATCCAGATGGGGGTGGAGAAGCGGACTGAGTAGGTGACCTGGCCGCGCTGGTTGTGCGCGCCTCTTTCGCTAATGGCTTTGGAACAAGGGCACAGAGTCGCCACGGGCACGATGACGGTGACCACAAAATCGGAGGTGCCGCGTTCCAAAGTAGCGCTGAAGCGGACGTTGTAATCGATGAGGCCGGTTTTGCGGGTCACGGGAGCGGCTTTTTCGAGGAAGAAAGGGAACTCGAAATCCACGTGGGCGCACTCGGAGTGGAGGCGTTCGGTGAGGGATTGAAGGAGCGCAAGGACCTTGTCGACGTGGAGTTCGCGGCCGCAGGCGTTGAGCGCTTCGACGAAGCGGCTCATGTGGGTTCCCTTAAACTGTTTGGGGAGATCGACGGTCAGGGCAACCGAGGCGATCGTATGCTGTTCGGCGTGGGCCTTGTCGCGGACCTGCATGGGATAGCGCAGGTTTTTGACTCCGACGCGGTCGATCGCGATCTGACGGTGGTCGGGTTCGTTCTGCGTGTCTTTGAGGTGAGCGAGCGGGGCTGGAAGCATAAGAGATGGAAAGAGCGGGGAGCTTTTGTACGGGTGGTCTTGCCGAGGCAAGCGCGAGGATGAGAGGGGTTAGCCTCTTCGGAGAATGGTGGGGCGTCGCTGGGCCGGGTCTGCCTCCGGAAAATCGAGCGTATAATGGAGGCCCCGGCTTTCCCTGCGCATCAGTGCGCTGTCCACGATGAGGGTGGCGACGGCGCAGAGGTTGCGGAGCTCGAGGAGGTCGGTGGTCACTTTGAAGTTCCAGTAAAACTCCTGAATTTCGCGTTCCAAATTGCGCAAACGCGTCGCTGCGCGCTGGAGTCGTTTGGTGGTCCGAACGATGCCGACGTAGTCCCACATGAGTCGGCGGATTTCGTCCCAATTGTGATAAATGACCACGAGTTCGTCGACGTCCTGGGCGTCGCCACTGGTCCATTCGGGGAGTGGGAACGCGTTGCGTCCGTTGAGCGGGTCCGCTGGATGCGTGCGGAGGATGGCCTCATGACATCGGTGCGCGACGGCGACCGCCTCCAGGAGGGAATTGCTGGCGAGGCGGTTTGCGCCGTGAAGCCCGGTGCAGGCGACCTCGCCGATGGCGTAAAGGCCGCGGATACTGGTGAGGCCATCCACGTCCGTGAGGATTCCGCCGCACTGGTAGTGGGCGGCGGGCACCACGGGAATCGGCTGGGAGGTGATGTCGATCCCGTACTTCAGGCAGGTTTCGTAAATGGTCGGGAAGCGATCTTTGACGAAGGCGGCAGGCTGATGGGTGATGTCGAGGTAAACGCAGCGCGCCCCTGTGCGTTTCATTTCCGCGTCGATTGCCCGGGCGACGATGTCGCGCGGAGCCAACTCAAGGCGCGGGTCGTAACGCTGCATGAAGGGGAGGCCCTTTGCGTCAACTAGCCGTGCGCCTTCGCCGCGGACCGCCTCGGAAATAAGGAAGGAGCGGGCCTCGGGATGGAAAAGGCAGGTGGGATGGAATTGGACAAATTCCATGTTGGCAATGCGCGCCCCGGCTCGCCACGCCATGGCCACGCCGTCTCCCGTCGCGACGCTCGGATTGGTGGTGTAGAGGTAGACTTTGCCGCAGCCACCCGTGGCCAGAACGATGCGGTCACTGCGCAGGGTGAGGACTTCTCCGGTTTGTTCATCGAGCACGTAGACGCCGAGGATGCGGTCTTCGCTGGCGAAGCCCAGTTTGCTCAACGTGATGAGGTCGACGGCGAAGTGATGCTCGAGGACGTGGATTTTGGGGTGTTTTTCGATGGCGGCGAGGAGCGCCCGCTCGATTTCGCGTCCGGTGACATCGCGGGCGTGGAGGATGCGTCTTTTGGAGTGGCCTCCCTCCTTGGTGAGGTCGGGTTCGGTGCGGGCCGGGGGTGCTTCGGACTCGATGTGGCGTTCGTCAAACTGAACGCCGAGAGCGACGAGTTCGCGAACTCTGGCCGGACCTTCGGAGACGATGACGCGGGTGACGGCTTCGTCGCAGAGACCAGCGCCGGCGACGAGGGTATCCTGCACGTGTAACTCGAAGGAGTCCTCGGCACTGGTGACGCAGGCGATGCCGCCTTGAGCGTAAGCGGTGTTGGATTCGGAGCGTTCCGCTTTGGTGACGAGGGCCACTTCGCCGTGAGCGGCGGCCTTGAGGGCAAACGATAGGCCAGCGATGCCGCTGCCGATCACCACATAGTCGTAGCGATTCATTGGTCGGCTATGTTGGCTGTTTTTGCGCCGGTGTGGCACCAGAAAAATTGTTCCCCTCGGTCCTCGTCGCGGAAGTCGATCATGGAGGTTGGACACGGAGGGTCTTCCCTGAGTATCGGTGCCTCATGCCTACCGCCCGCACTCTTCCGCTTCAGGTTGTTGACTCTCTTAAATCGGCTGCTTCCCGTCTCAAAGAAACCCGCGTTTTGATCGGGTTCGACGGTTTTGTGGACACCATTTTGCACGTAGTCAAAACGCGTGAGTCGGCCACGAAGTACACTCGTGTGGAAAGAATGACGGAGTTTTCGGAAAAAATCCGGGAGGCTGCCGGGCTGAGCGCGAATATGGAGATGGTGGTGCAAATGCGGAAGCTCGGGGGGAACGGGCCGATTATGGCCAATGCGCTGGGGGCTTACGGGACGGCGGTGACCTATATTGGGAATTTGGGGCACCCGGCGGTGAATCCGGTTTTTGCGGATTTTGCGAAGAAAGCGGAGGTCCACTCGATTGCGGAGCCGGGATACACGGACGCCATCGAGTTTGATGATGGAAAGCTCATGTTTGGAAAACATGAGAGCCTGAAGGAGGTGAACTGGGCCAACCTGATTGCGCACATTCCGGAGGGTGATTTGGTGGAGATCTTTGAACGGAGCCAGTTTATCGCGATGGTGAACTGGACGATGCTGACCCAGATGAAGGGCATTTTTCAGAAGGTGGCGGCCCGGGTGGCTCCGCAGCTCAGTGGGGAACGTCGGATCCTGTTTTTTGACCTGGCCGATCCGGCGAAGCGGTCCCGGGAAGACATTGGCGAGGCGCTCAAACAGATTGCGAAGTTTGAGAAACATTTCCGGGTGGTGTTGGGGTTGAACTTTCGTGAGGCCCAGCAAGTGGGGGAGGTGCTGGGGATGCGTTCTCCGGCGGAAACCCACGAGGCGCTCCGGCAGCACGCGGTGGCCATTCGCGAGACCCTCAAGATTGATACGGTGGTCATTCATCCCACGCACTTTGCGGCGGCTGCGGATGCGCAGGGGGCTTTTGCGGTGGACGGTCCGTTTACGGCCAAGCCGAAGATCACGACGGGGGCGGGGGACCATTTCAACGCGGGGTTCTGTTTGGGGCGGATTTTGGGGCTAGGGCTGGACCAGAGTCTTCAAATAGGGGTGGCCACCTCCGGATTTTACGTTCGCAACGCCAAAAGCCCTTCTTTGAACGACTTAAAGGCGTTCTTGAAGGAGCAGTAATCCGCGAGGCACTGCGGCCGGCCTCGCTTCGGTGAGCTGACATCTCGCCTCTCTTGCACTAAGGCAGGGGGAGCTATGTCATCTCGCCCTGCAGGTCGGCCTCTTCTTCCTTCGCTCGGAACCGCTGTTTTTACCCTCGAGAACGGACTCGAGGTGCTGGTGCAGGAGGATCATTCCGCGCCGGTGGCCAGCGTGCAGGCTTGGGTGCGCACCGGTTCCATTCACGAGGGGCGTTTCCTGGGGGCAGGAATTTCGCATTTGCTCGAGCACCTCCTTTTCAAGGGAACGCCCAAGCGCACCGGAAGCCAGTTGGCCCAACAGGTGCAGGATGTCGGCGGGTACATCAACGCCTACACCTCCTTTGACCGGACCGTGTACTGGATGGATCTCCCTTCCCGGGGGCTGCCAGTCGCCCTGGAGCTCCTGACCGATGCGCTCTTTTGCTCCACGCTGCCCCCGGACGAGTTTGCCAAGGAGCAGGAGGTGATTCGACGCGAGTTTGCGATGGGTTTTGACGACCCGGACCAAATGGCCGGTCGCCAACTCTTTGCCAACGCGTACGCCGTCCACCCTTACCGCCACCCGGTGATTGGGCACCTGCAAGCCTTCAACGCGCTCACCCGGGAGGACGTGCTGGAGTATTACCGCAAGCGATACGCTCCCAATAACGTCTTCTTTGTGGTTTGCGGCGACGTGGATGCCGTTGCGGTGCGGGATCAGTTGGCGGAGTGGACGCGTTCCTTCCCACGGCTGGCCCTGGAGCCCGTTTGGGTGCCTCGGGAGCCGGCTCAGATTGGACGGCGCGAGGTGCACGAGGAGTTTGCGACCGAACTCACGCGCCTCCACATGGCGTGGCACATACCGGATCTGACGCATCGCGACGTTCCTGCGCTCGATTTGTTGGCGGCAGTGTTGGGGCAGGGGCGGAGTTCCCGTCTTTACCGGCGACTCCGGGAGAGGGAGGCGATCGTGCATGCGATCAGCGCGTGGACTTACAGTCCCTCGGAGCCCGGGCTTTTTGGCGTGGACGCAGTGATGGATCCGGACCGGCGGGAAGCGGCGCAGAGGGCGGTGATGGAGGAGCTGGAGGCGGTGCGGAGAGAGGGGGTGCGCGTGGAGGAGTTGGAAAAGGCGCGGCGGATGGCTTTGAGCGCGCAGTTGGGGGCTTTGGTGACGGCGCGTGGGAGAGCTGCCGATTTGGGAGGGAACTGGCTGGTGTCGCGCAATGTGGACCTGTCGCGGTATTACCTGGAGCGCTTGCAGGAGGTTCGGACGGAGGATTTGCAGGAGGTGCTGAATCGTTATGTGTCGGAGGAATCCGCGACGGTGGTTTCCCTGAATCCGAAGGGAACGCTGAGCCAGAGTCGCGTGGAGGGAGCGCGAGCGGCGAGGGGTGAGATTCGGCGACGGGTTCTCTCTAATGGGCTGCGCACCTTGGTTTGCGAGGATGCGAAGCTGCCGTTGGTGACTCTGGTGGCCGTGTTCAAGGCGGGTGCTTTGGTGGAGACGGCGCAGACCTGCGGGATGACGAAGCTGTTTTCCCGGGTCCTGATCAAGGGGACCACCCAGCGTTCCGGGGAAGCCATTGCCGCGGAGTTGGAGGCTGTGGGAGGCGGTTTGGGGGCTGAGGGCGGAAACAACAGCGTTTCCGTCTCGGTTCGGGTGCTTCGGGATGATTTGCCGCTTGGAATGGAGATCCTGGCGGATGTGCTCAAAAATGCGGACTTTCCGGAGTCGGTTCTGGTCCGGGAAAAGGAGGCGCAATTGGCGGCGATTAAGGCGGAGGAGGAGGAGCCGGTTGCGGTGGCGGGGCGGATGATGCGCGAGCGGCTTCTGGAGGGGCATCCGTACGCGCTACGGCGGGTAGGAACACCGGAGAGTGTCGCGTCGATGGACCGTGCGGCGCTCTTGGCTTACCGGGAACGTTTTGTGGTCGGGCGCAATGGAGTGTTGGCCGTGTTTGGCGATGTGGATGCGCAGGAGGTCGATGATTTGGTGGAGAGACACTTTGGGGGGCTCGCGGCGGGGGAAGAGGCCCTCTGTTCACCAGAGCCGCCCCCCGTGCTCGGGGAAGCCTTGGAGGTGCACGGGACGATGGAAAAGCACCAGACGGTGCTGTTCGTGGGTTACCGCGGAACCGACGTGTTTAGTGCGGACCGGGTGGCTCTGGATTTATTGGACGAGGCGTGTAGCGACCTGGGCTCGAGAATGTTTGTGCGGATTCGGGAGCAGCTCGGGCTGGCTTATTTTGTGGGGTCCACCCAGTTCGTCGGTTTGGTGCCTGGGGCTTTTTCGTTTTATCTCGGCACGGATCCTTTGAAGAAGACGGCGGTTTTGGCGGAGCTGCAGGATGAGATCCGGCAGCTGGCTTTGGGGGGACTGACAGAGGGGGAACTAGCCCGGGCAAAGGAAAAGCGGCTGGGGGCGATGGAGATTCGCAATCAGAGCCTCGATTCGCTGGCGCTGGGGTGCGCCTTGGACGAGCTGTATGGCTTGGGAGCGGAACACTACCGGGTGGTGCGGGAGCAGATCCGAGAAGTGACCTTGGAAGAGGTGCAGTCCGTTGCGCGGAGATATTTTGGAGAACAGCCTGCGGTGGTGGTCAGCGTAGGGCCTTCGTAGGAGAATCGCAGCGCGGTCCCTTGCGGTCCTCTCCCGGGCTGGGTTGCCTTTCCCATTGGAGCGGTACCGCCGTGTTCGCTGAACGCGGCGAACCGGGATCGCTGGCGAGAGGGAAGAGCCCAAGAGGCGCGCGAGCGGCAAGCGGTGGGCCGGCTCGCGCGCCGCCCGGGCCAGGGGCCGTCTGGCCCAAGGGGAGATCCGGTCGGGGAGGCAGACTCTGCGGAGTCCACGACTCTGGAGGTCAGGTCCCGGATCCCCCTGCAGGAGGCTTGCTCAAGGCGAGGTCGGCTTCGGAAACTTCGATTCCCGCTCCGTGGGTATCGGGGCCGTGGGGATCGCGCCAATTTCCTCAGGTTGTGGTATTTTAATTCTGGGTTTGGAGGGGCCTTTGTCGTCCAAATTGGCGTTTATTTCGTCCTCGCTCACAGGGAGAGAGCGGACTCCGTCGGCTGGGACTTCCATTTTGGCCGTCCAGACAATCGCGTTCAGAGCCAGTTTGCGGAAGCCGTCGACGGCCCAATTGCGGTGATAATGGCCGCCGGTGAAACCGACACCGCGTCCGCCGTCGGGCCGTTCCACGCCCCACATGAGTGCCTGAGGCTTGTCGAGGCCGTCGATGCCGTGCTGGTTCCAGAGGTTGATGTAGCGCTTGATGCGGTCCCGCGTGGGGGTGGCGGTCACGAGGTTGAGGACTTCGCCGCGATTGGGGCGGAAACGCATGTTGTAGTAAAATTCATCGTAAGCCTGCACGAGCGGCGCCACTCCACGGGAGACCGGATGGTTGGGCAGCCCCTGAAGATCCGCCACCCAGTGTGGGTTGACTGACCAGCCCGTTTCAAAAGCGCCGCCAATCCAGGGCCGGAAATACTTCTCCCCGTCTTGGGGGGAGGGATGCACGGCGTAGTGCATAAACATCACACCGACGCCCTGTTTGGTGAGGGTATCCATTTTCTCCCATCCCTTGCCGACAACGCTGGTGGCGTCGGAATAAATGACGATGGCTTTGGCTCCATCGAGCACGGAGGGATCGGAGGGCCATCCCTGGATCACCTCCGCCTTCACATCGAGTCCGCTTTGTTCGTTGAGCGCTTTGGCGAGGAGGCGGCAACCGGCATGAAATTCATGCTCGCCCGGGCCGTGGCTGCGGCTGCCTGCGAGGAAAACGATTCGGTTTTCGCCCCGAGCCGTTCCGGCGATGGTCATTAGTGCGAGGAGGGAAGGTAACCATTTCATAGGTGCTTGCTGTAATGCCCGAAGGGTCGGGGGAATTAGCCTCAATCGTTTTCGTTCGGGTTGTTTTAGTCGAAAGAACGGTACCCGCCCGTTTTTCCCGTGAGGCCTCGGCCTGTGGCATCATTGGAATGGCAGGGGGTCTGTCCCTTGCGGATTTCTTCTGATTTTGAGGGCGACGTTTTTTTTGTAGGGTGGGTGGTTTGCCAGCATCCCTTCAGGATGCGTTGTGTTGTGAACGTGGGACCCGGGGGTCGCGCGTTGCGCGACCGCCCGGCTAATGGCCGTGAACCCTTCGGGTTCGTCGATCCGCGCGCGCCGCGTGTGCCGGGTGTGCCGGGTGTGCCGGGTGTGCCGGGTGTGTCGGGTGTGTCGGGTGTGTCGGGTGAATGCGAACCCGGAGGGTTCGAGGCAATTAGCCGGTGGTTGAGCGAAGCGACACCACCGGACCTACGTGAACAAACGAATGCATCCCGAAGGGATGCCGGCGCCGCAAAACCAACATGCCCTCGCCCCTTTCTAGCCC
>JBANFR010000116.1:0-11314 GCA_037975925.1 Verrucomicrobiota bacterium
CGGCGGCGTGGTGTCCACCACGCCGCCGCTGGACTCCGTCCAGCTCCCAGCACCCGAGGACCGCCCTCGGGCCAGACGAAAACCGTAGTCGTCAAAGGCGTCGGACGGGGTGCCGCTGAAGCGCTGCGCACACCGCGCGTCGCCCGCGTCGCCGCTCCAGTAGCCACCCCGCAAAACACGGCTCGAGCCGGCGGCCGAACCCTTGGGATCGTTCCCTCCGCTATACGTTCCATACCAATCCCAACACCACTGAAACACGTTCCCCGCCATATCCTTCAGCCCATAACCGTTCGCTGCAAAACTCCCCACGGGACTCGTGTAAGGAAGATCGCCAGTCCCATACGTCGGGTGAAAACCACGGGTCGGACTCACATCGTAGGCGTAGCCAGAATCACTGTAATAATTCGCCTGGCTATGGGTGATCGTGTCCCCCCATGGAAACCGTTTCCCGCTCCGCCCCCCGCGCGCAGCCACCTCCCATTCCGCCTCTGTTGGCAGCCGATACCCGTTGGCGCTCCAATCGCACACCACCGCGTCGCTGTTCCCGGTTCGATACACCGACCCGCTGACCTTGTAACACGGAGTCAACCCTTCCTTCTCACTCGCCGCATTCGCCCATTTCACCACGTCATACCAAGTCACCGTCTGGACAGGATGATTGCTCGCCTTCCCGACTCCGGCAGCCAGATCCGTGTAGCCGTTGCTCAAGCCCCACGTCCGCACCGCATCCCACTGCGCCTTCGTCGTGTCATTCACCGAAAGGTAATACCCGCTCAAACTCACACTCGTCACAGGTGCGTCGGTGATATCCGTATCCGCCGCCATCGCGTTCCCGATCTGGTAACTCCCCGCAGGGATGGGCGCAAACGTCCCGCCTGCGCCGTCCAGAAGCGCCGTGACGCGCACCTTCACGTTGGACGAACCGTTGCTCGCGAAATCCACGCCCGCGTTCCACACGATCTGCTTGCCCGTCCCGGGTGTGACCCCCGCCCCCACAGCGCCCGTGACCGACGCCACCGCGTTGTAGGTCGCTCCCCCGTCATACGACACGGCCACCGCCACCGAGGACGTCCCCCCAAAGAGGTCGTACCGGATGTCCACGAGCTTCGAGCCGTCCGTGCGCTGGGAAAAGGTCACGTTCATTGCGCCGCGGGTGTCCACCGTGCCGCTACTTGAGGAGGCTCCGGCGCTTGCCGCCCGGGCCACGGGATGCCCGCACAAGGCCAGGAACAGGCTTAAAAACAAAAGCTGAATGGATTTCATCTCGTTTTGGAAAATTGGAAGTGGCTCTGGATTTCCCCCCCCCGCCGTCACCAGCAAGCCCCCCTTGTCGGGTCACCCGCTCCGCTCGTTCCCACTGGCTGGGTCACGGACGGCCTCTGGCCAGACGGAAACCGTAGTAGTCGCTGACGCCCGCCGGGAGACTGATGAAGCGCTGCGCGCAGCGTGCGTAATCCTCATTCATGATCCAGTTGCCACCCCGCAAAACGCGCCACGAACCCGAGGCCGCACCCCTCGGATCGCTCCCCCCGCTGTAGGCCCCGTATACATCCCAACACCACTGAAAGACGTTCCCTGCCATGTCGTACAAGCCGTACCCATTCGCCGCAAAACTCCCCACCGGGCTCGTGTAAGGAAAATTCCCCGTCGCATACGTCGGGTGATAGCCGCGGGTCGGACTCACGTCGTACGAGTAAGTGAACGAGCTGTAATAATTCGCCTGGCCGTGAGTGATCGTGTCTCCCCAGGGAAACCGTTTCCCGCTCAGTCCGCCCCGCGCCGCCACTTCCCATTCGGCCTCCGTCGGCAGCCGGTACCCATTCGCGCCCCAGTCGCACGTCACACTGTCCTGATTCCCCGTCCGATAAACCTGCCCGCCAACCCGGTAACACGGCGTCAGCCCCTCTTTTTCGCTCGCCGCATTCGCCCACTTCACCGCGTCGTGCCAACTCACCCTCTGCACAGGATGATGACTCGCCTTCCCAGCGCCGGCATTTGCGAAGGTGTAGCCATTCCCCGTGGCCCAGGAAAACACGACATCCCACTGCGCCTTTGTGGTCTGGTGCGCCGCCAGGTAAAACCCGCTCAGCATCACACTCGTCACAGGTGCATACGAAAGGTCGCTGTCCCCCATCAGGTTCCCAATCTGATAATTGCCCCCGGGGATCCGTACAAAACCGTAACCTCCCTCGTGCCGGAGATCCCAAGCGCGCACCTGCACTTTGATCTGGCTGGAACTTTGCCCGGGCCAATCCGTCCCGGCATCCCACACGATCCTTTTACCGGTCCCGGCAGTGACGCCATCCCCCACCGCGCCGGTGACCGACTTGACGGGTACAACGTAAGTGGCACCCCCGTCGCTGGAAACAGCCAGAGCGATGGAGGAAGTGGCTCCGGCCCAATCGTCGGAAAGGTCGTAGAAAACATCCACGAGCCTCGAGCCGTCCGCTCGAGGGGCGAAGGTGACGTTGCTCACCGTGGGTGCGGCGGAAGCGCTTCGGACGCAGACGCTGGCGCTCAGCAGACAAACCAAGAGTTTGAGCCATGGGTTCATTGAAGGGAGTCCGGGTTTCGATTGCACGTCTGGGGGGGACGAGTGCATTGGGGAGTCCTCCTGTTGCTGGGCACGGGGGAATGGCACAGCTTTCAACGAGGGCGTGTCTCACTTCACGCGGGCTTGAAACAATGCCCGCCGATTCAAATGTCGGGGCGTCGGGTACCATTTTCGACGCTCCGACAACAAGTGTATTTGAGCGATGCGTCCGGTTCGCGGTGATTGACGAGGATGCGGCGAGCGGGAGGCGACCCCCATCGAGTCCCGCAGGCTCACATTCAATGGTGGTAAAAAAATCGGAAACCGCGTGAGAAAAGACGCCGCACTTTGTCATTCCGGCGTCACTTCCTAAAGACCATGAAAAAACGACTCCTCACCCTCCTCTTCCTTTCGTCCCTCGCTTTGCCGCTTTGGGCTGAGCCTGCCAGCGACGCTTCGCTCCGTGAATTTATGAGCGTCTCCGGTGCCTCGAAAACGATGGACAGCCTTCACGGCATGATCGACGGGATGATGGACGGGGCCCTTCCCCCGGGGTTCGCAACCAGTCTCACTCCGGAACAACAAGCTTCCTTTAAGTCATTTAAGCAAAAAGCCGCTCAGACCGTTCGTGAAGAGATGAGTTGGGCAAAAATGGAACCCGTGTTTCTTGAGATCTATCGCGGGGTGTTTTCCCAAGAGGAAATTGACGGGATCATCGCGTTCCATAAATCGCCGGTGGGACAGGCTTTTGTTTCGAAAGCGCCGATCCTGATGAGCAAAACCATGGAGGTCATGCAGCGCAAAATGCTGCCCGGCATGATGGCGCGGATGCAGGAATTAGGTGCAGAATTCCAAAAGGAGATCTCCGGCTCCAAGTAACCACTCGTTCCGACTTTGTTCGGGTGGAGGGGTTCCATTTCCAGAATCCGAAATCGTCCACCCGTCCTTTTTTCAAAAGCGAGTCCTCTTCCGTGGACTCGCTTTTTTTTGGGGGATGCCGAGGGGTTACTCTTTGGGTTCGAGCCCCAGGAGGCGCATGAGCAAGGCGTGCTGTTCGCGGGTGGTCACCAGCACGAGATGACCATGTGGAGCGTAATAGGTCGCTGAAGCGCCTTTGGGAAAAGTGAGCCCCTTGCCGCGCAGATACTCGCTCCAATCCTTCTGGTCCAGCGGGCCGTCCTGCAAACCCGGGGTGGAATTTACCCCGTAGGTGGTGCCCCACATCCCCTTTGGGACCTGCGGCATTGCATAGGCAAAAACACCATCGATGTAACAGGCCCGGCCGCCGTCGGGGGTGGGTTTGTAGGAAATCCCCTTCCGGGGCGATCCCCCGAAAGCCGAGGTCGCCGCAAACAGTCCGGCCAGGACGATTCGAAGGAGAAAACGCATGGGCAAAGGATGCCCTCGGGGTAATGGTTCCGCGATCCTTTTGCTTTGGGCCCGGGAATCAAATCAGGCGCGCACGATGACCCATCCTGAAGGGATGGTGGCGGCGCGGGTGGGGCCTATCCGCGGCGCCGCAACCCCTTCGGGGTTGTCCGCGCGGGGGGCCGCAGTTCCGGTGGTCGCGCAAGGCGCGACACACCGGCTAATCGCCTCTAACCCTTCGGGTTAGTTTACCGAATACACCCTCCGACAAACTCTCCGGCTCTGAACGCCCGGGACGTGTCCGTTGCATCCGTTGCATCCGTTGCGTTCGTTCGCGTGGGACGGGGAACATCCGTCGCTCCTCCAACCCGGAGGGTTGGCGGCCATTAGCCGGGCGGTCGCGCGCATCGCTCGACCCCCGGATCAGGCGCGCACGATAAACCATCCTGAAGGGATGGTGGCGGCGCGGGGATTTCCTATCCGCGGCGCCGCAACCCCTTCGGGGTTGTCCGCGTGGGGGGCCGCGGTTCCGGTGGTCGCGCAAGACGCGACACACCGGCTAATCGCCTCTAACCCTTCGGGTTAGTCACACAAATCACCGTCCACCATTTGCCGTCATTCATTCGCCTTGATTGCCCTTCCTTCACCGCACTTCGCCTCTCCTTCTCGTTCATCGCACCTCCTTCACCTTCCTTCACCTCTCCTCCTCGTTCATCGCACCTCTTTCGCACCTCTCCGCCCTGCTCCACGTTCATCGCACCTCTTTCGCACCTCTCCGCCCTGCTCCACGTTCATCGCACCTCTTCACCTCTCTCCGCCCTCCTTCCACTTCCGCCTTGGCTCAATCGACGGACGGAGGCGCCCCTGTTTCTCCTGCCGCTCCCCCCGCGGCTCCCGCCTCTCCCTCCGCCAAATCGATCCCAAAAAGCGCTCCCAAATCCTCCCCCGCCAAGGCCTCGGCCTCCTCACCAAGGGACCGGGTCACCGCTCCCAAACTCCCCGCCCCAATCATCTCCGCCGGATCGACACCCCGCAGGTGAAAAAAAAGACCCGGATCCGCGTCAAATTTCACGGCCACCCCATAAAGCACCGCCGCCACGTGTTTACACATGCCCGCCCAATCCGGACACGAACACCCAAACCGGATCTCCTGGGGCGCCGGAAAAAGGCCGGTCTCCGCATCCGAAATCATTTTGAGAACGCCCTCCCCCAGCTTTCCCGCGAGCAAATCCAACAGTTCATGCACCTGCCCAGAACACGCCTTGCAAAGCGCCGCCCAACGATCGGGATCCAAAGGCGCCACCTTGATGGAGACCGTGTACAAACGGGAGCCCGCGACCTCGGCGGAGATTTTGGAAGGCTCGATGCCCAAATTGTACACCCTCCCCTGCCGCAAATAGGAACGCCCCCGGGGCAGGCGGCTCTCGTAGTCCTGATACGACTCCAGGTGCCGGCACCACGCCTTCGCCCAAAAACTTTTCACCAAGGCCCTGCTCCCCGCCGGGGCCACGAGCGGCTCGAGGATTTCGCCTTCGCGACGTCGACGATCCAGCTCGCGCCGGAGGGTATCCTTCGCCTCGCGCCGGTCGTCATCGGGATACCAGGAGGGGGAATCATCGGAGTTCATCGGGAGGCGGAATTTTCCATTTCCACGGAGTGGATGTCCAAGCGCACAAAATCGAGCAGTTCGGCGTTGTTCATTTCGGTCAACAGCTTCTCCGCGCCCTCGCCCCCGGAAAGCAAATCCTCCGCGAGAGCACCTTTGCGTTGGAGCAGGGCATCCACTCTTTCCTCAATCGTGCCCGGACACACCATTTTGTGCACCAACACATTGCGTTTCTGTCCGATCCGGAATGCACGATCCGTCGCCTGGTTTTCGACCGCCGGATTCCACCAACGATCAAAATGAATGACGTGATTGGCGGCGGTGAGAGTCAGGCCCGTGCCTCCGGCTTTGACACTCAGCACAAAAAAGGGCGGTCCCCCCGGTTGCTGAAAAGCCTCCACCAACCGGGCCCGTGCCCCTACGGGGGTTCCCCCGTGTAAAACCAGGCCCGGCCTGCCAAAAACCTCGGCCAGGTACGCCGCAATGGGCCCGGTCATTTCGCGAAATTGCGTAAACACCAGACAGCGCTCCTGGCGTTCCGCCAACTCGGAGGCGATCTCGCCGAGACGCAGAAACTTGCCGCTGGCGTCGGGCTCGTACCGACCATCGCCGCTCCACTGGCTGGGATGATTACACACCTGCTTCAGTTTGAGCAGGTAACTGAGCACCAATCCGCGGCGCTCGCGTGGATTCAGCTGCGGATCGTTCAGATCCGCCTTCAGTTGTTCCACCAGTTTTCCGTAAAGAATCGCCTGCTTTTTGGTGAGGAAAGCCTCGGCGCGCATTTCCGTTTTGTCGGGCAAATCCTGAATCACCCGCCGGTCCGTCTTCAGACGACGCAAAAGGTAGGGCGCAATCAGGCGCTTGAGCGGCGCGTACCCCTCCGCACTGGCGGTCATTCGCTTCGCCGCTTCCGCAAAATCCGAGGCCTTCCCCAGTAGCCCCGGATTGAGGAAATCCATCAGACTCCACAGGTCGCCCAACCGGTTTTCGAGAGGCGTGCCCGTCAGCGCGATCCGGACCCGGGCACGCAGTTTTTTGACTGCGCGAGCCTGGTTTGTGGCGGGATTTTTAATGGCCTGCGCCTCATCCAGAACGGCGAAATCCCAGTCCACCGTCCGCAGGGCCTCGCTCCGTTGAAGCACCCCGTAGGTTGTGAGAAGCGCGTCGTAAGAGTGGAGCACCCGCGTGGGATCAGACTCCAGCGCGCCCAGCAATTCCCGGTCGCTGGCGGAGGGGTGACCGACAAGGACTCGCAAATCGGGGGCAAAGCGGGCCATTTCGCGCATCCAGTTGCCCAGCAGCGAGGCCGGCACTACGAGGATTCCCGGAGCAGAAGCCCCCGGGGTTTTCCGGAACTTTCGAAGGCAAATCCACGCAATGAGCTGCAGCGTTTTCCCCAGACCCATGTCATCGGCCAGGCATGCGCCCAGCCCCAGACGACTGAGGAAGTCGAGCCAGGCCACCCCGCGTTTCTGATAGGGGCGCAACTCGGCTAAAAAACCGGCGATCGCCCCGATTTCGGCGGATTCCCCCAGCTGATGAAGGACCTCCTGCAGGTGTTTGCCCGCGACCACCTCGGCCCAGTGACGTCCCGAATCGAGGTCGGGAGCGGCCGCCGTTGAATCTCTTGCCCCGCTTTCTGAAAACCCTGAAAGCCAACGCATTCCCTCGTGAAAGGAAATACTTCCTGCGCCTTGCGCCGCCTGAATGCGCTCCCAGTGAGCAAGAGCCGCCTGTAACCGCTCAGGATCCACTTCCACCCATTGGCCCCGCAGATTCACCAGCCCCGATGCGGCGGCTTGAATTTGTTGGCGTTCCTCGGGCGTGAGCGGCGTTCCCTCGAGCGCCAGTTGGACTCGGAAAGACAGCATCGCATCGACGCCCAGACCGCCGGAGGCCGGGGCGTCCACCTCGACCGACACCACGGGGCGGGCGGGCCGGCGGCCCTTCCACCAATCGGGCACTTTGACCACGAGCCCGCAGGCCTCCAGACGGGGGATTTCGCGCAGAAAAAGAAAAGCCTCCTGCGGCGTCCACGCGAGGGCTTTGAAGAGCTGACGCGTCTCGAGCCACCCCCGAACCAATGCGCTCTGCTCCGCAGCCGCACGCACCGGCCGTAGAAGCGATTCCAGGGCGGCCTGGTCTTTTTGGTCAGCGTATGTCTGCAAGGCGCGCCCGAGCGGAAGGTGCTGGATTCGGCCCGACGCGGACACCTGGTCGCTGTAGGTAGCGAGGAAGGCAAAGGGGTGTGCCTCGCTGCGTTTGTTTTCGGCGAGGTGAAAAGTCACCCGCCCTACGAGGTGCCACTGTGAATGCCGTTCCTTCAACCACCCCTCCAACCCCTCGGGATGCTCCCGGGCAAGCGCGGCAACTTCCCCCTGCATCCTCTCCCAAATTCGGCTCAACAGGCTTTCGCTCAGGTATTCAGCCCCGGGCATCGGAGGAGCCATGAGCAGGATTCGACGCAGGCTCTTTTCCTCTGGGACTCCGACGCGCTCCGCCTCGCGGACCTGACAGAGCCGCGAAACAAAGAGGCATCCCCACTCGCGAACCCACGCGAGGGAGGCCGGAAGTTCCTCGCGAAGGAGATCCGTCGCGAGATGGAGGACCCCGCTCGCATCACTTTTTTGGAAAGCACTCTGAATCGGAATTGGCGCGTCTGGCCCTGTGATGAGCCGTGGCTCCGGGGTGCAACTCAGAGCGCCATCCCCGTCGGAAGAGTGCGACAATCGCGACATGAGTGAGGGAATCGGCCCCGGAGGCCGGCTTTGCAAGGAAGCTCCCCAAAAACGCCAGGCGGCTCCGTCGAGTCCCGAAGCTTTTCCTTAAATCAGATATTCGGGCTCGTCCTCGGCCTTCTTGGCGGCGCCGCCCTTCGCGACCGGCCGCGGCGGCTCGCACACCGCCGGTAAAAGTCCGTCCTTTTGGAAGCGGCTGAGGGTAACCGCTGCGAGTCCCTCCAGCGTGTACCGGTCGAGCACACCCGACAACGCCCCGTGCACCTCGCCCATCAGCAGCCGCAGACCGCAGTGGTCGGGGTCCGGGCAATGGCACGGCGTACCCGAACCCGCGTTCACGCAGCGGTTGGAGAGGACGGGGCCTTCGAGGTAACGGAGAATCTCCGCCAGCGGAATATCCGAAGCGGCACGCGCCAGGGAATAGCCGCCGTGTTTGCCGCGGGTGCTGCTCAGAAAACCGCCCTGACGAAGACTGAGCAGGATTTGCTCGAGGAAAGCCGGGGGAATGCTTTGGGCTTCGGCGAGGGCGGTGAGCGGAACCAGGGAGCGCCCCAGCGATTTGGCCATGGCCAGATCGAGCAGGACCCGGAGCGCGTATTCTCCCCGTTTGGAAAGGTTCACCGCAGCGTTACTGGTTGGGGGTTAGGCCCACTGCCCGACCCACTGGTTGACGTCGGGTGTTGCCTCCAGGCGCACCCGGCGCAGGTGGCGTTTGCCATCCTTCATCTCCACCGTCAGCTCGAGGTAATTGCCGGCGGCCCCGGTCTGGAGGGTGTGCGTGTACGAACCGATTTTTTCGCGCTGCTGCGTCATCCACTTCGTCAACTCCTCCTGAGAAATGGCGGACTCCGCCCAATAAGCCTCCCGGTCCACGGAGACCTCCACCAAACGCCGGCACACAAAGGCTCGATCCAGGTAGGCCATGAGATTGCCCGCTTTCGGGCCGGATTCCTTGTCGAGTAGCACCCGGTAAATCGCCTTAAACGCCACGGGCTGTTCAATGGGCGTCTGCCGAGCCACTTCAAAAACCGCCGCCTGCAGTGTGTCCTCCTCCCACGGCGTCGTCTCCAGCGCCTGCGCCAGCTGATGCAAAAACGCCCGCTGCGTGGCACTCAACTCCTGAGCACGCGCCGGAAGCGTCTCCTGCAAACGCGTCTTTTCCTCCTCCGAAGCATACGACTCCACCCACAACCGCACCGATTGGATCCGCCGCTCCAACGCCTTCTTTTCAATCTCCGAAAGCGGCCGCCCGAGGCGCTTCTGCATTTCCGATACCGTGTCCAGGTGCGGCATCTGCGCCAGGGCGCTGACCAATTGGAAATTCCCCTGGAAAAAATCCCCCTGCGGTTCGCGCTCCGCCAGGCGGAAGACGGCAGCCTCGTCGGGCGTCGCATTTTTATCGCGGCAAACCCGGGTCTGGTAGCGGTCGAACTCGTTGAAGAGCTTCACGATGCCCTCCTCATGCACGTCAAAGTTCACGGGCGAGTTGGGCTTGGTGCGGATCATGAGAAAACGCAACACCTCCGGAGGGAGCAAATTGGCCATGTCGCGCGCGCTGGCGCCGAGGCCCTTGGAAGAGGACATTTTGGCGCCTCCGACGAGGAAGAACTCGTAAGGCACGTTGAGCGGCGGCTCCTTCTGGAAAATCGCCCGCAGACAGGCCGCCGCCACGTCGCGCGACCCGCCCTTGGTGGAGTGATCCTTCCCGGCCCCCTCAATCGACACGGGAAACGACACCCATTTCGCCACCCACTCGAGCTTCCAGGGCAGCTTGCCCCTCCCGTCAAAGGGGGATACCCGCCCCTCATACCCGCACCCCCGTGCCCACTTCACCAGGTTGGGACGGCACCGGTAACTCACAAGCGTGCCGTCATACGCGTACACCTCCGTCGTTCCGATCCGCCCGCACTGTTCGCACACCGTCTGGAAGGGGAACCAGTTCGCTGGACGGTCTGAATTGGAGACCTCCTTGTAAATGCGCCGAACGACGTCCGCATTGCGCAGAATGGTGTCGATGGCCTGATTAAAGCGGCCCGAGCGGTAGACGTCCCGCATCCGGTAACGCTCCACCTGAACGCCCAAATCCTCGAACACGCCCCAGAATTCCCCCATGTAATGTTCGGCCATGTCGGGGGCCGAAGACCCGTCCGGAGCCGGCACATTACAGAGAGGCTGCCCCAGATACTTTTCAAAATGCTCCCCCTTGCCCGCCGGGATCTCGTCCAGGGGATCGTAGTCGTCCACCCCGAAGAGGTAGCGCGCTTCGACTCCCTTCGCCTTCAGCGTGCGAAAAATGGCGTCATGAATGAGCACCCCGCGCAGGGCCCCCACGTGGACCCGACCGGAGGGGGTCTTCGAATCGTTGATGATTTGGGGACCGTGACACTGTGCAGCGACTTCTTCGCACCAGAACATAGCTCTATCTTTTCAGGGTGAAATGGAGGCCCGGCCGGGACGGCGGGAAAGAATCTGGTACTCTCCACGTTTCCCACAGCGCTTCAAGCCCGGGACCAGTCCAAGGCCAAGAAGCCGCCCCAATCGCGGATTGTCTTTGTCTCGACCCGTTTCGTTTACTCCCACGCCACCACCCATGAACCCCTCGCACACCTACCTGCAAAACATCAGCGTCCACTGGGAGTTTCCGGTCGTTTTCACCCACCACCTCTTTGCCCCTTCCAACCCCGTCCTTCTGGAAACCACGCGCCGCCGTGGCGAAAATCGCAAACACCGGTGCATGGTTTACGTGGATTCGCATGTGCTCTCGGCCCAGCCCGAGCTCAGCGCTGAAATCAGCGCCTACTTTCACGCCCACCCCTCCTCCCTCGAACTCGCCGCACCCCCGCAGACCGTTCCAGCGGGTGAGGCCTCCAAAAACAGCTTCGCTTACGTCGAAACCATCCTCCGCCAACTCCTCGAATTCCGCATGGACCGCCAATCCTACGTGATCGTCGTCGGCGGCGGAGCCGTCCTCGACGCCATCGGATTCGCCGCCGCCCTCGTCCACCGAGGCCTCCGCCTGATCCGCGTTCCCACCACCGTGCTCGCCCAAAACGATGCCGGCGTCGG
>JBANFR010000117.1:0-11217 GCA_037975925.1 Verrucomicrobiota bacterium
AATTCCGACCCCCGAATTGTCTGCCCGCCAAATCGCCATGCTCATTTCATATCCCTTTCGCTTCCCTTCCCCTCAGGGTTTTCCCGAACGCTCCCGCCGCCAACACGGGGCCGTTGTCGAGCCACCCCCCTCAGTTGGATACGGATTGGGAGGCGTAACGGACGTGAAAAAAGTGAGTTTTTCCGGACGGAAGCTCCACGGCGTTCCGGTTGGCATTGGCCTGCTCTACGCACACAAATTCCCGCCACTCCTCGTTCCCAAGATCGGCGAGCGAGGCGGCTTTGGCACTCCACGGATTCCACACGACGCTGCTCGCCGAGTGCTCCTTGGTGATGCGCAATTCACGCCCTGCCGCGACGTCCCTCAAAACGCAGGCCCCCGTCGTGTCCACGTACAGGCGGTCGGTTTCGCCTCGGAATTCCACCGAATCCCTCTGGTCTTGTTTCCAGCGCAGCCCATCGGCTTTGTCGAGGTAGTGGCTTCCCTCAAGCCCTGTGACGCTGGTCGAAAACACGTCCCGTACGGAAAAGTAGGGGTGCAAGGCCTGTTCGAATCGGAAGGGGGCCGGACCCGTGTTGTGAACTTCCCAGTCTATTTCCAGGCTCTGTCCGAGTGTGAAGGTCATCCGAAGGTGGAAGGGGTGGGGCCAGATCTGGATCGTCTCCGGGGAAGAGGCCAGGCTGAACACGACCTTCCCCGTGCCGTCCGGAGCGACCTGAATGCTCTCGATCTCCCAAGGACGAGTCCGAACCAGACCATGCATCGGAGAGCCGGTGTCACCTTCGCGGGGACCGAACCATGGAAAAATCACCGGAATGCCGCCGCGGATGGCTTTTCCGGGGGTCAATGAAGTGTGCGCGCTCAGAAAAAGCAGTGGGTGCCCGTCTGCGGCGCTGAAGCGGAGCAAATGGGCGCCCTGGGTGGCGAATTCTGCCTCGAACAGAGGGGAACGAACTCGAAAACGGGTAAATCCGTCAGGGGATTCCTGAAAGTCGATGGTACCTGGGCGCGAGAAGGAGGTGGCGGGATGCATGGGAGAAACGCTGGGAAGAGTAGTTGTCCGGTGCGGGTGATACGAAGGAAGAAGTGAGCGTGGACGCTGGAGAGGGCGGGAGGGGCGAACGAATCGTGACGCAGGGGGAGATTTGCCCTAGGGAAGTACCCCATGGATCCAGCCCGGCGCTCTAGTCTGATTCTGGCAGTTGTTTTGTTAAGCGGAGGAGCCTTGTCTGCGATCTGGGTGGTCCGGGAGGGTACCCGGTTAAAACTCCAGCAGCAGGCTCGCCGCGCCCTCAAGAGTCCCTTGGGGACCGATATGGTATGGATTCCAGCGGGCAAATTTACGATGGGGGCCAATGATGGACAGGCGGATGAGAGGCCCCAGCATGATGTGAAAGTGCGCGCGTTTTGGATGGACCGGTGCGAGGTGTCGAATGAGCAGTTTGCCAAGTTCGTCGAGGCGACCGGTTACGTCACCACGGCGGAGAGGGGGCCTCAGTCCGCCCAGTTTCCCGGGGTTCCCGTCGAGAAGTTGGTGCCCGGAAGCATTGTTTTTACGCCGCAGGAGCAGGTGAGTTCGCTCAAAGACTCAACCCAGTGGTGGAGTTATGTGCCGGGCGCCAGTTGGAGGCATCCGCAGGGGCCGGGGTCCGATTTGAAGGGGAAGGGTGCCTTCCCGGTGGTGCACGTCTCTTGGGAGGACGCGGTCGCTTACGCGCAGTGGGCGGGGAAACGTCTGCCGACCGAGGCCGAGTGGGAGTACGCAGCGCGGGGCGGGCTTGAGCAAAACCCCTATCCTTGGGGTAGGGAACCTTTCCCTCGGGGTTTGTGGATGATGAACATTTGGCAGGGGCAATTTCCGAGAGAGGACTCGGGAGCGGATGGGTTTAGAGGGCTCGCGCCTGTGGGATCCTTTCCACCCAACAGCTATGGTTTACACGATGTGGCAGGGAATGTGTGGGAGTGGGTCTCAGACTGGTACCGCTCGGATTACTACGGCCACAGCCCGAGACTCAATCCGCAGGGGCCTGAGAGCAGCCTCGACCCCGAAGAGCCTGGGGTGCCGAAGAAGGTCAGCCGTGGAGGCTCCTATCTGTGCAGCGATTCTTACTGTAAAGGGTATCGCCCCAGCGCGCGTCAGAAGACTTCCCCGGACACCTCCCTGTCGCACACGGGATTTCGCTGTGTAAAAGACGCTGCAGCGCCCTAGGAGCAGCGTTCGGGGGCCGCCTTCAGCTGATCAACAGGAGCCTTGGCGCCTGTCCAGGATGGGTCGGCGGAGCCCTGTGGATACAGGGGGGCACCGGGCTTCCGGGATACTCGACTGCAATCCGCCACAAATTGCCCGTCCCAAACGAAAAGGGGCGTGCTTGGGGGGCAGCGGCGTAATGGAGATGGTAGCAGCGGTCCTGCAAAAACTCCTCAAAAGCCGGGCCCTCGCTCCCGCCAAACTCCTGAAGCAGCCTCGTTCGGATCCCCTCAACATCCACACAACGAATGGCTTCTTCGTTGCGCAGCGCCTGACTGGAGGGCGCGGTGTAACTGCACAGGAAGGTGTCCGCTTCGACTGGCGCGCTGTCGGCGTGGAAGGAATACACGTCCGTGGGAACGGGCTCCTCCTGGGAGTCTCGAGTGTAGTTGTAAATGCAGTCGAGATTTGGATTCAGCCCGTGGGCTTGGAGAAGCCGCTGGTCTTCAAGCAAAAGGGCAACCGCAGATTTTCCGTTTTCGCTGAGCGTAAGGGCGCCCAGAGAATCTTCGTCGAGGGGTCTGATTCCTTCGCCCGGACCCAGCGCCTCGAGAACTTCTTCAAAATCTCCCTTCAAGTCGCGTTGCCAGCAAAGGGCATTGACGCCGTGTTCGAAACGGGTGGAGAGGAGTTCCTCAAAGCTGTGAACGATTCTCAGGCGCGGGTAGTCGTTGGGCGGAAGAAAGAGCGGCATGCGATGAGTGGAACTGCGTATTCTCTGGGTTTTGGGCGAGTCTCGAAAGGGGTGTTCCGGCGAGTCGGTGCGGGAGTCGAGGAGAAACCGTCGGGGTAAAACCGAATCCGCCTTCGGGATTTCTCCCCCCGGAAACAGGGGAAAGCAGGTTGCTCTCAGTCGGAGGCGCGTGCTCGTTGCGCGGCATGACTCCCCCGGGCACCGTTAATCGTCTCCATCGAGGAGGCTCCCAACCCCCCCAAGGAGCGAACCCTCCTCGCGGCGCTGTCCCCCGGCAGCAGGGGCGGCGAGCACGATGCGGTTGGCGAGGCGCGAAAGCGGGAGGGATTGCAACCACACCTTTCCCGGCCCCCGCAGCGTGGTGAAGAAAAGCCCCTCCCCGCCAAACAGTGCGCTCTTGAGTTTGCCCACGTATTGGATGTCGAAATCGACGGTGGGGACAAAGGCCACCACGCACCCGGTGTCGACGCGCAGAATTTCCCCGGGGGCAAGATCCCGTGCGAGGAGGGTGCCCCCAGCGTGCACAAAGGCCATCCCGTCTCCCTCGAGTTTTTGCATGATAAAGCCCTCTCCTCCAAAGAGCCCCGCGCCCAGCTTTCGCTGAAAGGCAATGCCCAAGCTCACGCCGCGTGCCGCGCACAAAAAGGAGTCTTTTTGACAAATCAGCGTGCCCCCGATTTTGGAGAGGTCGACCGGTACAATTTTGCCTGGGTACGGTGCTGCAAAAGCGACGCGTCTTTTGTCGCAGGCCTCGTTGTGAAAAACCGTGGTGAAGAGTGATTCCCCGGTGAGCAGTCTTTTGCCCGCACCGAGCAGTTTGCTCAGAAATCCTCCCTGTGGCTGCGAGCCGTCTCCAAAAACGGTGTCCATCTGAATGCCGTCCTGCATCAGCATCATGGCACCAGCCTCGCCGACGGCGGCCTCGCCGGGGTCGAGTTCGATTTCAACGTACTGCATTTCGCTTCCAAAAATCTCGTAGTCAACGACATCCATGCTCATGAGTTGGAGGGGTGCGGGTCAGCGACGGTCCATTCCGGCTTCGCTTCCAGTCGCCTTGCTGGTGGAGACGAGTTTTCCTGCCGCGTTGTAGTGATCAATCTGGGTCATGCGTCCCTTTTTGTCGTAATGATAGACCATTCTCGCGAGGAGGATTCCCTTCGGGTTCATGACTTCTTCCTCCTCGATCCGGCCGCGCAAGGAGAGGTAATTGTGGCGAGAGATCACCTCGTCTTGAGCATCCAGTTTCACAGCGCGCACGGGCTGAGAGTCTGCGTCCAGTTCACGGATGATTTTCCACCTTACCGCTCCCGAGGCCTCTTTCAGGGTTTCCACAACGCGCTGGTTCTCCGGATCGACTTGGAGGGTCAGGGAAGTCCCATCCCGATTTTTCATAAACCGGGACAGGGGTACGGAGTAAGGCGATTGAGCGTAGCTGGTGAGTTTGCACAGAGCCAGCAGGAGCCCGAGACAGAGTGAGCGCGGGGGGTACATGGCAAGTCGAGGGAAGAAAGAGGGGGCCGAATCAGGCAGTTTCCGATGGTTCGGAAGGTCGAGTGTTTTGGTCGTCACGGGCTGTTTTCATTAAAACAGAGGCTGCCGCGCTCAGGACAGCAGCCGAGGGAATTTGGCTCATCGGAGCTGCGGGAAATAGAGGGTCAAATTTCTCCAAAGGAGCTTCTGGGCAGGAAGCCGCGAGGATGATCGAGTCTGGATGGCGAGGGTGCCAGTGGAACGGGTTGGTTGGGCCGAACAGCGTTACCTGGGGGCGAGAAAAGGCCGACGCAATGTGAACAACGGCGGTGTCGCAGCTGACGACGATTCGGGCTCTCTCGGCAAGGGCCGTGAGGAGGGTGAGATCCAGAAATCCGGCAAGGGTGACCAAAGGAAACGGGAGGGGCTCAGTGCTCAGCACGGCCAATGCGGTTTGGATGGAGCGGAGGTGCTCCTGTTCAAACGGATCCGCCCCGCCAGTGAGAACACAGGGAAGACACAGTCTGTGTTGGAGGCCCAAAATGACTTCCGCCCAACGCTCCGGAAGCCAGTACTTTTCCTGAGCGGCGCTTCCCGGGTGGATGAGCGCGAAATCGCCGAGGACACCGCATTCTTTCAGTAGACGTCCGACGCGCTGACGGGAGATCGGAGGTACGGACAAGACTGGGCGAAGAATTTGAGAGGGGCTTGCAACGCCGACCGGACGAGTGAGTTGAAAGATTCGATCCAGTTCGTGAGCCGGAAAATCCTCGACCTGAACGAAATGCTGGTAAACAAGCGCTCGCAGGGGCCCTTTTTTGGCCGAGTTGAAGGCCACCCGTCGCTTCGCTCTGGAGGCCACGGAGAGGAGCGCAGAACGGTCCGTTCCGGTGAAATCGAGGCAAATATCAAAGCGTCCCCGAAGCAATTGTGTAAAAACAGGACGGTTGGCTCGAAGGCTCCGACGGTACACAAGGCAATCGTCCACCTTGGGAAGTGCAGGCAGGAGTTCTTCTGCCGATTCACTTACCACCAAGGTGATATGGCATCGCGGCCAAGTGTCGCGAAGCGCCTGAAGGGCTGGAGTGGTGAGGACCAAATCCCCGATCCGATTCAACTGCAGCACCAAGATCCGCGGCTCGCTCCCTAGCGGTTCTGGAGTAATCAGGCTGGATAAAAACGCATTCAATCGGGTGGATGACGGCTTTCTCGGGCGCAGCGTCGACCGACTTAGCGCCTTCCCTTGTATGTTTCGCGAAAGCATCGCGGGTTTCCAGCGCGTTCGGGTTCGGAAATCAAAAATGCTCTTGCTGAGCGCAGGGACCGGGGCGAGGTAGGAGCCTTGTGCTGGATTTTTGCACTCGGTGAGGCCCCTGCCGGCCTGCTAAGCTTCCACCGCCCAATCCATGGCTATGAATTCTTTATTGAGTTCCTCACCCCCCCCTCTAGCCGCCTGCGCCCACTCCCCTAGGGTATTGGTGCGAGGACAGCAGCGTAACCAAAGGCCGAGGAGGGCTTTTTGGGGGAAGAATCTTCAGATTTTGGCAAGGTTGGGAGGGCTCTTCGCATTTTGCCTTCTGCTAGGTGGATGCACCTCAACTCAACCGAAGACGAGGCCGCTCGGGGAGCGTGTCATTGTGAGAAAGCAGCACTCAGAGACGTGGATTCCCCAATTGGGAAGGATCACACTGGTGGATGAGCCCGCCCAGTTTGTCTTGCTGGATATAGGAACCGCACCCGCTCCATTGTCTGGGACGATGCTTCGCTCTCACTCCAACCAAGGCCCGACCGCGGAACTGGAGGTGAGCCGCTTTCAGAAACGGCCTTTCCTCATTGCTGATATCAAGAGTGGACACCCCCAGCTCGGGGACAGGGTTTTTGTGATGCAGGGCGCACAGGGAGCAACCTCCGCGAAGGGTTCCGAGCCGAGCGAAAGCCCTTCAGAAGCGTCGAAATAGCGCTCCCCGAAAGAGTGTGAGAGCCGAGATCGCCGAGAAGAACGAGGGGTCGGAAATCAAAAGAGTCGGTAAAAATCAGAGCGGTCCGGTAGGGCTGCTAGTGGGATTTCTCGGTATCGTCGCCCATCTTCCCCCCGGGGCCGCCTGCGTGATCGGCTCAGGAGGAGGGTGCGTCGTCGTTGCTCCAATTCACCACGTTCACGAGCCGCTCGTTGGTCTTGCGAAGGCGTTTGGCAAGCTCCGCCACGATGACGGATACAATTTTGAACCCGATCCCCGGGTAGGTGTTCAGAAATTCCCGGATGGTGCCGTAGTCCACAACCGCCATCTTGGTTGGTTTCATCGCCCAAATGCTGGCCGTCGCTGTTCCCGGATCAAAAAGATTCACCTCTCCAAAAAAGGCACCCGGCCCGAAACGTCCCAGCAACAGCTCCCGCCCTTGGGCTAGTCTCCGCACCTGGACTGAGCCGTCCTCTACAAAATACAGGTGGGTGACAATCTGTCCCTCCTCAAGAATCTGGGCGCCAGCGTCTACCTGCCACGGAGACAATATCGAAGCAAAGGCCCTGAGTTCGTCCTCGGTCAGGTGCTGAAATAGGGTGACAGCTCGCAGAATTTGAAAGTCCATAGGGGGGGCGGCAGAACTCGGTGATGCGGCTTGGGATCGCGCCAACTAGGAGCGTGCCCTGGGTTCTCTATCTTTGGTGGTTGCTGTGGAGGGAACCGTGACGAAGGGACCGCCCTCGAGCGGAGCGGCCTCGGTGAACGCGACATCGGGCATGTGGGTCGGCTTACCCGCCAGCGGAAAATCCTTTCGCAGAGGGAAGAATGGGTATCCCTCCCACATGAGGATACGCTTCAGTTCCGGGTGCCCCGCGAAACGAATCCCATACATGTCGTAGGCCTCTCGCTCGTGCCAGTCGGCCGTTGGCCAAATCGAGGAGACACTGGGGACTTCAAGGTGATCTTCCGAAACCTCGACCTTGAGTCGCAACCACTCGCCGCGCTTCAGTTGGTACAGTTCGTAAACGACCTCGAAGCGGGGTTCCTCGCCGAAGTGGTCAACCCCGCTCAGATCGATCAGGTAATCAAATCCGAGTTGATCCCGGCAATAATTGGCGATTTCCAGAAGCTGTTCCGCTGGGATGGTCAGTGAAGTTTCGTCCCGAAACTCGGTTTTCTTCAGGATTGCAAATTTAGATTCGAGTGCCGCGAGAGCGGCTTTGGGAGAATGGCTCATGACAAAAACGGGACTCAAAAGTGAGGTAATTGGCGAGAGGGAGCGGGGACGGCGGAGGATCAAAGATTGAGGTCTTCCAACAGAGTTCGTTTCTGTTCGTACAGAGCGGGCTCACGCTCAATCTTCCGCTGGAGGCGCATCAGACCATCAAGGAGAGCTTCGGGCCGGGGCGGACATCCAGAGATGTAGACATCGACAGGGATTAAATTGTCGATCCCCTGGAGCACCGAGTAGGAGCGGTACATACCCCCGCTGGAAGCACAAGCGCCCATCGCAATGCACCATTTCGGCTCAGGCATCTGGTCCCAGATTCGTTTCACCGCCAGAGCCATCTTGTAGGTGACGGTACCAGCCACGATCATCACATCGCTTTGCCGGGGCGAAAAACGCATGACCTCCGCTCCGAAACGAGCAATGTCAAAGCGTGAACTGGCGGCGGCCATCAACTCAATGGCACAGCAAGCGAGTCCCATCGGCATGGGCCACAGAGAGTTTTTGCGCATCCAATTCATCGCCGCGTCCACTTGCGTGAATATGACGTTCCCTTCGATTTTGGAGTCGTAGGCGACAGGTGCAATTTGAGGCATGGCTGAAAGTAGGAAACCCTCTGTTTGCGGCAAGCCCGAATGTCAGCGGAGGGAGGTGTGATTTCATCCGTCGTGCATTTTGTGGGAGATGGAGGGCAGCTCTGTTGGTGCCGACTCTGGCAAGAAACCGCTTGAAGTCGGAAAAGACGCCGTTATCTTCCCGGGCTCTGCATTGGCACCGTTAGCTCAATCGGTAGAGCAAGTGACTCTTAATCACTAGGTTGTTGGTTCAAGTCCAACACGGTGCACTTCTTGAGGATCCAGAGTGTAAGTCTACGCCAAGGACTTGGGACTTCCGGATACAACTTTGTAAGATCCTCCAAACTCCAGAGGCCGCCAGCGCTCCAGATTCTGGTAAACTTTCAAGGTTTATGGATGTTCGCGTTGTTTTCATTTCGCGCTTGTCGGGCGTTCTTTTTGCGCCACCAACTTTGGTGACTCACGGTCAGGGTCTGGGAAGTGCTTCTGGGGTGGGGCGTCTCCTCTTGCTCATGCGAGAATTGGGCAGGGGAGGTTTACTCACAGAGCGTCCACGCGGGGAGCAGACGTGCGATTTCCGGAGGCCTGGGCTGGCGATCGAACGGGTTGTCGAAATGGCAAGCCACACGCCATGGCTGCACCGGCGGCTTCGTTGATCTTGATGGGGCACTCGGAAAGAACCAGCCGTCGAGGGCTCTCTGGAGATTTCAGGCTAAGAAAATCCGTTGTCGCAGGCTGCATTCTCGGGATTCGCGCGGTGAAACCGATCGCCAGAAAGCGCCAAATTTCCGAAAGGCGTTTCTGGGTAGGCCCCTCCTCCACTACGGAGCCCGCATCCGCTTCGGCTCCGCCCCGAGGGGGCGAATCGCCGGACTGGTTGTCCGGACGGTGGTGGGGACAGGTTCGATCGCTACGTTAAATACGTACTTTTGGCCGGGGGAGAGTGTTTCGCTGTCCTAGAGCAGGCACCTCAGCTGTGACGATAATGCTCGGACTGCAGGGAGCCGATTCAGCGTGGAATTGGGAGCGGGAGGCTCCCCGGGGGACGTTCCGAGCGGGGATCAAGAGCGGGCGGAGAGCCGCGTTGAAGCGGTCCATTCTGACGTCCGTGGACGGAGGGGGAATATGTACTAGTGGGAGTACTAGTGAGACTGTTTTGTGTTTGTAAGTGCCTGAAAATCAAAATGGTGGAGGCGAGGGGAGTCGAACCCCTGTCCTGAAAGCCTTCGTCACAAACTTCTACATGTGTAGCACCGCCTTCAATTTAAGGGAGCTGCCGCCGGCGGGCGGGCAACCTCTCCCCGATTGACCACGGTCGATCTCACTCTCGGAAGCGGTCTCTCCCCCCTCGAGCCAGCCTGCTGTCGTCGTCCCCACGCCTAGCAGGCGTTGGCGCAGGAACGTCACGGGCTAATTAAGCCGCGAGAGCCAGATCTTCGTAATCGTTGGCGTTTGATTTTTTGCCCAGATGTTTTAACGAGGCCAACCAGGCTTCCTCGACATGCCGTCTGCGTCTCCAACTATCAGTCGAGACCAGTACGCCCCCCCAATTCTAAATCCACCGGAGCCCGCCTCGAAAAACTCTTGGTGAAATCACCAGATGCATCCCGGGCGGATCCTGTGGCATACCAGCGAATGAGCGAGGGGATCTCTCCCACCGACGAGCTTCACCAGTTTCCTTGGAAAGGATGCGTAAAGGATAGCACGGGTCCGGCGAAATGCAAAAAGAGATGCTCTCGTCACCACCCAGAGAAGCGTTGTCCTCCCGGGGGGGCGCTTTCAGGCATGCAAGCTGCAACCCGTTAGGGGGCGGCGAGGAGCGCGTCGATCTGGCGGTCGATCTCGGTTGCCCTGGCTTGAGCTTCCTCGAGCGGCAGACCCTTGGCGACTCCCGGCCTCTTGTGGCCCGCCGCGTGCACGTAGCTGTCGCGAGTGAGTTGCACCCTCTGACGCACCAGGGTTCCGACTTGGGGCGCCACATGGCGGGCCTCCATCAGCGCTTGGAGTGAGGGTGATTGGGAGGCTTCCTTGTCGCCTAGCCAGCCCAGAACCTGCCGCGCCATCAACCAATGCCCCTCCTCACTAGGGTGGACCCCATCGGGCGCCATGGTGAAATTCGGCTCTGTTTCACGGCGGCGCAGCACCTCGTTTTTCATCGCGGTGTGGAGGTCAATCACGTGCCAGCCCTCCGATCGCTTCGAAACGAGCCAGTCACTGTAGCGGCGCATGACCTCGGGGTAGTACTCTTGGGTTTTTTTTCGGCTGGAGTCAAAAAACGGGGGGGTGATGTGCACGATGGTCGCTCCAGATTTTTCAACCACTTCGTGGAGGCGCTGCATCCCGGACCGGAAGGCCTCGAATCGTGATTCATCGAAGGGTTGATAAATACCGCAGTTGATTCCGTAGCAGGCGAACACCACGTTGGGGCGGAGAAGATCCAATACCCGTGTCAGGCGTTCGTGAACGTAGGGTCGGGGAAAACCCTTGTCGCCGACCCCGCCATGGTCTGGCTCGGACAGTCCTGAGGTGGTTTCGCTGGAGAGTCCGGCAGAAATCACCTCGGGGCCTCCATTCGGCAGTCGCTGACTCCGGAGCGCTCCGGCGACGCCGATGACGTACCCCGCTCCCGCCGTAATGCTGTCTCCTAGAAAAACGATCCGTTTGGATTGGAGGATCGAGGCAGCCAGGGTGGATGCAGCTTGGGGAGTCGGATTGGCTACCGTGTTGGCCGCGGGAAGCGGGAGGCTTGCGACCAGGGAAAAGCCGAAGAGAAAGGCGAGTGGTTTCCTAAGACCGGTTTGCATGGGGAGGGCTAATCAACAAAGAGGGTTTCGTTTGAAAGCAGCAAGACCTGGGCGAGGGCCTGCCAGGGTTGCTCTGGGTTTTCGCCAAATTGAGTCAGGAAGCCCAAGGAGGCTTTTTCCTCGGCTGGGGTGGCGGGGCGCTGATGGACGCGCCGAAACAGCGCTTGGATCCGTTCCGGGCCGGGGGCTGCAGAGGAGATTTCGGGGAGCTGCGCGAGGGCTTTTGCGCGCGTTTGG
>JBANFR010000118.1:0-11201 GCA_037975925.1 Verrucomicrobiota bacterium
CTTACGTAGACAACCTCAACAAGGCTTTGGAGTCCGCGCCGGAACTCGCTTCCAAGTCGGCGGCCGAGTTGGTGGCAGACCTCGCCAGCGTGCCTGAGTCGATTCGTACGGCGGTGCGCAACAACGGCGGGGGTCACGTGAACCATTCTTTTTTCTGGAATCTTTTGACTCCGGAATCGAAGGGGCGCCCGGTGGGCAAGCTGGCTGAGGCCATCACAGCGACTTTCGGGAGTTTTGAAGCGTTCCAGGAAAAATTCCAGACAGCTGGAGCGACCCGTTTTGGTTCGGGTTGGGCGTGGTTGGTGGTTTCCGGAGGAAAGTTGGAGGTGGGTTCGACTGCAAATCAGGACACGCCGTTGATGGGCAAGGCGGTGGCGGGCATTGAGGGCAAGCCAGTTCTGGCGTTGGATGTCTGGGAGCATGCCTACTACCTCCACTACCAGAACCGCCGCCCGGACTACCTCAAGGCTTGGTGGAATGTGGTGAACTGGGACGTTGCCGAGCAGCACTACCTTGCCGCTTTTTAGACTGCGCCTTGGATGAAGAGCGCCGCAGGCGCGAGAGGCGCCTCACGGCCCCGCGAGTTTGACGCAGCCTCAGCAAAGGAGGCTGCGTTTCTTTTTTTAAGGGTAGCTCTCATGGGTTATCCAGCTTCGCTTCAATTGGTTGAAGATCGCGGTGTCGGAAGTTGCTGCGACTTCCCAAACGTCTGCGAAGTGTTAGTCTTCGTGTTTCCACTCCTATGGCTCAAAGCATTATCGACCCCAGTCGGCTCGAGAAGATCGAGTTTTCTAACGACGAAATCGCTCGTTACTCGCGTCACCTCATCATGCCCGAGGTGACCCTCGAGGGGCAAAAACGGCTGAAGGCGGCGAGCGTGCTGTGCATCGGCACGGGCGGACTCGGATCCCCCATCGCCCTGTACTTGGCGGCTGCGGGCGTCGGGCGTCTCGGATTGGTCGATGGTGACACCGTGGATTTTTCCAATCTCCAGCGTCAAATCCTCCACGGCACCAAGGATGTGGGTCGTAAAAAACTCAATTCCGCGCGCGACCGCATTCGTGAAGTGAACCCCAATGTCCAAGTGGATCTTTATGACGCGTTTTTCACCTCCGCCAACGCCCGGCAAATCGCGGAGCCATACGATGTCATCATTGATGGGACGGACAATTTCCCGACCCGTTATTGCTCAAACGATATCTCCGTCTTTCTGAAGAAGCCGAACGTCTACGGTTCGATTTTCCGCTTCGATGGGCAGTGCACGGTGTTTGCGCCCCATCTGGGCGGGCCTTGCTACCGCTGCATGTTTCCCGAACCGCCGCCGCCTGGAATGGTTCCAAGCTGCGCGGAGGGGGGGGTGCTCGGGGTACTTCCTGGGGTGGTTGGGGTGATTCAGGCAATCGAGGCCATCAAGCTCATCATGGGCATCGGAGACAGTCTGCTCGGCCGACTCATTCACTTCGACGCGCTCAAGCTGAAATTTCGCGAGTTCAAACTGCGGCGGGATCCGAAATGCCCCGTGTGCGGTGAGCATCCGACGATTACCGACCTGATCGATTATGACCAGTTCTGTGGCATTCCCCAGGCGCATGCTGCGGAGGTGGAAGAAAGTCTGGTGCCCACCATCAAGGCCGCAGACCTCAAGGCAAAGTTCGATCGGGCAGAGAATTTTGTTCTCCTCGATGTGCGCGAACCCTTTGAGTACGACATCTGCCGGATTCCGGGGGCGCGACTGATTCCCCTAGGGCAGTTGCCTTCGCGGATGAGTGAACTCGACAGCGCCGATGAGATTGTTCTCCAGTGCAAATCCGGGGTGCGTTCTGCGAGGGCACTCAAGCTGTTGCAGGAAGCGGGATTTGGAAAACTCCTGAATTTGGAAGGGGGTATCCTCGCGTGGGCAGAGTCGGTCGATTCCTCAATGCCGAAATATTAAAAAAGTGAAGGACGCCACCAGAGGAGCACCCCCGCCTGAAACGCCTCCCCGCGATTTTTTGGCCTTGCTCTGTTGTCCGCAAACGCGAGTGCCTCTCCGAATGCTCGAGAGGCGTGCGCTTCAGATCCTTGAATCCGCCGCACTGCGCGATGCCCATGGGCGTTTGTGTGCGGAATGGGAGGGGGTTCTCTCGCTCGCGGACGGCACGGCCATCTTTCCGGTGCGCGCGGGGATCCCCGTGCTGCTCATGGAGGAGAGAGTGCCGGTACCCGAGCCGCTTGTATCCCAACTCAGGGATGCTCTCTAAGATTGGTTTAGCGATCCGTGAAATCCTGCTATGGCCTTAAAAAAGAACAGTTTGATTTGGAGTAAAGGCTTCAAGCTCGACTCTTTGGAGCATCCTTCGATTGAGGAGGAAGAGTACAAGCCCGAGATGAAACAGGAGCAACTCAAGTTGCTCAACTACCAGCGCTCTCTGGCGGAATCCAAGCGAAGCTTGGTCGTGCTCTTTGAGGGGCCGGATGCAGCAGGAAAAGGAGGCGCGATCAAGCGGATGGTAGAGCGTCTGGATCCCAGGCTGTTGCGGGTGCACTCGATTACAAAGCCGACTCAGGAAGAATACGCCCACCACTACCTGTGGCGTTTCTGGAGTCGCCTTCCCCAGTACGGGCAAATCTCCGTGTTCGATCGGTCGTGGTACGGAAGGGTTTTGGTCGAGCGAGTCGAGGGCTTTGCCTCTGACAAGGAGTGGAAGCGGGCTTACGAGGAAATCAATCAGTTCGAAAAGCTGCTCGTGGATGATGGGGCGATTGTGGTGAAGGTTTATTTGCACATCTCCAAAGATGAGCAGTTGATGCGGTTCAAACGTCGTGAGGCGGATCCGTATAAACACTGGAAGATCACGGACGAGGATTGGCGAAATCGCCGGAAGTGGGATGAGCACAATCAGGCGGCGCACGACATGTTTGAACGCACGCACACAGCGGTCAGTCCATGGAGGATTGTTCCCGCCAATTACAAGTGGAACGCCCGCGTCGAGGTGATCCGCGGGGTGAATGAAGCTCTCGAAGATGCGGGAATCAAAAAGCTGAGCTAGGAAGCACCATGAGGCCTCAGGTTGCGTTCATCTTGGGTTTGGCTGCGCTTGCCTCGCTCGGGGGTTGCGAGCGCTACAGTGAAGGGCGTTATCACTCTGGGCTGATGGAGGCTCAGAAACGCCTTGCAGCCGCAGACACCGAGGGGGCCATCCGCGCCTATGAAATGCTTTTAGATGGAACACCCCGTACGGCGGAGGCCCACTATCGGTTGGGGCAAATGTATGCGGACCACCTGAAAGAGCCCATGGGCGCGCTGCACCACTTCTCGCGCTACTTGGCGATTGCGCCCGATGGTCCTTTTGCGAAGGAGGCCAAGTCTTTCCGGAAGGAGGGAGAGTTGCTTCTGATGAGTCAACTCGGCAAGGGAGCACCCATGACGCAGGAAGAGGCTGCTCGAATGAAAAACGAGAATCTGGCGCTGCGAAAAACCTTGGCGGAGCTGCGCGCGGTGAAAACGCCGCCCCCGGTGGCTGCCGTGGCGACTCCGGGTGCTGCCAAAGGGGAGGTTGCGCAGAAGCCGATTCCTCCCGGAGCCAGAACCCACAAAGTGGCTCCCGGCGATACGTTGGGTTCTATTGCGCTCAAGTACTACAAGAACAAGGGGCGCTGGAAGGACATCCAAGACGCCAACTTTTATACAAGCGATGGCGGTCTGAAGCTGAAGCCGGGGCAGGAGTTGCGGATCCCTTAGTTGCTCGTCCGGGGGGGCGCTGCGTTCGCGGAGCAGACACAGCATGAGGTTTCCCTTAAGGTCAGGTTATGAAAACAAAGGGAGCTGCTCCCAAGATTGTCCGCCAAATTGCTCTCGTTGCTCACGACAACAGGAAGAGTGACCTTTTGGAGTGGGCCAAATTTAATCGAGGCACTCTGAGCCGTCACAAATTGTATGCCACGGGCACGACGGGAAAACTGGTGAGGGAGCAACTTGGATTGGATGTGGAGTGTTTGCAGAGCGGACCGCTTGGGGGGGATCAGCAGGTCGGGGCCCTTATTGTGGAGGGCAGGGTCGATTTTGTGATCTTTTTTTGGGACCCGCTCGCTCCTCAGCCGCATGATCCGGATGTGAAGGCACTTTTACGTTTGGCGGTCGTGTGGAACGTTCCGGTGGCTTGTAATCGGGCGACTGCGGATTTTTTGATTTCCTCGGCGCTATTCAGCACGGCGTATGAGCGAACGATTCCGGATTATGGCCGGCATTTGCAGAGACTCACCCCGGGGAGTTCGGTGTCGGGGGCGTAAGGCGCGAACCGATGCTGGTGTTAAGGCAGTTGAGGACGGAACGTGCTCAAGGGCTGGATAAAAATTTCTAATTCGTGGATGCAAAGCTGCCGATCTATCTAAGTGTAGAGCTTCGCTTTGATTCAAAGTGAGTTTCGATAAATCTTAGAAATAATTTTGATTTATTGATTAAATTTTCACCAAACCCATTGATTCAACCGTTATGTCCGCGACCACCATCACTCCAATTTCCAAAGTGTCAGGCCCAGGGGAGTCTCGGGGGATGATTCACGACCACGAGCGGGAGTTGCTGAAAACCTTTCAAGCTTTCAGTAAAACATTGGATACAGGCGATTTGGCAGCCGCAAAAAAAGCGCACGTGGAGCTGTCCAAAGCAGAAAAAGAATTGGTCGTCCGCGACGCCAGTAAACGTCAAGACTACAAGGATGTGAGCAAAGCGATCAGCGACTCCGGTCGGGCGCTTCGCGCCAACAACTTGGGCGCCGCTCGTTTCGCTGTGTCCGGAATCAGTAAAGATTACGCGGCCGAGCAGAGGATGCATGAGGAGAGACTGAGGTCGGCGGCATCTCGGGAAGCGATGCCGAATCAAAATCTTCACATCGATCCGAAGCACAAGTTTGGAACGGTGGACGGTCCGGCCTCCGCCGATCCGTACAAAAATCTGTTTGCCGCGGTGGCTTGAGCACTCCCGCCACCCAAGAGCGCTTCCAACCACTGGTGCCGCACAAGGTCAATCTGGAGATGTCTTAGCGGTAGATGGATTGGGGGAGTTCGGTTCCTCAACTTCTCCTTTTTTGATAAATAAAAACGCCGCATCCGGAAGAAATCCCGGGTGCGGCGTTTTGTCGGTCTGGGCAGGGAGGCTTACTTATCAGGGTTGCACTTTTTGCAAACCTTGCCTTCCGCCTTGGACTTGACGCAGCAAGCGTGTGCGCAGTCTTTGCCAGCGGCCTTTGCCTTGTCACAGCAGGACTCCGCCATGACGGAGCTGGAGAGAACCGCAAAAGCCAGTGTTGCAGCCGAGAGGAGTTTGGTGATGCTCATAAGTAAGTTCCTCCCTAAATGAAAACGTACCATATTGCAGCATCAATGTGTTGTGCCTTCGGCGTTGTATGCTTCCCGACCGGGCTTTCCCTCCGAGCGGAGCCGGCTTGGCCCCAATTTCGCGGGCCAGACCAGCAAAACATCAGCCGCGAGACCCAAGTCCCGCTGCAGTGGAGTGAATCCCGAAATGTCCGCTGGAAAACTGCCCTGCCGGGGGAAGGGTGGTCCTCTCCGGTCGTGGCGGACGGGAGGATTTGGGTTACAGCGGCTTTCGACGACGGAAAGTCGCTGCATGCCTTGTGCGTGGACTATGAGACGGGAAAGCTTTTGTTGGATGTCGAGGTGTTCCGAAACGACGTGGTGCCTCCCAAGCACCGACGCAATTCGCACGCTTCCCCGACTGGGGTGTTGGAAGGGGATCGTTTCTACGTGCACTTCGGCGCGATGGGAACGGCTGCGCTAGACTCGACGACGGGCCGGAAGATTTGGGAAAACCGGAGTTTGGTGGTGGACTATCAAAACGGCGCCGGCGGTTCACTGACAGTTCATGGGAACATCGTATTGATTCCCTGCGATGGAATGGACGAGCAGTACCAAGTCGGTTTGTCCAAGGACACGGGGGAGGTGGTGTGGAAGGTGGAACGTTCGGCCAAGAGTTTTTTGGAGACCCTGCCCAAAGACATGCGCAAGGCCTACGGTACCCCGCTCATCGCAATGGTGGACGGAAAACCCCTGAGTCTGACGACCGCCTCCACGAGGTTGTACGCTCAAGATCCCCAGACGGGGGAGGAGAAGTGGCACGTGAATTATGGCAAGGGATTCTCGAACGTGCCCGTGCCTGCAACCGACGGCAAGATCGCGGTGATTTGCACCGGTTTCATGAAGCCCGAGGTTTGGGGCGTACGACTGGGGGCCGCGAAGGGAGACATCAGCGAATCGCATGTACTCTGGAGGCAGAAGACGGCTGCGCCTGACCAGGCGTCTCCTTTGCTCGTCGACGGGCGGGTTTATATGGTCAGCAGTGGCGGAATTGCGTCGTGTTTGAATGCGGAAAACGGGGAGGTGGTCTGGAAAGAGCGGATTGGAAGTGATTTCGCCGCCTCCCCCCTTTGGGCGGCGGGACGGATTTACTTTTTCGACGCCCAAGGCGTCACCACGGTGGTGAAGCCGGGGGATCAATGGGAGGTGCTGGCCAAGAATACGCTCGCCGACGGATGTATGGCGTCTGCGGCGGTGGTGAATCACTCGCTGATCGTCAGGACCAAGGCGGCGCTGTACCGAATTGAAGAGTAACAAATAGAGAGGCAAACCTCTGGATCCCCTCAGTTTGGCTGTTGCCAGAGTGGAGAGGGCGGGGGAAAGTGCCCTATCTCAAACTACTGCCACCTCATGCGTTCCGCATTTCGTTTTGTTCCCCTGGTTGCCCTCGCCGCCGCTGCCTCCTTGGTCACCGCTTTGCCACAGGCACGAGCGCAGAGAGGAGGTTCCGGGGAGATGGTGAAGCTGACCTTCCCAAATGCGGATGTGCGCAATGTGCTCCAGCAATACGAAATCTTGGTGGGCAAGCACCTAATTTACGACAACCAGACGCTGGGTCTGGGGGGCACGGTGAATATTGACATTCCCGAGGTGCCAAAGGAGGAAGCGATCAAGATCATCGAGATCACCCTCATCATGAACGGGTTTCATATTATTCCTGTGGAGGGAAACCCGAGCTTATTGAAGGTGATTGGGGCGAATCGTTCGCCTCGCTCGGTGGCGGTGCCTTTGATTGCCGATCCGGAGCCCTTGCCCGAGGGAGAACAAGTGGTGATGTATTTGGTGAAGTTGCAGTACTCGGATCCTGCGGAAATGGCCAAAACGCTCTCAGAGGCGATTCCACCCTCACGCACCGAATACGGCGGCGGAGGAGGGGGAGGCGGCGGCGGCAACATCGTGGCACTCCCCAAGGCGCAAGCTTTATTGATCACCGAAAATACGGCCATCATCCGGACGCTTCAGAGGATTATCCGAGCCACCGACGTAGAGCCGAACAAGGTAGAGGGAGAGTTTGTGACTCTCCAGCGGGCCTCCGCAAAAGATGTCGTTCAGATGCTCGAAAAGCTTTTAGAGAAGCCCGCGCAGTCGGCTTCGACGACTCCTTCGGTTCCGAGACCGGCGACCCCTTCCAATCCGGGTGCTGTGCCAGGGGGGGCTCCGGGAGCGGCGACAGGGTCAACAACCACCATGATTGATATGGGCGGCCTCTCTGAGGAATCCCTCGTTTCCGGGAAAGTGCGGCTGACAGCGGACGACCGGACCAACCGGATTTACGTGGTGAGCCGCCCGGCAAACCTCGCGCTAATCCGGAAGCTCATTCACGATTTTGACGGGGATGTTCCCTTTGATGAGCCCCAGGTTCGGGAACTGAAGTATGTCTCCGCCGGCGAAATCTTGGAGGCCTTGGTCAAGGCCTTGGCCGACCCGGGCAACAAAGATGCGGCGGGAGGGGGACTCGGCGGCGCCAGCAACGCATCGCAGAGACCGGTGGGCGCGGTGAACCCTCCGATTGGACAGTCTAATTCGTCCTTTGGAAATCAATTCGGGGCCGGCTCGCAAACGGGCATTGGAGGGGGAGGCTTAGGGGCGAGAAACAACTCGATCATGCAGGGCTCGACCCAGCAGGGGACCCAGAGATCGAGCGTTCCGATGACCGTGCTCATCGGGAATTCCCGCCTGATTGCCGACAATCGGCGGAATGCGATCATTGTGATTGGGAGCGCGGACGTGAAGGAGAAGGTTTCCAAGCTTCTGGACCAACTGGACGTTCGGACCCCTCAGGTGCTTCTGAGCACCATCATCGGAGAGCTGACTCTCTCGGACGGTGAGCAGCTGGGGGTGAGCTATTTGCTGCATAATGGGGCTCGTTCGGCGTTGACCAGTGCGGGGACGGCCTCGCTGGTGTCTGTGAGCCAAGGCAACGGGCTGAACACCATGAGCGTGAACTTGCAGCAGTTGCTCTCCGACAGGCGATACACTCAGTTGCTGGGGGCTGGCGGCGGCGGGGTCACGGGCTTCGTGACTTCTGGGAGGGCACTGAGCGCAATTCTGACGGCATTGGAATCCACTCAAAAATTTCGGGTCATCTCGAGACCCAGCGTTTTTGCGAGCAACAACCAGCAGGCTCAGATCTCGAGTGGGGAAGTCATTTACATTGCCTCAAGCGTGCAGAGCGGGGTGACCACGGCCAACGGAAGTACCATTACGACGGCTTCGCCTCAGAATATCGGCCTGAACCTTCAGGCTACCCCGTTGATCAACAGCGACCGGGAGGTGTTTCTGGAGATTTACCAGCAAATGTCCGAGCAGATCGGAGAGACGACTGTAAATGGCACCGTTTATCCGAGGCTCAGCGACCGCCAGCTCCGAACCTCGGTGATGGTTCCCAACGAGGGCACCTTGGTATTGGGAGGGTTGATCAAACAGAACCGGAATAAGAGTGTCACTGGTATCCCTATCCTCAGTCACCTGCCCTTGATGGGACCCCTGTTTCGGAACACCTCGGTGGACAATAAAAGAACCGAGCTGGTGGTCATGATTCGCCCCTCGGTAACCTTCGGTCCAAATGAAGATTTCGGCGTTCGCGATCGGAATCTGAAGCAGATGAGAATTCCGCTCAACATTGAGGATAATCTTGGGAACGAACCGAATGAGAAGGTTCCCGATCCTTTGTGGTTTCGCACGGATCTTCCGAAGACGCTCCCGAAAGCGCAGCCGGTTGTCAAGTCGAGTGCGAAGTCCGAGACGGTGCCCCAGGCTGAGGTGATCCGGGAAACAAAAGGCGAGGCTGGCAAACCGGTCTCCAAGCCCGATTCCAAACCCGACAAAAAAGCCAAAAAGGCTGCCCAGAAGGAACAATAGTCGTCTGATCCTGACTTAGAGCGCATGAGTGCACGTCAAGCATTGGTGGGTTTGCTGCAATCGGCTGGGGTGGAGTCGCGAGAGCAGGCCGAAGAAATCGCGGCCCTTACGCCACCCTCGGGTGGTACTTGGACTCTGGCAGCGTTGGATTCCGGAAAGCTCGACGAGGTGCGTTTTGCACAGGAATTGGCCCAGTGGGCGCGTTCCCCCTACTTGGCGGTAGAGGGCGCCCAAGTCGAACGATCCGTACTTGGGATGCTCCCCAGTCGTCTCGTCTTTAAGCACCACCTGCTGCCCTTGAGCGCGGATAGTGCTTCCATTCGCGTGGCCACCTACGACGTCTTCAACTCGGCAGCGAGGCGTCTTGCAGAACAGCTTTTGCCAGGCAAAAAGGTCGAGTGGGTGCTCTGTGCTCGTTCGCCGCTGCTTCGCACGATCAAGAGCCTCTATGGCGTCGGTGCGGAGACTCTCGAGGAGCTGCTTCAGTCCAGCCGTTACGACACCCAGGACGAACGCGAGCAGGCGCACGATTTGGCCAGCGACGACCCCGAGGCGAGCGTCGTGAAGTTCGTCAACCAGGTCATCCGGGAGGCGATCCAGGAGAGGGCCACGGACATTCACGTCGAACCTCTCGAGGACGATTTGCGGATCCGGTGCCGGATTGACGGCATCTTACACGAGGTCGCCGTTCCTCCGCAGTTGCGCCGCCTCCAGAGCGCGATCATTTCGCGTCTGAAAGTGATGGCTCACATGGACATTGCCGAGCGACGTTTGCCACAGGACGGTCGCATCAACCTCCAAGCCCAGTCCGGTGCCATTGACGTCCGTGTTTCCACCATCCCGACGGTCAATGGGGAAAGCATCTCGCTTCGTCTTTTGAGCCGCAGTGATTCGCTTCAGTTTGGGCTCGATCGGCTCGACATGACCGAGGATCAGCTGCGCATCGTCAAGGCGCTCCTTGCCCAGCCCAATGGCATCATTTTGGTGACGGGCCCCACGGGATCCGGCAAATCCACAACACTCTACTCTTTCCTGACCTCCATCAACTCGGTGATCCGGCGCATCATCACGATTGAGGAGCCTGTCGAGTATCGACTGCCTGGGGTTTCGCAGATTGATGTGAAACCGGAGATTAACCTGACCTTCGCCAACGGGTTGAGAGCGATTCTCCGTCAGGATCCCAATGTCGTAATGGTCGGTGAAATTCGTGACTTTGAGACAGCGGAAATTGCGATTCGGGCGGCCATGACGGGGCACGTGGTGTTTTCGACCCTCCACACAAACGACGCGGTCGGAGGGATTACGCGTTTGTTGGACATGGGGATTGAACCGTTCCTTCTGGCCAGCGTGGTGCGCGCTTTTCTCGCTCAACGTCTGGTCCGCACGCTCTGCCCCCGCTGTGCTGAGCCCGTCGAGTATCCCGAAGAATACCTGCGAGAACTGGGAATTCCGACCGACCCCATGCCCACGCTTTATCGCGGGAAGGGTTGTGAGCACTGTCGGCAGACAGGCTATCGGGGGCGGACGGCGATTTACGAAATCTGCGTCCTCAGCGAATCCTTGCGTCGGCTGGTGGTTAAAAAAGCGACCGGAACAGAGATGAAGACCCGTGCGGTGGCCGACGGAATGAACACGCTGCGCGCCGATGGCTGGCGGCGCGTGCTTCGTGGGCAGACCACAATCGAGGAGGTTCTGCGCGTGACCCAGGCAGACGACCTGATGGACGAGTAGGTCGCCCCGGTCGGTTTGTTTTCGAGACTTCGCCGGGAGGGAGAACTCGCGTCGTGGCTGTGTTCTCCCGGGTTTCTTTTTTCCCGGAGCCCACCACTCAGGGTGCCTCGCCGAGGGCAGCGAGTGCGGAGGGAAGATCGGAAAGATCCTCCAAAAGCGAGTCTGGTTGATGTTCAGCGAGTTGGGAGCGGGAGAAGGAACCGGTCGCAATTGCAATGGCCCTCGCGCCGATCGCTCGGGCGCAGGTGATGTCGTGC
>JBANFR010000119.1:0-11088 GCA_037975925.1 Verrucomicrobiota bacterium
TCCCCCCCGTTCCCGTCCCACCCACCGCACGGTCCACATTCAGAAAAGATCCGCCCGCCCCAACAACCAACGTGGGAGCCAAAGTGAGGGAGGAGTCGCTGCGCAAATCCAGCATGCCCCCGTTCAGGTTCACCGTCGCCAGCGCCCCGCCCAGACCCGTCGCACTGGTCAACCGCGTGATCCCACCGCTCATGGTGATCGTGGCGTTCGCATGGTTGAACGTCGCGGCGGAGTCACTCGAGATCGTCAGTGTCCCCACGCCGCTCTTCAGGAGAGCGGAACTGGTCCCCCCAGCGGTGTAGGTCAGCGGCCCCGAGAGGAGGTAGTCGCCCCACCCCCCCAGGGTGAGACTCGATGTGCTCGCACTGTTGATGAATGAAATTCCCCCAGCAAATTCCACCCGACCGTTCCCGCTCACATTCGGAATAAAATTCCAAAACGTGGAGGCAATGTTGCCCGCCGCAACCGCCACATTGACGGGAGCAGAGCTACCAAACCGCAGGGAATAGCCGTTGGCCCCCATCACCAGGTTCGACCAGCTATTGTTGCCCAACCCCAGCCCCCCCCCCAACGTCATTGTCTGCGCCGTCCCGCTCCCGGAGAGCGCACGATCCACGTTAAACACCGCCCCGTACACGTTCCCCATTGGCCTCCCGGACAAATCCATCGAAGTGTCACTGCGCAAATCCACCCCCGAATTCCCGGGGCCATTTCCAGTCACCACCAAAGTTCCGCCAGTCCCCCCCAAGGCCCCGGCATGAGTGATCCGTAACACCCCCTGGGACAGGGTCACTGCGCCGCCCAGCGTGTTGCTCCCACTCAGCGTCAGTATCCCGGACCCCAACTTGTTGAGAGCGGTATTCGGGGTCGTCCCGCCCTCGGTCAGGCTTCCAATGACCGTGTCGCCCGGGCCATTCACACTCAGAGAAAGCGGAGTGGCTACCCCCAACGAAACGCGGTTAATCGCGGTCGTGCCCAAGTTGAGCACCCCCCCGGCGAGGTAATTATGGATCGTGTACCGATCGCTAATCACCGTGCTCGCATTCAGCGAATAACCGTGATTCCCCACAAAATAGGCGGTGTTATTATCCGCCACATTCCGCAGCGAACCCACGGTCAGCGTATTCCCAGTGCCCGTTCCCCCAAGGGCGCGATCGACGAGAAGGGAAGCCGCTCCGACGCTGAGCGTCTTCGAGGACCAGTCCGTCGAGGAGTCGCTGCGCACCTCACCTAGCCCACCGCTCAGACTAAGGTTAAAATTGCCCAACACGGCAGGGTTACTCGAATCCACCCGTGTCACACCGAGGCTGGACGTGATCGTGCCCGGCGTGGTCGGATTCCATCCCGAACCGTTCCCGGTAAACGTCACCAACCCCTGGGTATTTCGCGTGATGTTGACCGTGGTCGCTCCGCTGATATTGCCTCCGCCATTGACCCAGTAGTCTCCCCAGCCGCCAAAGACGACAGTAGTCGTCGAACCCGCCGAGGCGGAAAGACCATTCAGCGTCAATGCCCCCGGGGCATAACCCTGCACGCCATTTGCCGAAAGGTAATTATAAATCGCCGCCCCGGTCAGAGGTACAGAGAGCCCGCCCGTAAAGTTCAGTCCATAACCGTGCGCCCCGGCCAAAGTCAGATTGTTGCTTTGGACCGCAACCGTCAGCGTGCCCATGGACACCGTGTTGCCCACGCCGGTACCGCCAATCGCACGGTCCACATAAATCATGGCGTGGTTGTACATCCTGTATCCGGCATCAAAGGCCATGGAGGTGTCGCTGCGAAAATCCAGGAGGCCTCCGCCCGTGCTATCCACCGAATCAAAAGCGTTCGAATTCCCCAACGCATTCGAGTTGGTCACGCGTAGCACTCCAGCCGTAATCGACGTCCCCCCAGTGTAGCTGTTGCTTCCAGAAAGCACCCAAGTACCAATTCCCGACTTGGTCACCGCGGTGGCACCGCCATTGTCGACAATATTTCCACTGAGATAATTCGGATTGCCCAAAACATCGCCCGCCAAAGTCAACGTCTTGCTTCCCAGTCCCGAAACCCCAAACGAAGACAGATTCAGCGTTCCCGCACCCGTCACCTCAATCGTGGCTCCACCCGTGGTGCCGGCCATGTCCACCACCCGGGACGTGCTCGCATTTCCAGCTCCCACATAACGCAGAGTTCCCGCATTCGCCCCATTCCCCATCCGAATGGTACCGGTCCCATTCAGCGAATCACCCAAAGCAGACAAGCTCAGCCGTCCCTGCTGAACCTCTAGTTGTCCGGAGAAATTATTATTTGTGTTCGAAAGAAACCAAACCCCAGATCCGGCTTTTGTGATCGATAAAGCCCCGATTCCCGTATCCCCAACCGGCCCCCGCACCTCATTATTTAAGGTATTGTTCCCCTGCAAGGTGAGCGTCTTGGCTCCGGGCGTTATGGCAGACAATGTGCCCAATATCATCGGCATTGCCCCATTGCTATCAATGGTCACTCCCGCTGTTGCACTGGCGATTTGAATCACCCGCCCCAACACATTAGCCGATGCAATCCCTGAATACCTCAGAGTTACCGGGATATTTTCATCCAAGTCGCCCAGCGTAATATTTCCCCCTCCATTGCCTCCAGCACCCGGCGCATCCAGAAGCGAGAACACATTCAGCGTTCCGCCAGAAACCGTCAGCGCACCGGAATAGGTGTTTCGCGTGTGCAATAAATCCAACTGGCCAGCCCCGGACTTGAGGATGGACAATGCTCCGCCGAAAGAACCGTCCGAGATCACCCCGGACAACACCGCGCTCCCCGCCCCCGCAGTGCGGAGCGTCTGCACATCCCCCGAGTTGGCAGTGCCGGAGACCCCACCCGTCACCCAAAGTGCGTTGCCGGAATCGTTGATCCAGCTCTGGCCCCCAGCCACGGATACATTCAGAGGTGGGTTCATCCCCACGCCCAACCCCACAAAGCCCGAGGTGGCGGTCATCTGAATCCCCCCCAATCCCAGACTCAACGTACTTGCACTCCCTCCACTCAGAAGGAACGTGGGTGTCGCGGTCCAAAACGTGAGCCCCTGAACGCTCCGGTCGCCGCTCAGGAAAACAGACTGCGGCGCAGTCAGCGTCGTGACATCAAACACCGCAATATCCCCGAAACCGGGAGCCCCCAGAGGATCGGGAGACGCGGAATCCGGGGAGGTAGACCAATTCACCGGGTTACCCCACTGCACTCCCAGCGAGCCATCCCAGTAATACGTCGCGCCCTGAAGCGACATTTGGGAGAGGGGAAGCGCCAACCACATCAACGCAACCACCATGCGGCTCAACCACGGCCAATCGCGGAAGAACTGTTGGGGACGGATCCGGGCAAAGGTCGCATTCTGCCCGCCACGGCCAGACCAACGCGAAAAAGACAACAAAACGCCCAAGCGGGAGGGATTGGCGTGCTTACTCATCTTGGGGGGGGATGTTTTTTCAGTGCTCCAGATGCTGCGGAGTTGAAATCACAAAAAGTGATGCAGCATACGACGTGCTTACTATGGGAATCGGAGCTTTTTCCCATGCTCCACCAAAAATACTCCGGCGAATTGAGCCGCAGGAATGCGAAAAAAAGGGGCCAATACAGTCAAGACGGACCTCTCTCTGACCATAACTAGACTCAGAGAGTCCCATCGAGGGCAGCGAGTGAGGCAGTTGTCGGACTGAACACTCCCTTGTCTCAGGGCTGCCACTCTCACTTATGAGAATCGGACAATCCCATTTCCCTTTTCGATCCGCCCGATGAGCTTTCCCTTGAGCTGTTTGAGTACCGCTGTGGCATCCTTGGCCCGGACCACAACAGTCATGCCCACGCCCATGTTGAAAACCTGATACATTTCCTCCGGATCCACCTGCCCTCCCTTTTCAATCAGCCGATAGATCGCAGGGACCTTCCACGAAGCCCGCTGAATCACCGCATCGCAGTTCTCGGGAAGAACCCTCGGGAGATTATCCACCAACCCACCCCCGGTGATGTGGGCCAGCCCCTTGACAATTCCGGAGGGCAATGCCGAAAGAGCAGGCTGATAGTTTTTGTGCACACGGAGCAATTCCTCCCCCAAGGTCCGAGTAAAACCCTCCGGCTTTTCATCCAGTTCCAGTCCCATCTTTTCCAAAAGAACCTTCCTCGCCAGAGAGTAACCATTGGTATGCAGCCCACTGGAAGGGAGACCAATAATACAATCCCCCGCGCGAATCTGGCTTCCATCAATGAGCTTGGGCCTGTCCACCACGCCCACAATCGTTCCGGCCAAATCATATTCGCCCCGCTGGTACATGCCCGGCATCTGCGCCGTTTCACCGCCAATCAGGGCGCAACCCGCTTCCTTACACGCCTTCGCAAAACCCTTCAAAATTTGAGCAAACACCGCAGGCTCAAGCCGCTCCGCCCCGATGTAGTCCAAGAAAAACAAGGGTCTGGCCCCAATCACCGCGATGTCGTTCACGCAATGATTCACCAAATCCTGTCCCACCGTGTCGTGCCGGTCCGTCGCAAATGCCAACTTCAGCTTGGTCCCCACGCCGTCCACGCTGGAAACAAGCACGGGATCCTTCATCCCCTTGAAATCGGGACGGAACAGCCCACCAAATCCGCCAATCTTGCCCAAGACCTCGGGACCGTGGGTCCCCTTGACCATTCCGTGAATCTTACTTTTGACCTGGTTTCCGAGGTCTACATCAACGCCTGCGGCGGCGTAGGCTTTTTTGGAAACAGACTTGGGACGACTGAGCTTGGACATGAGTTTAAGGACGCTGAGGAAATAAACTGGGGCTCTCTGCGGTAGAGCCGAGGAGGTTGGGACGGTGACTGCGCCGTTCCATGACGTGTTTGTCGAGGTTCGGATCCACTGGCACCGGGTAATCGGCGTTAAAACACGCCAGGCAGAACTGATTTTCCTTCTGCCCAGTCGCCCGCACCATCGCAGGCACGTCCAGGTAGCCGATCGAATCGCAACCGAGATACTCGCGGATTTGATCCAGCGAGAGCTGGTTGGCGAGGAGCTTTTCCGGATCCGGAAAATCGATCCCGTAAAAACACGAGTGTTTATGCGGCGGACACGAGATACGCATGTGCACCTCTTTGGCGCCCGCCTCGCGAAGGTTCACCACACGCGCTCGGGCGGTCGTTCCCCGCACAATACTGTCGTCCACCACCACCACGCGTTTACCCTCCACGGCCTCCTTGATGAGGTTGAGCTTCACCCGAACATTGAAGTCGCGGATGAGCTGGCTGGGCTGGAGAAAGGTTCTTCCGATGTAGTGGTTGCGAACAAATGCGTGGCTGTAGGGAATGTTCAACTCCTCTGCAAAACCCAGGGCGGCGTAGTTTCCAGAGTCCGGCACAGGCACGACCACGTCAGCTTGAGTCGGATGCAGGCGGGCCAATTCGCGCCCCATTTCCGTCCGGACCCGCGCCACGTTGATGTCTGAGATGATCGAATCGGGGCGGGCAAAATAGACATACTCAAAAACGCAAAAAGCCTTGCGCTCCTGCTGAAACGGCCATTCCGAACGGATTCCGTTTTCATCAATAATCACGACCTCTCCTGGCTCCACCTCGCGAACAAACTCCGCGTGAATCAGGTCGAACGCACACGTTTCACTCGAAAGAACCCAGGCGCCATCGAGCTTCCCAATCGCCAGCGGCCGGAACCCGAACGGGTCCCGGATACCGATCACCTCGCGCTCGCTCATCAGCACCAGCGAGTAAGCCCCGTGTACCTTGCGCAGGGCCGCAAACACACCGTCCGGCTCTGTCGGCTGCGCCAAAAGGTGCAGAATCACCTCACTGTCCACGCTGGTCTGAAAAATCGATCCCTTCTCCTCCAACTCGTCCCTCAGCAGCGAGGCGTTCACCAGGTTGCCATTGTGCGCGATCGCAATTTGGCCGCGCGCCGTGTTCACCACAAAGGGCTGCGCATTGATCAGGTTGCTAGAGCCACTGGTCGAATAGCGCACGTGCCCCACCGCCCGAGTTCCCTTCAGACGGTCCAGATCGGGAGGAGAAAAAACCTGAGACACCAAGCCCATATTGACGTGACGCACAAAGGGCGAGTTCGGCGCGTCCGCCGTCACAATTCCCGCGCTCTCCTGGCCGCGGTGTTGGAGGGCATAAAGCCCGTAATAGGTGAGTACTGCGGCGTTAGGATGACCGAAAACGGCAAAGACGCCGCATTCGTGGGTAGGGCGGTGATTTTTCACGAATGAATGGGGCGCGATCCTATGGCCAGCGCCAGAACCGTCAAGCTAAGCGGCCCGCCGAACCTCGGGCGGCCTCCGCTTACTTCGGCAGCGGCGGCTCCACAGAGGAGGACGCCCCTTTTCCAACCGTCGCCTCCCCCCCATCCTGGCGGCGCCATCCCTCACGTTTGGCCAAAATTTCCGCCAAATGAATCGGCCACTCCGGTTTTTCGAGGAAATCAGGCCGGTTGCGCTGCAGCTCGGAGTACGCCTCGATATAAATCTGACTCTCGGGGCTGTCCGGGCGGCCGAGGGCAGGATAACGCCGCTTCGCCTCCAAAACCGAACGCTTGGTGGCCTGAGCAATCGCATCGGCCGCTGCAGGCGACTGCGGGCCGTCGAGGCTCAATTCCTCGCCGGGAAGCACCGACCCGACCGGCTTGCCCAAATTGGGCTGAGGAGGAGCCACTGCCGCAACCGGCTCAGAGGCCGCAGCGTCCGATCGCTTCCACCCCTCCTGCTGAGCCACAATCTCCACAAGCTTCAAGGGCCACCGGGGATTCTTGAAAAACTCGAATTTCCGAAGACGCGCCAAGTCGTCGTAAGCCTTATTCAGCTGCTGACTTTGGAGGGAATTCTCCGTCTCAAGACTCGGATACCGGCGGAAAGCCTCCCATTTCGCGAGGAGCGTCGTACGCCCCAAGGAATCCAGCGCCTCCCACTGCGATAATAGCAGCGCACGCCCCTCGGCATCCGCTCCCTCCCAACGAGCCAGAAACAGCGCTTTCCCCTGTGGGTCCAACGCTTCGATTTGAGCAACCAACGCTGACTTGCGCTGCGCCTCCTCGTCCGTCGTCCGGTTCAATACCGGGGCCGGCGGGTTCGTCGACTCCACAACGACATCCTGCCTCGCAAGGCCGCGCGCGGGCTCACTCAAGCCCACCGGCTCCACCCCGGGGTTCCCCACCGCTCCGGGTAGCGTCGCCACAGGCAACGGCCCCCCGCCACCAGCCCCAACCTCCTGGGAGCGCAACCGCGAAAACGCCAGGAACTCCGTCGCCAACTCCGAGCCACTCACAAAGAGCTTCACTCCGACGGGAATGGTCACCGTCACCAAGAGTCCCAACGAGAGGAGCAAAAAAATGCCGTTCCGCTGACGCATCAAACGGACTTGGGTTGCCACGAAGATCACCAATCCCAAAACAACGGCGGTCGACAGCGCCACAAACGCCTCATTGCCCGCCCAACGGAAGGCAACGCCCGCAATCGGAATTCCTAAGAGGACGCACCCGGCTCCCAATGCCAAGTTCCGGATGGAACCCGTCCGTTGCGGAGGTTCAAAATCGGCGTCTAGCCTCTGAGCCGGAGCGCCGGCGAGGGACGGTACGTCGGGAGAAGGGGGGGGATTGTTCACACCCGTGAAGAGAGCCCAATCACGCATCGATTCAAACTCATTTCGACGCAGGGAAAATCCACCGTCGCGGATTCCATCCAGTCCGTGCAGCACACTCTCGAGGAGCTCACTGCATTAGGGTTGAAACTCTGGCCCTCGCCCACCTTTACTTGCGCACTTTATGAGCGCCGAAATTGACGTCCGTTATACCGCCCAACTGGCGCGGCTGAACCTCTCCGATGCCGAGGCTGCCAAATTCCAATCCCAGCTCTCCCAAGTGCTCGGGTACGTCGAAAAGCTCAAGGAGGTCAACGTCTCCCACGTCGAACCCACCGCTCACACCTCCGCCGTACACAACGTCTTCCGCGAGGACGTACCCCGGGACTGGTTCACGCCTGAACAAGCCCTCAGCAACGCCCCCCGCCAGGCCAACCAACTCTTCATCGTCACCAAGGTGATCGAATAACCCGCGCTCTCATGGATCTGCATTCTCTTTCCGTCGCCGCCCTCCAGAAACAACTGCGCGCAGGTGCCGTCTCCCCCGTCGAAGCGTTGGATGCCCTCGAAGCCCGCATTCAGTCGGTCGACTCCAAAATCGGCGGCTATCTTTCCCACGAACTCTCCCGCGCGCGCGCCGAGGCCGCAGCAGCAGACGTCTCCAAACCGCTCGGTGGCATTCCGATTGCGATCAAGGACGTCATTAATGTGACTGGCGAAAGCTGTTCCGCCGCTTCCAGGATTCTCTCCGGCTACACCGCAACCTACGACGCCACCGTCATCCAAAAACTCCGACAGGCCGGAGCCATCCCCTTCGGTCGGCTCAACATGGACGAATTCGCCATGGGTTCGTCGACCGAAAACTCAGCCTTCCAGCGCACCTGCAACCCTTGGGACGTTTCGCGAATTCCCGGCGGCTCCAGCGGAGGCTCCGCAGCCGTCGTCGCGGCGGACGAAGCTTTCGCCTCTCTTGGCTCGGACACGGGCGGCTCCATCCGCCAACCCGCAGCCCTCTGCGGTTGCGTCGGACTCAAACCCACCTATGGACGCGTCTCACGATTTGGCCTCATCGCCTTTGCCTCCTCCCTCGACCAAATCGGCCCTTTCACCAAGACCGTCGAAGATTCCGCCTTGCTGCTCAACGCGCTCGCCGGAAGGGATGCGATGGACTCCACCAGCGTCGATATCCCAGTTGACGACTACACACGCCTCCTTGGCCACGATTTGAAAGGCATTCGCATCGGCATGCCCAAGGAGTACTTCATCGAGGGCATCGACCCCCAAGTGGACTCAGCAATCCGCGCGGCCATCCGTCAATACGAGTCCCTCGGTGCTGAAATTGTGGAGGTCTCGCTCCCTCACACCGAGTACGCCGTTGCCGTTTACTACATCATCGCCACGGCGGAAGCATCGGCCAACCTGGCCCGCTTTGACGGGGTGCGTTACGGGCATCGGGCCGCAAACGTGCAAAACTTACTCGACCACTACGCTCGTACTCGAGCGGAGGGGTTCGGAGAGGAGGTCAAACGAAGGATTATTTTGGGCACCTACGTTCTCTCGAGCGGGTATTACGACGCGTACTACCTGCGCGCCCAGAAGGTTCGCACCCTGATCCGCCAGGACTTTACCAAAGCCTTTGAAAAGGTGGACGCCCTGATCTGTCCGACCTCGCCGGAAGTCGCCTTCAAGCTGGGGGAACGCTCCGACGATCCGCTCAAGATGTACCTGGCAGATATCTTCACCATCGCCGCCAACCTCGCGGGCATCTGCGGAATCAGCATCCCCTGTGGCTTCGCAAACGTGGACGGCAGCCGGCTCCCCGTCGGTCTTCAGTTGCTTGGCAAACCCTTCGAGGAGGCGCGCCTTCTTCAAATAGCTCACGCTTACGAGCGTTCCACTCCCTGGCACCGGGAGCGCCCCACGCTCTGAGCCCCTTCCCCGCGACTCTGTCCCAAGCCGGGCTCTGCCTTATCACCCATGCCGAATGCCGCCTCCTCCGGCCTGCTCCTGGAGCCTTTTTCCGAAGAGGCCGTCGTCCGCACTGCGCGCGAATGCCTCGAAAAACTCGGGACCAACCCCAGCGTGGCACTCGTCTTCGTGTCTGCAGATTACCGGCCCTTTCTCGCCGATTTTCTGGAACTCATCCAGCTGCACGCCCACGCCGGACTCATCCTCGGGGGAAGCACCTCCAGCCTGATCGGCGTGGGACAGGAGGCCGAGGGCGCCTCGGGATTCTCACTCCTGCTACTCTCCCTCCCCGCAACCCAACTCACGGCACTCTCCTTCACCGAAGAACAGTCAGACGACTTCACCCCAACCGACTGGCGCGAACTTGCCGGGCGCGGCGCCGACTCCGAGACATGGCTCGTCCTCGCCAACCCCTTCAAAACCGCCGCTGAACCGTGGCTCAACACCTGGTCAGCCGCCTTCCCGGGGGTTCCGACTCTCGGCGGCCTCGCCACCGGCGGACCTCGCGGTGACGACGTATTCCTCTTTCACAACCAGTCGGAAGTCGAGGCAGGCATCGCCCTTGGATTCAAAGGGGGGGTGAAAATCCACACCGTCGTCAGCCAGGGCTGCCGCCCCATCGGCGAACCCCACGCCATCACCGGCGGTCAGGAAAACATCGTCACCTCCATCGGATCCATCTCCGCTTACGACCGACTCAACGAGTGCATCGAGTCCCTTTCGCCTCAGGAAAAGGCGCGTGCTGCGGGCAATCTCTTCGTGGGGCTCGCCCTCAATGAGTACGTCGACGAATTCCAGACCGGTGACTTTCTCATTCGCAATCTGCTCGGGGCAGATCCGGAATCCGGCGCCATCGCGCTGGCCGCCTACCCGCGTGTGGGACAAACTCTCCAATTCCAACTCCGCGACAGACACTCCGCCCACGAAGATCTCGAAACGCTCCTCCTCTCCCGCAAACAAGAGCACGTTCGTCCCATCGCATCCCTCCTCTTCGCCTGCGGCGGGCGTGGAGAAGGCCTCTTTGGCGCCCCACACCACGACGCTGCCCTTTTGGAGGAAACCTTCGGCCCCCTTCCTGGCTCGGGCCTCTTCTGCAATGGCGAAATTGGACCGGTGGGCGGCCGCAACTTTGTCCACGGTTACACAGCCGCCATCGGATTGATCGAATAGCGCTCCCCCGACCAATCCGTGCTCCTTGGCGCGACCATTACGCGCTCCCCACCTCCCCGCCTTCGCAGACGTCTCCCGCAAAGCTTCCAGGGCTCGCAAACACCCCGCCTACCAACCGGTATGCGAAATCTGGGAATGCGCAAAATAACTCACGGCAATCGTTTCCGACAGAGCCGGCAGCGACTCGATCGCATGACTCAGCACGGCGGCAGTTTGGGAGTTCAACAGCGAATCCTTCCCCGCACTCAACTCGCTCGGATCCAGTAACCGGACCCGGTTAAGACAGTCAATGAGCAGCCGCTCGCCCGCATTCGGAAGGGCACCATTGCCAATGCGCGGTAGCTTCTTGAAGTGTTTGTC
>JBANFR010000120.1:0-11077 GCA_037975925.1 Verrucomicrobiota bacterium
CCCATCGCGCCCATCGCGCCCATCGCGCCCATCGCGCCCATCGCGCCCATCGCGCCCATCGCGCCCATCGCGCCCATCGCGCCCATCGCGCCCATCGCGCCCATCGCGCCCATCGCGCCCATCGCGCCCATCGCGCACATCGCGCACATCGCGCACATCGCGCCCATCGCGCCCATCGCGCCCATCGCGCCCATCGCGCCCATCGCGCCCATCGCGCCCATCGCGCCCATCGCGCCCATCGCGCCCATCGCGCACATCGCGCACATCGCGCACATCGCGCACATCGCGCCCACCTCGTCCATCGCGTCCATCGCGTCCATCGCGTCCATCGCGTCCATCGCGCACATCGCGTCCATCGCGCACATCGCGTCCATCGCGTCCATCGCGTCCATCGCGTCCATCGCGCACATCGCGCCCATCGCGCACATCGCGCACTGGTATTCTTGAACCCGTAGGGTTCATGGCTATTAGCCGGGCGGTCGCGCATCACGCGACCCCCGGGGACCCAGGCCAAAAATCAACGCATCCCGAAGGGATGCTGGCACACGCTCAGCCCTTCGCGTTTCAGAGGCCCGCCGAGAATCGGGCTCTCACCCTGGCTCCTTCCTTGAGCATGTCAGGCGCGTAAACAATGACCGTTTGGCCCAAGTCCACGCCGGAAAGCACCTCTGCAAAAATTCCGTTCTGATGCCCCACGTCGATCCTTCTCAATACCGCCCGCCCCTGCTCCACCACAAAAACAAACCACTCCACCCCCCTCCGAAACATCGCTCCCAAAGGCACTTGCATCACCTCATTTGCGGACCACGTCTCAATTCGCGCCTCGACCCGAAAACGGTCCCCCAATTTCTGATCACCCGGAATCGGATCCAAAAAATCCACCCGCACCCTCACACGCTGCTCCTCCACGCCCAGAGCCGACACCTTCGTGTACGCCCCGGATTCCACCATCGCCACGCGCCCCTTCAAGGGCATCGCCCCCCCCCAACGTTCAATCAGCACCGGAGCCCCCATTTTGACTCCCACAGCATCACTGGAGAGCAGCTCCATCTCGGCCTCCAAGTCCCCCAAATCTCCCACCTCCATCAGAGACACCCCGGCTCCAACCATACGCTCGTTTTCCTCCCAAACCTGCAGCACCACCCCTGAAACCGGCGACAGAACGGGCACGCTTTGGCCGCCCTCGCCAGAGCCTTTTCCCCGCAGCAGAGCAGCCTTGGCCTGGGTCACCTCAAATTCAGCCACCTGCGCGCCAAACTCCGCCGCACGCACCTCGCGCTCCAGCACTTCAACCTGGTTCATCGCCAACTCCCATTCCTTGGTCGTGACTCCCCCAGTCCTCAGCAAGCTCTCCGAACGCTCCTTTTCCCTCAGCGCAAACCGCAGCGAAGCTCGAACTCGCTCCAAATTTTCCAAAGCGCGCAGACGTGAAGACTCCGCACCCTGAATCCGCGCCTGCGCCTCCGCCAGCAGACGCACATTGAGCAGCGGGGGAACATCCGGAAACAGCTCCGCCAACACCGTCTTGCCCAGTTCCACTCGATCCCCCGGACGCCACGAGATCCGCTGGAGACGTCCCGACACGGGAGCGGAAATCACGTGCCGATGCCGGATGCGTGTCTTGCCCTCCTCCACCACAGACACCGTCAACGGACCCCTCGTCACCCGAGCCATCTCGACCTCCAGAGGCTGAGGCCAGAAACCGGTCACGATCGCTATGAGAAGCATCAAAGCCACCCCCCAAGGCAGCACTTTGCGCCACCCCTTCCCCGTTCGGGAACCGGGAGACCTTGTCTGAACAGCCGAGTCAGATCGAGTAGCCATGGACGGTATGCCCCATTGTTAGGATCCTTCCCCACAGACCACAAGGCGCCGGGGATAAGACCCCCAATCCGATCAGGGCGCTCTCGATTATTCCGCGGACTTCAGGACCCCCAGAAGATCCAGATGCCGAATCCTCCGACTCACCAGGGCACAAGACACCACCGCCGACACCACCACAATTCCCACCGCCGTTGCGTAGGTGCGAGAAGACAAAACCAGCGGCAAGCGAACCGTCTCCGTGCTCGCCGTCTCCACAATGAGCCGGGCTAGTCCACGGCCGATCACCAACCCCGCGGGCAACGCCACCAGCGTGAGTAAAACCAGTTCGCCCACCATGAGCCGGACCACCTCCCGGTGCGTGAAACCCACCACCCTCAAGGTCGCCAACTCCCGACTGCGCTCCGAAAGCGCAATCCGCGCGCTGTTGTAAACCACCCCGGACGCAACCACGACCGAGAACCCAAAATACAACCCCTGAATGAGCCCAATCATCTCAGCCGTCGTTTTTTGAAATGAAATCCGAACCGCCCTTTTCATCACCATGTACGCAACCTTGGGTGCCCGCTTGATCCTCTCAAAAAATGCAGGTGCCTGCCCTGGGTCCACCCTCAAATACGCTCCGCTCACCGCCCCCCCCTCACGCATGAGTGCCCTCAGCGCTCCGATCTCCATCGTGATTCCCACGCCCGCATAATCGGTTACCAACCCTCGAATTGGCACGTCCAACTGCGGCCTCGCTCCCTCCTGAATCTCCAAAGTCAGCAAATCCCCAAGCCTCGCTCCCAGGACCTCCGCCAGCTTCGCCGAAACCAGCAACCCCTCGGCGGGAAGAACAATCGGCCGCCCCTCCTCGTCCAGCGCACGATTCAAAACGGCGTCCCGCGAAATCCCCACGATCGCAAGCTTCCGGCTCACATGCCCAAAACGCACGCGGGCCGGCACTGCCCGAAACGCCTCAGCGCTCAGAACCCCGGGCAAATGCCGAAGATCGCTCAGGGCGGCGGAGGAGCCCACTTCCAGTAAACTGAGCGTGACGTCCTGACGCTGGGCCTGGTCCCATTGGAAATTCAGCAGGTAGTCGATTCCATCCCGCAAAGCCCCGGGAACTACGGGAATTGCCGTCGCCAGGGCCAATCCCAGAGCCGTCAACAGGGACTGTCCTGGCTTCCTTTCCAGGTTCCGAAAAATCATCCGCAGTGCGGGTGATGCGAAGTGCCCGAGTCCGAAACGTTCCAGCAGCGAGGCGCGAAACTCCGCAGGAGCCTCCAGCCGCATGGCTTCCGCCGGCGCCAAACACATGACCTGACGCACCGATCCGAGAACCCCTAAAAAAGCCACACCGGAACTGACGGCCCAGGCCCACACCACGGCTCTTGCATCCAGCGCGAATTCAAGCACCGGGAACTGAAAGAACTTCCTGTACTGGTGCACCACGTTTCCACCAAACCACGCGCCCGCAAGAACCCCCGCCACCACCCCCACCACCACGACGCACAAACCAAACTGCAAATAATGCCATCCCACCTGCAACGAGGAGTAGCCAAATGCCTTCAGCTGAGCGATCTGCTCCCGCTGCAGGCGTACCAGGCGCGTGAGCATGGCTCCCGTCATAAAGGAGGCAATCCCCAGAAAAACCGCCGGAAACACGAGCGAAAGACCGCGCATCACCCGCAGCTCATCATTCAGTCGCGTCGCCGAGGGGTGATCCCGGCGGGGATACGCCAGCAACCCACCGAAGGGTCCCAGCAACCGGTTCATCTCTGCCATCACAGCCGCCGCATTCTGCCCGGGAGCCACATCCACGAGCACATTGTTGAATGCGCCACTCATCTGGAAAGCCGCTGCCACCGCTCTTTCGTTCATCCAAAACACGCCAAAGCGCCGGTGATCCGGCAAGGTCTCACCGGGCCGCGCCTCAAACACATACTCCGGCGACAGCACCACCCCCACAATTTTCAACCGCTGACGAGCCCCGTGAATTACCGCATTCACCTCGCTTCCAGGCCCAAGAGACTGCGCCTTCGCAAAAGCCTCCCCGACCACCACCTCGTTCCTCGAACCCACCTCCGGAAAACGGCCGCGACGCAAAAACAGCAGGTTCAACTGCGCCGGACGATCCTCGGGAAGAGAATGAATCAGCCCATCCGCAGGTTCCGGAAAACCCTCCAAATCCAGCGTCATCTTGCCCACCACTCGCGTCTCCACCGCAGCCACCCCGGGGATCTCCGCCAAACGAGTCCGCAACGCATTCGGCGCCCTTTTCACGTCACAAAAGACATCGGCAAAGCGATACCGCTCGTAGTAGGCACGCGCCGTTGTCTCAAGCGACAGAATCAGACTCCGCGACATGATCATCATCGCGATGCCGCACGCCATGATCACGCTCACCGCAAGCATCTGCCCCTTCATCTGCCCGATATCCCGCAACAGCTTCAGTTGGAGCGGTGGAAGTTTCATGCGAGGCAAATCCAGACTCCCTCTCTTTCGCTACCACACAATCGAATGCACCGAACGACGGACGGGGTTTGTGTGAATCTCCACGATCTTGCCATCCGAAAGGCGGATCACACGGTCCGCCATGTCTGCAATGGCCGCATTGTGCGTAATGATCACCGTCAAAGTCCCCAACGTCTGGTTCACTTGCGCGATCGCATCCAAAACCGTCACCCCGGTTTTGACATCCAGCGCGCCCGTAGGCTCGTCACACAGCAAGACCTCCGGCCGCTTTGCGATTGCTCGTGCAATCGCCACGCGCTGCTGCTGCCCCCCGGAAAGCTGCGAGGGAAAATGGTCCATGCGATCCGATAAATCCACCATCGCCAGCGCCTCCTCCGGTGTCATCGGATGCGGAGCAATTTCCGTAATCAATGCCACGTTTTCACGAGCCGTAAGGCTCGGAATCAGGTTGTAGAATTGGAATACAAATCCCACGCAGTCGCGGCGAAATCGGGTCAACGTGTCCTCATCGGCAAGAGTCAGGTCCCGCCCACGGTACAACAGAGATCCCATCGTGGGCACATCCAACCCCCCGAGCAGATTAAGCAGGGTCGACTTTCCGCTCCCCGAGGCCCCAAGCAGAACCACCAACTCGCCCGCAAAAAGATCCAAGTCGACCCCGTTGAGCGCGTGCACTTCGCCCCCCGCGCCGCCGTACACCTTTTCCAGCGAACGCACCCGAAAAAGCGGTTCCCGCTCCACCCCGACAGTTCTGGTGAGACCGGAAGTGCTCATCAACAAAGCACCCTGCGCACAGGTTCCATCCCAGACAATAGCCTACGGCGCGGACTCCTTGCGTTTGTACACAAAGATCGGGACCTGTTGCGGCCCCGATTGGATTTGCTGAATAAGCTCATAATTTTGACGCACAAAATCCGCCGTGGGTTTGTGAAGCGTGTGTCGAGCCATCACACCCCGGGGATAAGCCGGATCAGGAAAATGAAATTCGTCCGGGGCATCCACGATCAACGCCGGTCGAGCCCGATTCAAATCCTCCAAAAAAGTCCGATGCAACCGAGCCGCCACCGGACTGCTCAGGGGGTCTGTCAAAAGCAAATGCACCGTCGCCAGATGCCTCGAGGCGGGAGGGATTTGCGAAAACACATGGAATTTCGGTGCGTACCCCCAGACAAGCATGGTGTCGCCCGGCTTCACCAACTTCTGCAGAAACTCGCCAATCGGGTGGACTCCGGGCCCCCAGTCCGCGAGTAGACGCTTGTTCTGAACAAAGTGGTGGATCGTGCTCGCCCCTTGAATGAGGGCAGGCAACACCATCAAAAGTGCCACCGAAGCCCGAGGCCACGCGGGCTGCGGGCCCGCGGGATCACGCACCAGAAACAGGGCACCCGCACACAGGCTCACCGGCAGAATGAGAAACAGCGTGTAGTGCGGGAACAAAAATCCCGGCCGGTAGACGGCATAACCCAAAACCAAAGCCAGCCCCGCCACGGCTCCCATTCCGAGGGCTCGCGCAGCCGAAATTTTTCCGCACCGGGGTGCGATGCGGAAAAGTAACAGGACGCCGAGCGTGAGAGTCGCGAGAACAAATTCCCGGAACTCCCACACCCCGAAAAGCAGGGACCGAAAACCGGCCAGACGCTCCGAGAGCGTCGCTTGGACCTGCCCAGAACTGCTGTAGATAAGCGCGCTGAGAATGTAACCATTCCAGAATTCCGACCACGCCCCCGCGACAAAGACAGGAATCAAAATGCAGGCGGGCACACTCGCACCGCCCAGCGCAAGCCACCCACACCGCTTCCAGGCCAGGCGCCGATCCTGGTGCCGGTAACAGGCGAGCGCCGCGGCTGTCCCCCAAACAAAAACGGCGGCAGGCCCCGCCTGAACCTTGCAGAAGGGAACGGCCCCGGTCAGCAATCCAATCGCGTACCAACCAGGAGCAGAAGGCTTTTTCAGCTGCCTCAGCAGGAGATAGATGCTCCAAGCCAAAAGGGCATTGGGCAGCTGTTCACTGGAGAAAAAAACGTAATCAAAATTGAGGCTGGTCAGCACCAGCGTCACCGCCGGGAACGCCAACAGAAGACCAAAACGCGCCTTCGCCAATTCCCGCAAAGAGAGCGTTAACCCCGAAAGCAAGAGCCAGAAACACCCCAGGCTCGTCACGCGTGCCGCAAAGTAATCCAGCTTCACCCCCACCAGCGGCGCCCAAAACAGGGCCCACGTATACAACGGCCCCCCGCTTCCCCCATCCACCGAGCGCCACGGCACCGGGTCCAACCGATACCGTAAGGCCTGCGCAAGAATCTGACTTTCGTCCACATTGATCTCGCCGGGATACAGCAAGCTCCGCAGACGCCAAACGGGCAGGGCCACCGCCAACACCGCCAGAAAGGCCGCCAGAATCCAGCGCTCCTGCCGAGAACTCAGCTCGTCACTCCGTGTCGCTCTCCAGAGGGCCATCCCAAAAAGCAGCCCCCAAAGAAGCACAGCAAATAAAAGTCGGTAATCCATAAAAATCCCAATCATCCCCTAGCAGACAGTTGCCAGAGCCCTCGAGAAGCAGCGGCCCTCAGCAGAACTAAAACGCGCCTCCCAGTTTTTCCCTCGAAATCCTGAAATTCAAATTTCCTCTACTTTTTGAATGCCTCTTCCACCGGCTTCCCATCGAGTTCCCCACCCCGCGGAACTCCCAGCAACCACAGAGCCGTCGCCGTTGTGTCCACCGTGGTGACGGGTCCCGTAATGCGGTATCCAGACCTCACTCCCGCACCCCAAGCCAACCAGGGAATCTCCATGTCGTCGGGGATGTTTTCGCCGTGGGATCTCCCGTGCCCACCATGATCCGCAGTGATCAGCACCACGGATGTTTCCGCAATTCCCGCCTTCCGAATCGCCTCCACGATGATGCCCAGGGCCTGGTCCGCCTCGCGGAAGGCCGTCTTCTGCTCAGGCGACCCCCAGCCATAAGCGTGACCTGCAGAGTCCGCGTCCGGGAAATGGATCCCGCACAAGTTCGGTTTCGCCCTCTGGATATACTCGGCCGCCGCACGGGCAACCTCCACGGCCGGAACGGTGACGTTTTCAATCTCAGCTGCGCGGTCCACCGGCACCTCCGGGTTCGCACCGTTGAAATAAAAAAGATCCAGCGAGCCCGGCTGCCGCAAATGCTGGAACTTCACCTTCCCCGCAAACAGCGCCGTCGACAGTCCCGGATCGGCCGTTTTGGCCTGAGCAAAAACTGTTGGCGCCTTGATCACGCCACGCTCGGGCTCAAACGCATTCCACAAAACCCGGTGTTTCGCAGGGGTGAGTCCGGTGAACATCGACGTGTGAGAGGGCAGCGTTTTGGGAGGAAAGATCGTGCGCGCCGCCCACGTCACAGCGCCCTCTTCCGCCAGTTTTTTCAAATGCGGCATCTCGCTCTCCGCAATCACCGCGGGCTTTCCACCGTCGAAACTCACAATAAACACGTGCTCCGCAGCGCGCTTTTTGGCCGAGCAAGCAGACAATAAAACCAAGAAAACGGCTGCCAACAGCACCGGAAGTTGTCTCCTTTTTGAAACGACAGGGCAGGAAGTCAGGGGCGTCTTGTTCATGGGATCAGAGGCTTTGCAAAACAGGCCCGCACGTTGTGCCAACCCAACCCAGAATGCCAATCCATCCGAAGCCAAAGAACACCCGAGCTGCCGCTGGAGAATGCCAGCGTCCCTTCCATCTATCCCCGCTCCAAACCCGCCCCGCCCACGAATCGAGGTTTTCAGCCGCAAAAACTCCCATGTAATCTTCCCGTTCAGGCCTCAAACCGGAACGCTTACGGGAAAAATTTCATCACTCCTCTCCACCCTCCATGCCCGCTTCCATTCGCGCTGTAATTTTTGATTTTGATGGCCTCGTCGTAGACACCGAAAGTGTGGGATATCTCACTTGGCGGGAGATATTTAACGCTCACGGCCATGATCTGACCGTGGAACACTACGCCCAGGCAGTCGGCTCCGGATTCAACGCCCACTACGACCCCAGACGCGACTTGGAGAAACTCACCAACCGCGTCTTCGACTGGCCCTCTACGGAGGCCACACGCCGCGCCCGCGAACGCCAAATCCACCAAGGCATGCAGACCCTCCCCGGCGTGAGAGAACGCCTCGCCGAAGCCAGGACCCTCGGCCTGCGCACGGCAGTCGCCAGCAGCAGCCCCCGTCTGTGGATCGATACCTGGATGGAGCGCCTCACGCTCCGGGATTGCTTCGATCATTTCTCCACCGTCGAAGACACCGGAAAACCAAAACCCGATCCGAGCCTTTTTGTGCACGCCGCCGAAAGTCTCGGTGTCGCCCCCGAGGAAGTCTTGATCTTTGAGGATTCGCTCAATGGATTGCGCGCTGCTCTCGCGGCAGGGATGCGCTGCGTCGTGGTGCCCGGCCCCATGACGCGCCACCTCGACTTCTCGGGCGCCTGGCGCTTGGTGAACTCGCTCTCCGAAACCTCTCTCACGGCGCTCAATGCCGCGTGGGAGGTCTGACGCACCAGGAGTCCCAACCCTTGAAGGACAAGACCGCTTTGGTAATGTCCCCCCGTGTCTTTCCGCTTCAAGCCGACCTCCTGGCTCATCGCCCTCTCTCTCCTGCAATCCCTTCCCGGAACTGCGCAGCAGGGAGACTCCGCAAGTGAGGAGGAGAAAAAGCGCCGCTTTTTGAAGGCTCGCGAAGAGTTTTCAGCCACCCCCGCCCATTCCCCGCAGCCCTCCTCCTCTCGGCCAAAGCCGAAACCAAAGCCGCATCCGGCACATCCCCCGGCCAAAAAAGCAACACCACCAGCTGCAAAGCCGCCGGAGCCGGTCAAAACGCCTCCTCCTGCACCGTCGGTGCCCCCTCCGCCCCGTCCATCCGCCCCACCGTCCACCCCGCAGCCACCGACTCCCCCCCCACCCCCGCAGCCCTCGCCTCGGACTCAACGCATCCAGTCACAGCCCACCCCCGTTACCGACGTCCCGGTGGTGATTGAAAAATCGGGCATCGAAGAACCTTCGCCCGCGCCCAAAGCTTCCACCGGATCCTTTTTCGGATGGTTCACGCGCTGGAAATACCTTTCGAAATCGGTGCGCGAGGAAATCGACCGCGCCCCGGTGGAAAAGGGACGCTGGCGCTACCTGGTGGTGCACAACAGCGGCACACGTCAGGGGAATGCGAAGGCATTCGATTACTACCACACCCAAGTGCGAAAAATGCCGAATGGCCTGGCCTATCAATTTGTGATCGGCAATGGCACGTCTTCAGGGGACGGCCAGATCGAGGTGGGACCCCGGTGGAAACGTCAGGTCAACGGCGGCCACGTGCACAGCGATTACCTCAACAACATTGCGTTGGGAATCTGCCTCGTGGGTGATTTTAATCAGGAGCAGCCAACCCCCAAACAGCTGGAGGCGTTGGACGAACTGTTGCGCTACCTCCGGCAACGCGTCGGAAAAACCGATGGCAAATGGGCTGCAGTCAAGGCCCACCGGGAAATCAATCCCCCGCGATGGCCCACCGACTGTCCGGGCAACGATTTCCCTTACCGTTGGCTCCACAACCGCTTCGACTGAACCGCAACTCGGGCGAATATGTGGCCCGGAAACAGCCATCCGCTCAGCACACCACGCGCAGCTGACTCACCCCGCCCGCTCCTTTCTCCACCACAATCTGGTGCGGGATTCTCTCTTTGAGCAGCTCCACGTGGGAAATGACCCCCACCGTCTTCCCATAACGCTGCAGCCCCTCCAGCGCCCCCAGAGCCGTCTCCAGCGTGTGGGAATCCAATGTTCCAAAACCCTCGTCGATGAACAACGAGTCCAGCCGCATGCGTTGCCCTGCCATGTCCGCCAGACCCAACGCCAGCGCCAGACTCGCCAGAAAACTCTCCCCTCCACTCAAACTCTCCATCGGCCGGCGTACCCCGGCCTGATGCCTGTCCTCCATTTCCAAAGCCAGCCGCTCATCCACCCGCTGCCGCATCCGGTACCGATCGCTGAGCTGCTCCAAATGCCGATTCGCCGCCCCCACCAACACCCCCAGCGAAATCGACTGGGCATAGGTCCGAAACTTGTCGCCCTCCTTTGAGCCGATCAGCTCCCGCAACTGCATCCACGGCCGGATCCTCTCCCGCTCGGCCGCAATCTCCTCGATCCCAGAACGCTGTCGCTGCCGCCGCTCCTCATCCTCCTCCAGCTCACGTTGCGTCAACGCCAGCGATCTCACCGCCTCCTCAGCCTTCGCCCGTATCGAAACCATGGCCTCTTTTAATTCACCCATCCGCTCCAAAGACGGCACCTCCATACCGCCCAACCGCTCCAGTTCCGCCCGTACACGCGCATCGTGAGCGTCCAATTCCACCTCCATTTCACGCTGCCTCCTTTTCAATTCCCGCAGACGTCCACACTCCGCTTCCCCAAGCAGCGCATTTTCCAAAGCCTGAGGATTTTCAAAGGGCGTCACGGCCAACTTCCCAGTGATCTCAAGAATCGCCGACGACAGCCCCGCCTCCGCTTGATGAAGACGTTCCTGGGCGGCCCCAAGAGACGCCTCCGCCTGGCGGCGAGCCTCCCCGGAATCCCGAACGGCTCGCTCTCCATCTGAAAATTCCTTCCACTGCGGCCCCGCCATCCTTTCCCCCCCGTGGAACTCAGCCGGAATAGACCGCGCCACATCCTCAATCCAGCGCACTTTCTCCTCCGCCTCACGCACGGCTTTCTCGCGATCGCGAACCATCGTCTCACCCACCTCAATCCGCCCGCCCCATTCCCGGAATTTTTCCCGGTTCCGGG
>JBANFR010000121.1:0-11070 GCA_037975925.1 Verrucomicrobiota bacterium
CGCTTTAACATTCAGCGCCTCGATTTTGAACAAGTCCGCGACAGCCTGCTCACGATCAGCAACCGCTTGGAAACCGCCCAAATCGGAGGCGTCCCCTTCTCCCTCACCGACTTGCCGGGAGCCAAAACCCGAGCCGCCTCAGGATCCCTCAACCTCCAGCACGCCAACCCGAACCGGCGCGCCGTCTACGCCATGGTGGATCGTTCCATCCTGCCCGAAATTTTCACCACCTTTGACTTCGCCAACCCCGACCTGAGCACCGGCGAACGCGTTCTCACCACGGTTCCCCAGCAGGCGCTTTTTCTCATGAACAGCCCCATGGTGGCCCAACAGGTCCGCCATTTCGTGGAAAGACCCGATTTTCCAAGGGCGGGTTCCCACGAGGAAAAGGTCCGCTTCATCTTCCACACCATGCTCCAGCGCCAACCCTCGGAGCGGGAAATCGAACTCTCCCGCCATTTCCTTTCGGAAAACGCCCAGCCCGCCCTCGAAACGAACTCCCAGATCTCCCCGGCCCTCGGCTCTTCCGAAAACACCGGCACTGCCCGCAAACCCACCACGGCCACCGCCCCCAAATCACTCAACGCATGGGAACGCTACGCCCAGGTCGTCCTCCTGACCAATGAGTGGATGTTCGTGCGCTGAACCGGCCCCCCTCGCCGGTCCCCCGCTCCCCTCCATTTTCCCAACGCTCGAAGCTTGTGGGCAATCCCACCCCCGCTATCCCATAGACGGGTCTCGATCCTCACCCCACGCTTCCCAATGACCACCGACTGGCTCACTCATCCCTTCGCCCTCGGCCTCTACACGGGGCTCCTCCCGGCCCTCTTTCTCCGGTTTCAACTCTTTCTGTCCCGGCGCGATATGGTCCGATCGGAGAAACAGCAGTTCGCGCAGCTCAAAACCCTGACCGACGCCTTTCAAAAACTGCAAACCGAGGTGACCGCCACGGGCGCTGATAACGAAAATCTACGCGTCAAAATCCAGTCCCTCCTGCAATCACCCGAAAAACAAAAGTCCCGCCAACTTGAGGTTCTTCTCCGAGCCGAGCAGCGGCTTACGGTGACCGCGCCGGGATTTGCCCCTGCGTGGCAAACGGCCAAAAACGAAGCTCTTGCGCAACTCGAGGAAGAGGAACGGGGAAAAAACGCGCCCAAACAGATGTTCTCGCAACTCGTCAGCAGCGGCTCCTCTCTGCTTTCCCGGTTGCGCTCCAATTCCTCGGAAACGGCCCATCCGGGTTCCGATTCTCCGTCCCAGTAAACGCGGGGCGCTCCCCCCGTTCGGCGCCGCCGACCCGCGTGCCCCCACCGCCAAACGCGCTCACCCCGCCTCAACCCCTCCAGGGTTGTCCGCAAGGGGAACGCCCGGTTCCGGTGGTCGCGCAAGGCGCAACGCACCGGCTAATCGCCCCTAACCCTCCGGGTTAGGACCCGCTCACTTCGTCCCCGACTCGGGCAGCCCAAGCAAACGCACCTTCACACACGCACACCCCCAACGGCCCCCGACCGTCCAGGCAACCCGGTGGGTGGGATTCCCACACGCGCCACCCCCAATCACTCGCGCGCTTCCGTCGCAATCTGGGAGGTGGAATTTCCACACAAGCGCCCCCCCAATCACCCGCGCCCGTCGAGGGGACCAGCTCGCGCTCCTCTTCGCTCCTGACGGCCGTCCACCCAACCCAACGGGTTGGCGGCCATGAGCCGGGCGGTCGCGCGCCCCGCGCGACCCCCGGTGCTTCCGCGAGGAAGCCCCATCCCGAAGGGATGGCGGCCCCCACCGCCAAACGCGCTCACCCCGCCTCAACCGCTCCGGGGTTGTCCGCAAGGGGAACGCCCGGTTCCGGTGGTCGCGCAAGGCGCAACGCACCGGCTAATTGCCGCTAAAACCTGCGGGTTAGAACCCGCTCACTTCGCCCCCGACTCCGGCAACCCCAGCAAACGCACCTTCACACACGCACACCCCCAACGGCCCCCGACCGTCCAGGCAACCCGGTGGGTGGGATTCCCACACGCGCACACCCCAATCACTCGCGCGCTTCCGTTGCAATCTGGGAGGTGGAATTTCCACACAAGCGCCACCCCCAACCACCCGCGCCCGTCGAGGGGACCAGCTCGCGCTCCTCTTCGCTCCTGACGGCCGTCCACCCAACCCAACGGGTTGGCGGCCATGAGCCGGGCGGTCGCGCGCCCCGCGCGACCCCCGGTGCTTCCGCGAGGAAGCCCCATCCCGAAGGGATGGCGGCCCCCACCGCCAAACGCGCTCACCCCGCCTCAACCGCTCCGGGGTTGTCCGCAAGGGGAACGCCCGGTTCCGGTGGTCGCGCAAGGCGCAACGCACCGGCTAATCGCCTCTAACCCTCCGGGTTAGGACCCGCTCACTTCGTCCCCGACTCGGGCAGCCCAAGCAAACGGACCGCTTCTTTCAGGAGCCATTCCGGCTGCGCGAAAGGCTCAAACGAAATGTTCTGCCAACGCACCCGACCCTTTCCATCAATCAAGAACAGACCGTGCAGGGGATTCTGCTCAAAATCATCATAAGCCCGGTAATCCCGGAACGCTTTGAGCGAGGGATCAGCCAGCACCAAAAACGGGAATCCTCCCCCGGATTTGGCCTTTTCCATCGTCTTGTGCAGCTCCTTCGGTCCATCCGAACTCACCGCCACCAATTCCACCCCCGCCTTCTGATAAGCCTCCGTCCACGGCGCAAACTGGTTGAGCTGCTCAATGCAATGAATGCATCCGCTTCCTAGATAAAACATCAGCAACACCGGCTTTCCCTTCCAGTCGGCCAGGCGCTTCGTGCGCCCGTCTTCGCTCGACAAGGCCCACTCGGGCGCGGCAGGAGGCTCCCACCGGAAAGGCCCCAGTTTCTCCAACGCCGGACGCACTCCCGTGTCCTTGGCCGCCTCGACAGCCTTCCGCCATTCGCCCTCCACTCCTGCCGCCGCAGACACCGGCCGGAGCCGTTCCAACGCGGCCAAATCCCCATCAGCCTGTGCCGCCAGGCTCCGCAGCGACTCAAACGCCGCCAACGCTTCCGACTGCTTCCCCGCCAACCACAGAAACTCCACCCAGTTTGCCTGTGGCAAAACCTCCGACTTCCCCTCCTCGGCAGCCTTTTGAGCCGTCTTTTCCGCCGCCTCCTTGTTCCCCACCGCCCACTGGACCCGCGAACGCCGCACCGCCGATAACTCCTTGGCCGCAACCAACTGCGTCGCTGCCTCGTCCTTCTCGCCCTTTGCCAAAGCCAGCGTCATGCGCCCCTCCGCAAGCGATGCCTCCACGGCTTCCACCCGCTTCCACCTCGTTTTGAGCTCGTCCTGGACGGCCTTCGCCACCGCCTCGGCCGGCTTCGACGCCTTCCGCGCCTCCTGCTCCACCCGATCCGCTGCCTCAAAACGCTCCTGTCGGACCCTGGGTAAAAGGGCCTCCAATTTTCCCAAAAGAACCTCCGCTTCAGGAAGCCGCCCCAGTGCTGCGCTGGCGGCCACCAACCCGCCCAACCGGAATGCCTCCTCCTTCAAGTCTGGCGACTCCGCCAAATAAGGCGTCTGGGCCAATTCCAGGAGCCGCTCCCATCGCTCAAACTCGACCAAAACCCGCACGAGTTGCCTCGAACCATACAGGTGGCTCGACCGATCCTCCTTCGGCCGGCTGTTGCCAATCACCTCCGTCTTGGGGGCGAGTTGCGGCAGACTGACCATGTTCATCGCCAGACTCACCGCATCTTTGACCCGGCCCAAATAGGCCAGATTGCTCACCAGCCAGTCGTTGTTGTGAGCGTAGTTGTGGATCTGATCCGGCATCAGCCACTGGGAAATCATCCAGGCGTGATCGGCTCGCGCCGCGGCCTCCTGCTGCCACGCGGCATCCGCATAACGCTTGAGTGCACTGTAAGTGTGCCCGGGCATGTGCCACAAATGCGCCACCACCGGACCGCTCTGACCACACACCGCCGCCGAGCGCAACGCCCTCCGGTCATCGTGGCGATTCCACAAGTGAATCCGCAAATGATGCGCTCCCGGATGCCAAGGCTGCTTGGCCAAGACTTCGCGCAAGAGGGCCTCCAATCCCTCCCGACTCCCCAAGGGCAGCCCTTCGTAAGAATTTTCCCATGCCTGCAACACAATCCAGACCTTCACCTCCACGTCCTCCGGATCCTCAAAAGCCATCGCCTCCAGCGCTTCCAGAAGCTTTTTCCGCGCGGCGGCATCCGGTTTTTCGTCCTTGGCAAAAAACGGGCGGAACGCATCGATCCACCGCAATTCCCTCGCACTCAGGCGGGGCCGGAAAGGCTCTATTTTCTCCAAAAACTCCCGGGCCCGCTTGGGATTCACACGGTTGGCCATGGCCAAGCCCCAGTAAGCCATCGCACACCCCGGGTCCAAGTGCAGCGCCTGACGAAAGGAACGCTCGGCTTCGTAAAACCAGAACCCATGCAACTGGGCCACTCCCTGGTTAAAAAAGCGCTGCGCCCTCGGAATCGCAGTCGTGATCGGAAAATCGACCCGCCCCACCTCCTCGGGCTCCAGCAAAGTGGCGGCCTGACGGGGGCCCTCGTTAAAAGCGGCCCCTAGAGCGGAGTGACCGGGACGATCATCGGCAACCGCCCGAGAAACAGCCGCCCCCAAAAGGGCTGGAAGAATCAGGAGAGAAACGAGGGGGAGTTTTTGCATCGGGGGATTTTCAGTGTTTGCGGACATTTCACCACGGCAATTTGGCGGAACCCACGCCAAGAAAACCGCACGGGTCCTCAAAGAGGAGGGAGAGTTTTTAGGGACACCGCCTTCTGGGGAAAACGGCACCAGCGGAGGCAAAAACAGAGCCGATTTTGCACCCTGCCCTCAGGTTTTGATCAGTCTCGGCTCAGAGCGAGGATTTACAACGCACGGAAAACCAGTTCCCGCACGCCACTGATTTGCGTTCCAAAACCCCTCGATGGACGGATCTTCGGGGACAATCCACTGCACGACGCCCCGGTTCCCCCCCCAACCTACTCGCCGGAACGTTCCAAATCCGCCAACGCCTCCCAACGGGCCTGCTCCTCGGCACTGCACTCCACGGGGAGCACCACACGGATCTGCGCATAAAAATCGCCCCTCTCCTTGTTCCGCTTGGGTAATCCACGACCGCGCAAACGAAAACGCCGCCCGGGTTGGGTCCCCGCTGGGATCTTCATCCGCACCGAACCATCCGGGGTGGCCACCTCCACCTCCGAACCCAGCACCGCCTTCCACGCAGACACCGCCACATCGGAAACCAAGTCGCTCCCCTCCACCTGGTAGCGGGGATGGGGAGCAATGGATACCTTCAGCAGCAAATCGCCGCCGTGACTTCCCTTCCCGGCCAAACGCACCTTCTGCCCCTCGCACACGCCTTTGGGGATCCGCACCTCGAGCGTCTCGGGAAGCGAGTGTGCCGCCTTCCGAAAAGAGACCCTCTTCTTCGCCCCTTCCAGCGCCTCCTCCACCGACACGTGCACTTCCGCCTCGAGGTCCTGGGGTTCGTGACGCACCGGCCCAAACGGCCCTTTTGGCATCCGCCCCGAGGGCCCGCGCCCGAACCCGCCGCCCCCCGATCGCGCACCACCCCCAAAAAAAGCCTCAAAAAAGTCGCTAAAACCCTCCCCTCCAAACCCGTTCCCAGAACTCCAGTGCCCCTCAGGCGGCGCCTGAAATCCACCCCTCTCCCACTCCATCCCAAGCTCATCGTACTTTTTCCGCTTCTGCGGGTCCCCGAGCACTTCGTTCGCCTCGTTGATCTCCTTGAACTTTGCCTCCGCCCCCTTTTTGTCCTTCGCCACGTCCGGATGATACTCCCGGGCCAGCTTCCGAAACGCCTTCCGAATCTCATCCTGGGAGGCATTTTTGGAGACCCCCAACACCTGATAATAGTCCTTGTAGTGCACGGCCATGCCCCTCCAAGGGTAGCGGGCTTCGGAAATGGTGGCAACCCGAGGGCCTCTGCGTGAAACCCGAGACAAAGTAGTCCAATCCCCCTAGTGTTTTTCCATGCTCGCCTTCCTGCTCAGACGCCTCCTCTCCATGGCAGGAGTGTTGTTCTGCGTCATCACCCTCACCTTCCTCCTCGTCCGTCTCGCTCCGGGCGGCCCCTTCACCCGGGAACGGAAAATTCCCCCAGCCATCGAGAAAGAACTCCTCGCCCGCTACCGCCTCGATGGCTCGCTCTGGGAGCAATACACCGGCTACCTCGCGGACGTCCTCCATGGGGACCTGCGCCTCTCCACCAAATACCGCGACCGATCCGTCAACGAACTCCTCGCCCAGAGCCTCCCCATCTCCGCACTGCTCGGTGGTGGCGCATTTCTCCTCGCCGCCACCCTCGGACTCTGGCTCGGGAGCGTCGCCGCCCTCCGACGAGGTACCCCGACCGATACCACCGCCATGCTCGGCGCGCTGGGACTCATCAGTGTCCCCTCCTTTGTCACGGGTCCCCTCCTCGTCCTTGTCTTTGCACTGACCCTCCGCTGCCTGCCCGTGGGCGGCCTCAACTCGTCCTGGAGCCTCATTCTTCCAACCATCACACTGGCCGGCCCTTCCATCGCCTCCATCGCCCGCATCACCCGCACCTCCCTCCTCGAGGTGCTCCAATCACCCTTCCTCCGCACCGCCCGCGCCAAAGGGGTCCACGAGCGACGCATCCTCTACGTCCATGCGCTCAAAGTGGCCCTCCTGCCCGTGGTCTCCTACTTGGGACCGCTCGCCGCCAACCTCCTCACCGGCTCCATCGTCGTCGAATCCGTCTTCAACCTCCCAGGCACCGGCTCCTTCTTCGTCAACGCCATCCTCAATCGGGACGTCTTCCTCTTGGGAGGCGTCGTCATCGTCTACTGCGCTCTGCTGGTCACCATGAACCTCCTCGTGGACCTCGCCTACACTTGGCTGGACCCGCGGATCCGACTCGAAAACTAACCATGGCCACCGCTTCACCCACCTCCCTGCGCCCCGGCCTCTGGCGCCGCTTGCTCCGGCGTCCCGCCGCGCGCGCCGCCCTCACGCTCCTGGCGGGGATCCTCCTCTGCACGCTTTTCCTCCCCCTGCTCCTGAATGCCGATCCGCATGCCACGTCTCCGGCCGCCCTCGAAGCCCCCAACTCCACGCACCTCTTCGGCACCGATGTCAACGGACGCGATCTTCTTGCACGTACCCTGGAAGGCGCCCGCATCTCGATCCTCGTCGGCCTCAGCGGCGCCCTCGTCAGCCTCTTCATTGGAACCAGCTGCGGATTGATCGCGGGTTATGTGGGTGGACGCACCGACGCCCTCCTCATGCGTCTGGTCGAGGTGCTTTACGCCATCCCGCGGCTAATCCTGATCATTCTCGCGACGTTTGCTTTGGATCCGCTGCTTCAGCGGTGGCTGGCGCCGATCCAGCAGGGGCGGTGGTTGGGGTATAGTAAAATTGCCATCCTGATTTTGGCCCTCGGCTGCATCGAGTGGCTGACCATGGCCCGGATTGTTCGGGGACAAGTGCTTTCACTCAAAACGCTCCCCTTCGTGCAGGCGGCCCAGGCGCTCGGCCAGAGCCATTCCCGAATCCTCCTCCGGCACCTCCTTCCTAACCTCTCGGGGATCGTCATCGTTTATCTCACCCTCACCGTCCCCGCCGTGATGCTGGATGAATCCTTCCTTTCCTTTCTCGGGCTCGGGGTCCAAGCGCCCCAGGCCAGTTGGGGAACCCTGCTGAGCGATGGCGCGCAGGCCCTCAACCCAATCCACAGCCACTGGTGGCTTCTGCTTTTCCCAGCCGCCGCCATGAGCCTGACCCTCCTGGCCCTCAACTTCCTCGGCGACGCCCTCCGCGATGCCTTGGCTGAATAATGCGCAATCCCTGAGCCCTTCGTTTTGGGGGGCGGTCGCGTTGACTTGCTCCGCCGATGCCCCCTAAACTTCCCGACTCCACGCCATGAGCGATTCTGCGGTCAAACGCATCCTTTTTGTCTGTACCGGTAACACCTGCCGCAGCCCGATGGCCGAGGCACTCTTCCGCCACGCCGTCAAAGACCGTCCAGACGTCGAGGTCTCCTCTGCGGGAGTGAGTGCAGCCCGGGGTCAATCCGCGAGCAACGACGCCGTGGAGGCTTGCCGGCGCCTGAATCTCTCGCTCAAGAAGCATCGTTCCCAGTTTTTGACCCGGGAATTAGTGGATTGGGCGACGCACATTTTTTGCATGACGAGCAGCCATCGCATGGCCGTGGAGGATCTCTTCCCCCATGCGGCGCGGAAGGTGCACCTGGTCTGCGAGTTCACCCCTTCTCTTCCCAAACAGGTTCCCGACCCGATCGGACAGGGAATCGACTCCTACTTGCTCACCCGCGACACCCTGCGGGAGGCTATCCCGGCCCTCATCCGCTTCATCGACTCCACACCCATGAGTGACTCCACCACCGCCCCTTCCTCTCCCGCCACTGCATCCACCGCTGGTCGGCCCCTGCGCGTCGCCCTCGGAGCTGACCACGGCGGAGTAGACCTCAAAAAAGCCGTTCACGATCACCTCGCCAAACGCGGATACGTCGTCTCCGACTTCGGCGTGCATTCGAAGGAAAGCGTCGACTATCCCGACTACGCCCAGCTTGTGTGCAACGCCGTCGCCAGCCATGAAGCCGACTTCGGCGTTCTCATGTGCACCAGTGGCATCGGCATGAGCATCGCGGCCAACCGCTTCCCTCAAATCCGCGCGGCCCTCCTCGACAACGCCGAAGACGCCCGCACGACCCGCCAGCACAACAACTCCAACGTCCTCTGCATGGGTTCCAACCGCGTCGAACCCGCCTCCGCCCCCCGCATTATCGACGCTTTCCTTTCCACCGCCTTTGAGGGCGGACGCCACGAGCGCCGGGTGGAAAAACTCGAGCAACTCGGCACCGGTGCCGCAGCTTCGGTTTCACTCGCCGAAGGCGACCCTGAAATCTTCGCCGCCATCCAGGCAGAAGCCAAACGCCAGTTCGAAAACATCGAACTCATCGCCTCGGAAAACTTCACGTCCCGGGCGGTCATGGAAGCCCAGGGCTCCTGTCTCACCAACAAATACGCCGAAGGCTACCCCAACCGCCGCTGGTATGGCGGATGCGAAAACGTCGACGTCGTCGAGCAACTCGCCATCGACCGGGCCAAAAAACTCTTCGGCGCCGAACACGCCAACGTCCAGCCGCACTCCGGCTCCCAGGCCAACATGGCCGTCTACTTCTCGGTGCTCCAACCCGGTGACCGCATCCTGACCATGGACCTCTCCCATGGCGGCCATCTCACCCATGGCAACCGTGCCAATTTCTCCGGACGCCTCTACGAAATCGTTCACTACGGAGTGTCCCCCACCGATGAGCGCATCGACTACGAAGCCCTCGCCCGGGTGGCTCTCGAGGTCAAACCGAAGATGATCACCGCCGGCGCCAGCGCCTATCCGCGCATCATCGACTTCGAAAAAATGCGCGCCATCGCCGATTCGGTGGGCGCCCACCTGTTTGTGGACATGGCGCATATTGCAGGGCTCGTGGCTGGGGGCGTCCACCCCAGCCCGCTCGCGCTCGCGGATTTTGTCACCACCACCACCCACAAGAGCCTCCGCGGACCCCGGGGCGGTCTCATTTTGTGTAAGGAAAAATACGCCAAGGCCGTCGACAGCCAGGTCTTCCCCGGATGCCAGGGCGGGCCACTCGAGCACGTCATTGCTGCGAAAGCCGTCTGTTTCCAGGAAGCCCTCAAGCCTTCCTTCAAAACCTACGTGGCCCAAGTGGTCAGCAACGCCAAAGCTCTTGCCGCCCAGCTCACCCATCACGGCTATCGCATCGTCTCCGGCGGGACCGACAACCACCTCATGCTCGTTGACCTGCGTACCAAAGGCCTTAACGGGAAAGTCGCCCAGGAGGCCCTCGACCACGCCGGGATCACCGTCAACAAAAACGGCATCCCCTTTGACACCGAAAAAATCACCCTCGGCGGCGGCATCCGCATCGGAACACCAGCGGTCACGACCCGCGGCATGAAGGAAGAGGAAATGATGGAGATCGCCGATCTCATCCACCGCGCACTCAGCCATACCCAATCCCCCGCAGATCTCGCCTTGGTCCGCGAGAGCGTTCTGAGCCTGACGCGCCGCTTCCCTCTCCCGCACTGATCTGCACGGTCTGCCCTTTTCGGAAACTTAACTCCTTCCGCCTTTCGCGATCTGCCACCCTCGCGGGTTTTCCCCCTTTGCGACACGGAAAACCCCGGTAAATACCACCCCGCTGTGAACCCGACTCCGATTCCGTCCTCCAACCCGCTCAGGGAAGGCCTCTCCAATCGCGCACTTCCCAGACCTTGTAATGTGGTCATCTTCGGAGCCTCCGGAGACCTCACCTACCGCAAACTCATTCCGGCCCTCTACAATATCCAGGCCGACGGCGATCTCCCCGCCACCACCCAAATCATCGGCTTTGCCCGCCGCGAAAAATCTGATGCCGCCTTCCGTGCGGAACTGGAGGAAGCCGTCGGAAAATTCTCCCGATCCGGCCGCAACCCCGAGGTGTGGAGCGACTTCGCCAACCGCGTCCATTACCACCGCAGCGAGTTCAGCGACTCCGAAGGCTACCGCTCCCTCGCCGAACGCCTCGACCGTTTCGACGCCGAACACGGCACCGCGGGCAATCGCCTTTTTTACCTGAGCGTCAGCCCGGCCGAATTCGGAGGCATTCTCGCCAAACTCGCCGAGTTCGGACTCAACCGCGCCCGCGAAGGCAGCTGGGCACGCGTCATCGTCGAAAAACCCTTCGGCAAGGACCGCCCCAGCGCGCATGCCCTCAATGAAATGGTCAGCCAAGTGTTCGACGAAGCCGACACTTACCGCATCGACCATTACCTCGGCAAAGAAACCGCTCAGAACATCATGGTTCTGCGCTTCGCCAACGCGATCTTCGAACCGCTCTGGAACCACCGCTACATCGATCACGTCCAGATCACCGCTGCCGAACCGATGGGCGTCGAGGCCCGCGGCCCCTACTACGACAGCTCCGGCGCTCTGCGGGACATGGTCCAAAATCACCTCACCCAGATCCTCTGTCTGGTCGCGAT
>JBANFR010000122.1:0-10994 GCA_037975925.1 Verrucomicrobiota bacterium
CGACGGGAGGGTTGACGGTGTTTTTGGTCGGGGCGCTGGTGTTGACGATGGTGAGTTCTCTGCAGGCGGTGGGGGTGATATTGCTGCTGGGGTTGTTGGTTTCGCCGGCGGCGACGATGTACCTGCTGTGCGACTCTTTCCCCGTGATGTTATGGGGGGGTGGTGTTCTGGGAGTTTTGGGATCTGTGTTTGGGTTGTGGCTGAGTTACTGGCTGCAGGTGCCGTCGGGGGCCTGCATCGTGCTTGTGTTGGGCAGCGTGTTTTTTGCGGCCTTTTTGTTCAGCCCACGTTACGGCGTGGTGTGGAGGCTCTTCAGAGCGAGGCATTTTCACGAGGAAAGCCTTGCGAGATGGCGGGGGCAGGACGCGGAGCGCGGATTGGCTCAGAGCGGGGATCGGAAGGGATCCTCGTCGTAGGGTTCGGAGACGGAGCCGAATTTTGGGTAGACAAATTTGGAGGCGGTGGTGCCTTCCTTGCAGAGGGCTCTGGCGACGTGAATTCCGGCTGAGCGAAGGGTGAGGAGGCTCTGGAGCAGGAGGTAGGTTCCGATGCCTCGGCTTCGGTATTCGTGAAGCACGCAGGGGCCCGAGAAAAGGTGGTGTTCTGCGTCGGGGTCTGTCGACAGGCAGGATGCGGCGATGATTCGGGTACCGTGAAAAATGGCGATCGCGGGCGGGGTTTGAGTGCGAAAGGTCTCGTGGATCTGGAGTTGGAGGGGTTCTGCAATTTCCCTGTAGCTTCCAGACCACTGTTCGTCGGAGGAGAAGGCGCGGGTGGTGAGGGACTGGATGGCGGACTCGTCGGCGCGCTCTGCGGTTTGGAGGGTGAGGCCTGGGGGGAGCGATGGGAGAGAGGTATGAAGCTGCGAGAGGTTCCAGCTGAATAGTTTCCAGTGAATTTGCTTCATAAAAGTCCCGAGCTGCGTGGGTGAAAAAGGCATTTCTCCGGACTCGGGAGGGGGGCGACTCCTGAGGCGGGGGTGTTTTGGGGGAATGGTTAGGGTGAAGCGGTGACCTCCCAGCGTTCACCAAAAAATCCTGCCGCGGCGACTTTCGCGGGAGTGATGGAGTTGGCGGGTTGACGTGTGTCGAGCATAGCCCAGTCGGGGAGTTTTGCACCCTGTCTGGCGTTGTTGAGGTAGTGGTATTCCCGGTAAGTGAAGCCGCTGTTGATCACGACGTAGTGATTTGGAGACAGGGGGTTTGGATAAATCAAGGCAGGAACGTGGGAGGTGACGTCAAAGTTTTTCTCACCGATGCCGAGGGTGTGCTCATTCCAACGGAGGGGGAGTTTGGCGATGATTTTGGCGATGGCGGGGTTGCTGGCGGGATCGCCCCAGAGGATGAGGTTTGCGCTGGAGATTTCGTCTTCCGTAAGTGACTGGGCATCGCGCACCGTCAACTCGCCCCGGAATTGGCGGCGCCAGTGATCCACGAAGTGTTGGAGCTCAGATTCCACCCAATGAGCGATTTTGGGGTGTTTGGGGGTTGCGGAAGGGCCCACGACGATGAAGCGCTCCAGAAAGGCGTCGTCGATGGGGCCTTGCAGACCAGGTCTTTTGACGAGGCCCTCGTAAGGGGTTGGGGCTGGGTACCACTGGTTGCCGACTTTTGCGAAGTGAACGGACCAGGAGCGGTCGGAGTTCGGGGCGGGGGCGAGGAGTTCCTGTCCGTCGATGGTGATTTTGGTGGACGAGAGTGGGTCCATCGGGAATGCGCCGGGGCCACAGTGAAGGGAGAGCGCGGACACGTTGGAGGTGTCCAGTGTGATGGATTGCTGAGTGCGGACGACTCTTCCATCGACGCTGGCCTGGTTCCAATGGTGTTCCATGCCCTGAATGGTGAGCCAGTGGGAGGTGGGGTAACGCAGAGTGTAGGTGGCAAAATGGAGGCGATCCGGAAAAGGATCGCGTCCGCGAGCCACGATGGAGTCGAGGCGTCTGGCGATTTCGCGCTGGGAGTCTGGGTGGATTTTGTGGCCCGTTTTTGGGCCGATGATGTGGGTAAGGGTGAAGCCTTCGTTGTGAGCGGCCTCGGCCATTTTCGTGGCTGCCTGGCGTTGTTTGTCGTCCTCGCCGCTGTAGGCGACGGTGGGGCAGTTGGCGAGGTTGCGGACGTAGCCTGGGCAGTCGTACCACTGGAGCAGGCGTTGCTCGTACCAAGGGGGTTGGATTTCTTCGTTTTGGAAGAAACGGAGAAAGTCCGGGGTTTCGGAGAACCCGGCACCCGGGTTGGCCGCAACCCAGCGGCTGGGATGATGAACGCTGAATTGCCATGCAGCGGCACCTCCCATGGAAAATCCGCGCATCACAATGCGGTCCGGGTCGATGCGGTATTGTTTTTGGGCGTGAGTGAGGGCTTCGAATAGATCGGATTCCCCTGCGAATTTGTGGGCGTTGCAGTAGCGACCGTAAGGGTGGAGGACGAAGGCTCCCGGGGGGGTGTCCATTCCGGGAGACTTGCGCCGCTGATCGATAAAGTTGAGTTCGCTGAGGGTTTCGCCGCGTCCGTGGCACCAGACGTCCAGCCGGTGCGGGATGGGGCCTTCGGGATGGTATCCGGTGGGAACGACGAGGCCGTACGGTTGAACGGACTGGTCGATTTGGGAGCGGTAACCGCGCACAACGAGTCCGGTTTGAGTGGTCCAGGGGGTCTGGCCTTGGCTGAGGGCGCGGGCACGCTGGAGTCCTTCCTCCAGGAGGGAATGGGCGATGGCGACCTCCGTGGGTTTGAAAAATTCGCGGTAGCGCAGTGCCCAGTCGACGGCTTTGTGGAAGATTTCCACGTCTGGAAGAAGGGCCTCGAGGGCGGGTTTGTTGGAGAGCGCCTTCTGGAGGGAGTGAATCTCTTGGGTGAGAGAATCGAGGCCCTTTTGGAGTTCGGATTTTTCCGCCTCTGAAATTTCGATGCCTGCCGGGGGGATGGGGCGGACCTGATCCGGAAGATTGTCTTTTGGGCCGTCGGCGAGGAGGGGGAGGGATGGGAGGAGGGCGGAGGAGAGGAGAGCGAGGCTAAAGGGGGAGAGTGGGCGTGAGGGGGGCATGGTGTCGCGAATGGTGGCCTTGAAATAAAACTGCCCGGGCGGCGTGTGCGCAGCTTCTAAATTGGGGCGTGGCTTGCAGAGGGGAGGTAATCTGGCGTGTACGTGTGGAATCGGGGGTGGAGTGGCTTAAAGTGCTTTCCTCGGTGGGGAGGTGGGATTTTGCTGGGGAAATGGACTGGACTCAATGGGCTCCCCGCGAACGTGCTAACCTGTGTTTTATTCTCAAGGAGGGGCGTGTGTTGCTGATTCGGAAGAAGCGCGGGCTGGGGGCGGGGAAGATGAATGCGCCGGGGGGCAAGCTGGAATGGGGGGAGACGGCGTGGCAGGCGGCGATTCGGGAGACGCAGGAGGAGGTGGGGGTCACGCCTCTGCATTTGGAGGAGCGAGGGCTGTTGCGCTTTCAGTTTACGGATGGTTACGGGCTGGTTTGTACGGTGTTTGTGGCGAGGGATTTGGAGGGTGAACCTGTGGAGACGGAGGAGGCCGATCCTCGATGGGTGCCTTTGGATGCGGTTCCCTACGAAGAAATGTGGGCGGATGACGCTCGGTGGTTACCGACGGTGTTGTCTGGCGGGACTTTTACGGGGTCTTTTTTGTTCGATGGGGAAAAAATGCTGGAGGAGGACGTGCGCGAGCATGGGGGGTATCATCCGGGGCGCCGGCGGCGCGTGTTGGTGGCTGGGTGTGGGTATGTGGGGTTGGCGGTGGCGCGTCTTTTTGCGGGGGCGGGCTGGGAGGTGGTGGGGTGCACGCATTCGGCGGAGTCCGCTGCGGAGCTGGCAGGGGAGGCTTTTCCGGTGGTGGGGTGTGATATTTCCGATCGGGCGCAGGTGGAGGATCGTTTGGCGGGGGCGTATGGGGTGGATTGTGTAATTCACTGTGCGAGTTCCGGCAGGGGCGGGGCAGATGCGTACCGGGAGGTGTATTTGAGAGGCGCGCAGGTGCTGGCGGGGGTGTTGGCACCGAGGCAGTTGATTTTTACCAGTAGCACTTCGGTGTATGCACAGACCGACGGCGGATGGGTGACCGAGGAGAGTGCGGCGGAACCCCCTCGGGAAACGGGCCGGATTTTAAGGGAAACGGAGGAGTGGGTTTTGGCGCACGGGGGAACGGTGGCGCGACTGGCGGGGATTTACGGACCTGGGCGATCGGTGCTTTTGAGGAAGTATTTCTCGGGCGAGGCGACGATTGAGGGGGATGGATTGCGTTGGATTAACCAGGTTCACCGGGATGACATCGCGTCGGCCCTCCTTCGTTTGGCGGAGGCGCGGGCGCCTGGAGTTTTTAACGTGGCGGATGGAACTCCTCTGGCGCAGCGGGAGTTGTATGGGAGGCTTGCCGCACAGTTTGGGGGGGCGCTGCCTCCGCCCGGGCCGATTGATTTGCAGCGCAAGCGCGGGTGGACTCACAAGCAGGTGGGGAACGAGCGGCTGCGTTCACTGGGGTGGACGCCGCGATACCCTTCCTTTTTTGATGCAGTCTCAGGCGATCCCCAGCTGGTGGCTCTTGCGGTGGGTGGGCCAGCTACGGCTGGGGGAGAGGGAGGCGAGTGAGGTGATTTTTTTGACTGGCGGAGGGAGGCGCGCGGTGGGAGGAGGAGACATGTCTCTGATTGCGCGTCGGAATTTTTTCGCCTTGTTCACGCGGGTGTTGGCCTCTGGGGCCGTCCTTCGATGGGGGGCGGGCGGAGGCAGTTGGGCGATGGCGAAGGAGGGCGGTTGGGTGGGGCTCTGGGACGGGAAGAGCCTGGCGGGGTGGCGGAAGACGGATTTTGCGGGGGGCGGCGAAGTGCGTGTGTCTGTGGAGGGGGTGCGCGTGGACGCGGGGGAGGAGCTCAGCGGATTTCACTTCGCGGGGAAGCCTCCGACGCTGGGGTATGAGTTGGAGGTGGAGGCGCAGCGCCGTTCGGGGTTGGATTTTTTTTGTGCGGTGACGTTTCCCGTCGGGGACCGGTTTTTGACTTTGGTGGGGGGGGGATGGGGCGGGAGTACGGTGGGGCTTTCGAGCATTGACCGCGCGGACGCCTCGCAGAATGAGACGACCTCGGTTCGTACTTTTCAGGACAACGTGTGGTATCGGGTGCGTTTGCGGGTGGAGGCGGAGCGGATTCAGTCGTGGATCAATGAGGAGCGGGTGGTGAACCTCGATCCGCGGGGCAAGGATCTGGATTTGCGTCCGGGCGAGATTGACCTTTCGCGTCCCTTGGGTTTTGCGACCTTCCGGACGGAGGCGCTTTTTCGAAACATTCGGGTTCGGAGGCTCTGAGCGTGGCCCGGGAATATGTGATACGGCCTTCGGTGCCGCAGGAGCCTCGCATTTCGTTTGCGGCGGAGCTAAATGCGCAACAGTTGGCGGCGGTGACGGCCCCGCCGGGCCCGGCTTTGGTGTTGGCGGGTGCGGGCTCGGGCAAGACGCGGACTCTGACTTACCGGGTGGCTTACCTTTTGGAGAACGGAGTTCTCCCGAGTCAGATTTTGCTCCTGACGTTCACCAACAAGGCGGCCCGGGAGATGTTGGAGCGGGTGGCCGGTTTGGTGTCGCAGGATTTGGCGGAGTTGTGGGGGGGGACCTTTCACTCCATCGGAAACCGGATTTTGCGCAGGCATCCTGTGGAGGCGGGGTATGCCGAGGGGTTCTCGGTGATGGATCGTGAGGATGCCGAGGAGGTGATGCAGGGGGCTTTGCTGGAGGCAGAGCGCGTGGGGAAGGCGGCGAATTTGCCAGTGAAGCCTTCGCTTGTGTCGGATGTGTGGAGTTATGCGGTGAACGTGGGCAGGCCCCTGGGGGAGGTGGTGCAGGAGCGGTATCCGCAGGTGGAGGCGTTTGCGGAATTGATGGAGCGAGCAGCGAAAATTTACGAGCGGAGGAAGCGGGAGCTGAACGCGCTGGACTTTGACGATTTGCTTTTGCGCACGGTGGAGCTTTTGGAGGCGCACCCGGCGCTGGCAGAGCGTTATCAGAGGCACTTCCAGTTTGTGCTCGTCGATGAGTACCAGGACACCAATCCGCTGCAGTCCCGGTTGATTGACCTGCTCTCGGCGCACCACCGGAACTTGATGGTGGTGGGGGATGATGCGCAGGGGATTTATTCGTGGCGCGGGGCGGATGCGGCGAACATCCTTGGTTTTACGGAGCGGTATCCCGGTGCGCGGGTGTACAAGGTGGAGACCAATTATCGGAGCACGCCGGAGATTTTGGCGTTAGCGAATGCGACGCTTGCGCAGTTGCGCAGTGCCTACCGGAAGGAGTTGGTGGCGGTTCGGAAGAGCGGGGAGTTGCCCAAGGTGATTCCGGTGCATACGGGGGGACAACAGGCGCGGTTTATTGTGTCGCGGATGCAGGAGTTGGCGGAGAGCGGTGTGGCGTGGGGGGACATGGCGGTGTTGTACCGGGCACATTTCCATTCGATGGAGGTGCAGATGGAGCTGACGCGGGCGGGGATTCCTTTTCAGATTACGAGTGGGCTTCGTTTTTTTGAGCAGGCGCACGTCAAGGACGTGGGGGCCTTCCTGAAATTTGTGGTGAATCCGAGGGACGAGGTGGCATTCAAGCGGATGGTGAAATTGTTGCCCGGGATTGGGGCGCGTTCGGCGGATGTTTTGTGGGAGGGCGTTGCGCCGCTGGGGCGGGAGGCGTTGGCGGCGAGGGAGGCGGGACGGGAGGCGAGCTTTGGGCTGGGGGAGGAGTTGGCAAAGTTGAAGGTGCCAGCGAAGGCTGCGGCGGCTTGGAAACAATTGGGGCACACGCTTGAGGAGTTGCTGCCCCTGGGGCGGCCGGTGGCGCCCTTGCAGATGCTGCAGAGCGTTCGGGAGGCCGTGTACGACGATTATGCGCGTTTGAAGTTCCCGGACTTTGAGAATCGCCGGGAGGATTTGAACACGCTTGCGCAGTTTGCCTCGCAGTACACCAGCGCTCAGGAGTTTTTGGATCAGTTGGCGCTGCTGGGCAATGGGGAGCAGGCCGTGGTCGGCGGGGGCGATGGCGGAGACGCGGTCACCCTCTCCAGCGTGCACCAGGCCAAGGGGCTGGAGTGGAAGGTGGTGTTTTTGGTGTGGCTGACGGAGGGCATGTTTCCGTCGCAGCGATCGATGGCGAGTTTTGAGGCGATGGAGGAGGAGAGGCGTTTGTTTTACGTCGCCATGACGCGGGCGGAGGATGATTTATACCTCAGCTGGCCCCTGATTCGGCGCAGCCTTGGAGCGGCGGATGCCGTTCAGCGGGTTTCCCCTTTCCTCCAGGAATTGCCCGAGCAGCTTTTGGAGGAGTGGCAGATCTCAGGGGGGTGGTGAGGGGGGAAAGCCTTTCCCTGAGACGGGTCCGGAGCTTTCCGGACCTACTGCGGGTCGGTTTTTGTATCGCGGTATCAGGGGGAACGACGAGGCCGACGTTCTTGGGGTAGCGTGAAGATCGCATGGTTTGAGGCGCCCGCCTCGGATCTTCTTCATTAAATCGCCAATCCCTACTCTTCATGCGCTTAGTTTCCCTCAAACTCGCTTTTTTTTCTCAAACGATGCCCTTGGCGCTCCTTGGGCTGTGTTTGCCTTCCCTGCACTCCGAGCCTGCCGGAGGGGGGGCTCCGGCGGTTCCGCCCGCGCAGGTTCCCGGGGAGTCCTCGGTTCCGGCAGTGCGTGCTTTTGTGGATGATGAGGGCCCTGGGTGGCGGGCGCTTGGGCCCGAGGATTTTGCGCGGGTGAACAGTGCGGAGGATACGTGGACTTGGAATGGGGATTTGCTGCGGTGCAGTGGTCAACCGGTGAGCGTGCTGCGAACGGCGAAGGAGTACCGGAATTTTGAAATGGTGGTGGAGTGGAACCACCAGAAGTACGGGGGGAATTCCGGGGTGTTTGTGTGGACGACTCCCGAGTCGATTCGCCGTTTGACCGAGGCGGGGAAGCCGGGGCTACCGAAGGGGGTGGAGGTGCAGGTCCTGGATCATGGCTACACGCAGTTGGTGGAGGCGCGAGGAGGCAAGACCGACTGGTTTGGAACCAATGGCGATGTGTTTCCCGTAGGGGTGAAGATGACGCCTTTTGAGCCGGTGGCTCCGAATGGCCAAAGGAGTTTTCCGCGGAAAAAGCTGAGCAAGGGGTTTGGCGAGTGGAACCACTATTACATTCGGGCGATCAATGGCGAGGTACGGCTGTGGGTGAATGGAGAAGAGGTCTCTGGAGGCACGGCGATTGAGCCGCGGGAGGGGTACTTGTGTTTGGAGAGCGAGGGGGCACCCATTCTGTTCCGCCGAATCCGCATCCGGGAATTGCCCTAGGAGTGGTAGCGGTGGGGAGGCGCGGTTTTCTACCGGGGGAGAAACGATTTTTGAGAGGATTGGGGGTTTTCTGCTAGGCTCGGCTTTTTGGGGGAAAACCATGACCTTTCACGAACTCGGAATTTCGGAGGCCCTCGGGGCTGCGCTTACCAAGCAAAAGATCAGTGAGCCGACGTCGATTCAGCGTCTGGCAATTCCGGCGATTGCGGAGGGGCGGGATGTCGTCGTGACTTCGGAGACTGGGTCGGGGAAGACGTTGTCTTACCTGTTGCCATTGATGGGGCGTCTGGATTTGAAGCAGGAGAGCACGCAGTTGGTGGTTCTGGCGCCCACGCATGAGTTGGCGATTCAGATCCAGCGGCAGGCGTGTGATCTGGCGCTGCACTCGGGGATGGCGGTGCGCACGCTTTTGCTGATTGGGGGAACCTCTCTGGACCGGCAACTGGAGAAGCTGAAAAAGAAGCCGCATATTGCAGTCGGCTCCCCCGGTCGCATTCGCGAGTTGATGGCGATGGGCAAGCTGAAGGCGCAAACGGTGCGGGCCGTCGTGCTCGATGAGGCGGACACTTTGCTGGGTCGGGAGAGCCTGGAGGCGGTGGGGAAAATTGTGAGTGCGGTGCCGAAGGAACGGCAACTGGTGTTTGTTTCGGCGAGCGATCCGAAGGGGTGTCTGGAGCAGGTGTCGGCGTGGGCGCCGCAGCATGTGGCGATTCGCGCGGGGGCCGCTCCGGTGAACGAGCGTATCGAGCATCTTTTTGTGGTGTGCGAGGAAAGGGACAAGCCGGATGTCTTGCGGCGTCTGGTGCATGCGATGGGACCCGAGCGCGGGCTGGCCTTTGTGCATCGCAATCACCGGGCGGAGGAGGTGGCTTCCAAGCTGGCTCATCACCGGATTCCGACGACGGACTTGCACGGGGCCTTTGACAAGACGGAGCGCAAGCGTGCGATGGATGATTTTCGGCAGGGGCGTGCGCGGATCATGATTGCCTCCGACGTCGCGGCTCGCGGGCTGGATATCCCGGGGGTGACGCACATTTTTAACTTGGATGCGCCCTCCGACAGCCAGGCGTACTTGCATCGGGTGGGGCGTACGGCGCGGGCGGGGGCGGCGGGAACCGCGGTGTCTTTGTTTACGGAGCAGGAAACGCGGTTGGTCAGGCGCTACGAGCAGGAGCTGGGGATTCGGCTGACGCAGGTGCGATTGCGCGAGGGGCGGGTGTGGCCGGTGGAAGCGGGCGGTATGGGGCAGGGCGCGGCCGGCGCGGGCCGCTAGGAGGCGGGGTGGATTCGGATGGATCTGCCCCTCGATTTGTGGAGCGGTTTTGGGGTAGGGTCTGCGGCCCATGATTATCCATCCTAAAGTCCGGGGGTTTATTTGCGTGACGGCGCACCCCGCAGGTTGTGCGGCACACGTGCAGCAGCAGATCGAATTTGTGCAGTCCAAAGGAGTGCTGGGAGAGATGCCCAAGCGTGTTTTGGTGATTGGCGCTTCCACGGGGTACGGCTTGGCTTCGCGTATTGTGCCGGCGTTTGCGGGTGGGGCGGCGACTTTGGGGGTGTTTTTTGAGCGGCCTTCGGAGAATGGAAAGCCGGCCAGTGCGGGTTGGTACAACAGCTGTGCCTTTGAGAAGGCGGCACACGGAGCGGGCCTCTACGCCAAGAGCATCAATGGCGACGCTTTTTCCGACGAAATCAAAAGGAAGACCATTGAGGCGATTCGTGCCGATTTAGGGACGGTGGATCTGGTGGTGTACAGCTTGGCGTCGCCGCGGCGGACGCATCCGAGGACGGGCGAAACGTCCAAATCGGTTTTGAAACCGATTGGCGCGACTTTTTCGGCGAAAACGGTGGATACCGACAAAGGGGTGGTCAGTGAGGTGGTGATTGAACCGGCCAGTGAGCAGGAGATTGCGGACACGGTGTCAGTGATGGGAGGGGAGGACTGGGAGATGTGGATGGATGCGCTCCTGGAGGCTGGGGTGTTGGCGGGGGGGGCGAAGACGGTGGCGTATTCTTACATTGGGCCGGATTTGACGTGGGCGATTTACCGGAATGGGACGATTGGGAGGGCGAAGGAGGATTTGGAAGCGAGTGCGAAGAGGATTGGAGGGAAGCTGGCTGGATTGGGTGGAGAGGCATTTGTGTCGGTGAATAAGGCGTTGGTGACGCAGGCGAGCAGCGCGATACCGGTGGTGCCGCTGTACATCTCTCTTCTGTATAAAGTCATGAAGGAAAAGGGTTTGCATGAGGGGTGCATCGAGCAGATCGAGCGTCTTTTTGCGGAGCGTTTATACAACGGCGCGAAGCCATGTTGTGATGAGGCGGGGCGAATCCGGATTGACGATTGGGAGATGTTGCCGGAAGTGCAGGCGGCCGTGGCTGCCGTGTGGCCCGGGGTGACGACGGAGAACCTCGCGGAGGTTTCTGACATTCGGGGGTATCGGGAGGAGTTTCTGCGGTTGTTCGGATTTGGGTTGCCCGGGGTGGATTACGAGGGAGACGTGGATCCGGCGGTGGCGCTTCCCTTGGCGTAGAGCCGGAGGGTGGGGCTGGCGGGGAGGCGGCGGGAACTCGCTCGCGTGGACGGCGAGTTCCCTGCGTGGGTGCTGTTTGGCGGTGCAACCCTTTTTGGGTGTGGCGAGCCCCGCTCGGATCACGGGGAGTTGGCGGGAGGATTGGGATCCGC
>JBANFR010000123.1:0-10790 GCA_037975925.1 Verrucomicrobiota bacterium
ATCAACACCCCCCCCCTCAGCGAGTGAACCCGCTCCCGCGTGAGCTCAGGGACGGGAAGGTCAATCTGGCTCAAAAAAAGCGGGCAGCTGCTTCTAGAAGCACGCTGCCCGCTCTCCACGACCGCTCGCACCGGTCGAACTCAAACCAACAAAAATCTCAACCTCAGGCGGTACGCCGACCCATAAGAGGCTCCAGATGTTGCGGTTGGGCACTTGCCCCCACCGCGCCCACGCGCCGCGTCTGGCGACGGAAACTCAAAGTCCCCGAACGCTCCTCCTGTCCGTCGGCAGAGGTCGCACAAATGGGAATCTCAAAATCTCCATCAGGTAGCGTGAAATGGTACCGGAAAGTCCCATCGGGCTGCAGTTGAATCTCTTCCCCATTCACCGTAACCCGGGCATCGGGCTGCGTACCGCCATAAAAAATCACCTCTGCATTGAGGTGCATAAAAAATCCGCGCTCCCGCCCAACCCCGAAAGGCTGGGTACTCCAACTGGCTCCCATCGGGCTGAACAGACTCGCCAGGTGAAAGCTGGACGGACCAAAGGCAGCCGCAAGCCGAGCCCCCAGCCCACTCGCCGCCTCGCTGTGCAACTTTTGCTGAAGCGCCTTCCGCAGGAGCCGATCGATCTCCTCCGACCCCAAACCAACCGCGTCGATCAACGATTCCCCCAAAAGCATGGCAAGCAAGCGCTTCTGTTCAGGGCTCCACGAGGGAGTCACACCGCGCTGAACCTGAATGCGCCCCTCCCCAGTGATCCGAGCGATCGCCCCGAGAAGAGTTTCACCATCCTCCATGTGCTGATGGACCAATTCCTGAAGCTTCGCAAACGTCAGCGTCTGAGGGACGGTGGCAAAAACTTCGTCCTTCCCCTCCGGGGCCAGCACGTCCGCTGGAGTATGCGCCTCCCCCGAATAGACCAGAGCACGCCAACCGCCACTGAGCTCAAAGTAACCAAGCTCAGCCACGTAGCACATCCCCGCTGTGCTCACCGGCACATACCAGTTGCGTGCACTCGGGTTAATTTCGACAAGCGCCTCCAACAGACCGTCCTTCCGGGTCACCTTCAAAAAATAAGCGTTTCTGCCCTCCCGCATCCGACTCGCTGGGACACGCCCCCAGTCAAAGTCCCAGTAGGCAAAGAGCCACCGAGGATCCCGTGCGGTCAGGAAGAGCGTGTCATGGTGATAGGTGGCCGGAAGAGGTCCGAAGTTTTCCAACGGAAGCCCCTCACTCACAGAGACATCGGCAGGCATCCCGGCGCTGCTTTGCAGACTCGCGATGGGAGCAAGCTCAACGAGCTGAGACTGCGGCTCCGCCGGAGGAGGCGGCAGCTTTCCCAGCGTCGGGTCCTGATTGACTTTGATCTTCCGGCTCGTCCGGGGGGAGGTGCTTTTAGCCGTTGTTTCCGAAGTTGCAGTGGAAGGTAGGTCCATAATTTCAGAATCCAGGTTCGCACCTCGTGTAGGGATCGGTCGTATCGGTAGCAAACCGTTTTACTTTTCAGCCCCCGTTTGCGGATTAACTTCCCCTCCCATGCCGTGCACGCCCACCCAAACGGAAGCGCACGGCAACCTCTGATTTCTCATGCTCACCAAGCGCGTTATTCCCTGCCTCGACGTCCACGATGGAAAAGTCACCCGCGGTATCCAATTCGGCAGAGCCGAAGAGGGCGGACTCAAAAACGTCGGCGACCCCGTTGAATTGGCCCTGCGCTACAACGCGCAGGGAGCCGACGAAATGGTTTTCTTCGACATCACCGCCAGCGCCCACGGCCGCAAATCGATGATTGAGGTCATTGAAAAAACTGCCTCCCAGTGCTTTATGCCACTCACTGTCGGCGGCGGAATCCGCTCCGTGGACGACATGCGCACCATGCTCCAAGCCGGCGCAGACAAGATCAGCATCAACTCCGCCGCACTCACCGATCCCTCACTCATTTCCGCCGGCGCAGAACGTTTCGGCTCCCAATGCATCGTCCTCTCCATCGACGCCAAACGCGTCGCCCCCGAAAAATGGGAAGTCTTTTCCCATGGAGGAAGGAAGGCCACTGGACTGGATGCCGTCGAATGGGCCGTACGCGCCTGGCGACTCGGAGCCGGCGAGATTGTTCTCAACTCCATCGACTCCGATGGGACCCGCGCAGGCTACGACTGCGATGTGACCCGCCGGGTCAGCGAACAAGTCGAAGTCCCGGTCGTCGCCAGTGGCGGAGCCGGAAAACTCGAGCACTTGGTGGAGGTCCTCCGCGAGGGCAAGGCCGACGCAGTGCTCGCAGCAAGCATCTTCCACTACGGCCAATACACCGTCGCCGACGTTAAAACGTACCTCGCGGACCAATCCATTCCAGTTCGCCTTCCTGAGCACGTCGTTTAACATCAGGCGCACGCCTCGGGGTTGAGTCGCCCCCTCGCTTCCCCCGAGGCTAGTGCTTTTTACATGGCTCCCAACGGCTTTCTCTCTCTCGTCCTCCACGCACACCTCCCCTACGTCCGCCACCCCGAGCACGAATATTTTCTGGAGGAAGATTGGCTCTATGAGGCCATTACGGAGACCTACCTGCCCCTGCTCGATATTCTCGACGGACTCGCAAAGGACTCTATCGCGGCGTGCTTCGCGCTGACGCTGACTCCCCCCCTCTGCCACATGCTGCGGGACCCGCTCCTGCAGCAACGTTACTCGCGCCATCTCGACCGCCTCACGGATTTAGCCCATCGCGAAAAAGAGCGCACCCGGGGCAATCCTCCGCTGGAAACCCTGAGCGCCTTTTACGCCGACCGCCTCGAAGCCGCTCGCTTCGCGTGGCACCACCGCTGGAATCAAGACCTCGTACTCGCATTTAAGCGCTTCGCCGACGCGGGTTTCTTGGAAATCATCACTTGCGCAGCGACCCACGGTTTTCTGCCCCTGATGGAGGTCACCCCCGAGGCCATGCGGGCGCAGGTGCTCATCGGACGCGACCATTACCGCGAGTGTTTCGGCAAGGATCCGTCCGGAATCTGGCTCCCGGAATGCGCCTACGTCCCGGGTCTCGACCCCATCCTGCGCGAGGCCAACCTGCGCTGGTACATCGTCGACGCTCACGGCCTGATGTTTGGCAATCCGCGGCCGCGCTACGCCATCTACGCCCCTTGTTTCACCCCCGGCGGGCCCGCCGCGTTTGGGCGCGACCGCGACTCCAGCCGCCAAGTCTGGAGTGCCGAGGAGGGTTACCCGGGAGACCCCGCCTATCGCGATTTCTACCGGGATCTGGGCTTCGACCTTCCCATGGAAGATCTCGCTGATTTCTTGGGAGATCAGCCACGGCGCTTCACCGGCCTCAAGTACCACCGGATCACAGGCCCGACAGCAGACAAAGACCTTTACAGACGCTCCTGGGCCCTCGGAGCTGCGGACCATCACGCGCATCACTTTCTCCAGGCACGCCGCCAACAAATCGCCGAACTCAGGGCCCACATGAACGTGGATCCCATCGTGATCAGCCCCTTTGATGCCGAGCTTTTTGGGCACTGGTGGTTCGAAGGACCTGAATGGCTCAACTGGTTCCTGCGCAAGGCCGCCTGCGACCAAAACGACTTTGTGCTCAGCACCCCCTCCCGTTACCTGGAAACCCACCCCACTCATCAACTCGTCACCCCCAGCGCATCGAGTTGGGGACACAAAGGTTACTGGGAGGTTTGGCTCGAGGAATCAAACGCCTGGATTTATCCACACCTCCACGCAGCAGCCAGGCGCATGACAGAACTGGCACGGCGATTCCAGTCCACCACCTCACCCCTGATCGAACGGAGCCTCGCGCAGGCCGCTCGGGAACTCCTCCTCGCCCAGTCCAGCGACTGGGCTTTTCTCATGAAAACCGGCACGGCTCGCGAGTATGCCACACGCCGAACTCACGACCACATCCACCGCTTCACTCGGCTCTATGAGCAACTCTGCGCCCACTCCATCGACCAAACATTCCTCGCCCAATGCGAGGCCCGGGACAACCTCTTCCCCAATCTCTGCTGGCGCTATTATGCTTAAATTCCCCGCTCTCGCTGCGCTCCGACTGGCTCTCTCCCTTCTGCTCCCGGGTGTTCTCCTCGCCGCCGACCCACCCACCCTCCAAACTAAAAACCCCTCCCTCAAAATCACCTTTCTCCCGCCTCCCCTCGAAGGAACTCTCAGCGTCGGCATTTTCGACAAATCCAACAAACTCGTCCGCACCCTTCACTCCGAATCCGCCGCCGGAGAGTTCGTTACCGGGCTCAATGGGCTCATCACCTCTTGGGACGGCAAGGGCGACTCGGGAAACCCGCTCCCCCACGGAAAATACCGAGTCCGGGGATTGGCAGTGGGCGACATTGAACTTACCGGTGAAGCATTTCACGGGAACGACTGGGTGATTTCCGAGGACGCCCCCCGCCCGGTTCGGTTTACCCGCCTCAGCCTTCAGGGCGAGGAGGTTGTGCTGGAAGGATTGGATTCCACCGGCCGAGCCTGGAAGTGGTTCCATTCCCCGATAAACAACGCCCTCCGCTCAGAACCGCTCCCTGAACCCAAAGACGCGCAGCCACTCAACGCGGGGCCCACTTCGTGCCCGGGCCGCGAAGGCACCCAGTGGAGTATCGAAAAAATTTTGGGAGAACCCATCGTCGTCCAGATCAACTCCTCAGGAGAAGTCGCTCGACGCCTCGCCATCGGCGCGGGCGAACCGGCCCCAGTCGCCATCGCTGCCGGCCTCGACAAAGAGGAAATCTTTCTTCTCGAAAGAGATAATGAGCGTTGGAGGTTGCGCGGCCTGCGGCGCAAACCGGTGTCCGCAGCGACTCAGACGGGCCCGGGCTGGGAGGTTTTTCTGGAAAAAAACCGATGGGGATCCCAGCAATTCACCGAGGCAGCGCACCGGGTCGGTAGAGCCAAGCCCTTCGCGAGCGAAGCCAAAGTCACCGTGTCCTCCCAATCCAATCCACTTCTCGGAGGCGCGACTCCCCCCGTCTCCATCTCCGTCGGCACAGACCCCGAGGGCAGTTTTCTCAAAACCTCCGAGGGACTACTCCTCCGCAGACTCACCGACACCCCCAACCTGCGGTGGGCCGTTCTCGGACACGACAACAACCAGCCGGAATTAGTCCTCCTCCAGAGCGACGGATCCGTCGTCGAAGAGTACCGTATTCGCCAGCCGGGGCGGCTGATGACATTTGACGCCGGTGAATACCAGTGGCCTCCCAAGTAGGAGTCGCCACGGCTCCGCTCCAGATCCTACCCGGAGGCATCCCAGTCCTCTTTGGGAAGCCTCGCCTGCCATACCTCCCTCAACGCCTCGTATTCTCCGAGCAAGCGCGCCCAATCCTCCCACACCGCCTCTTCCACGGGCTCCGAAACCTCCTCCATCACCCGGTTCACTTCGCGCACCATCTGCGAAACCATGAGGAACAGTCGGCGCCCCTCTTCTTCACGATGAGCGCACCCGTGTAACATCTCATCAAAACGCTTCTCGTAGCGCTCTTTCAAAACCTCCCCGCGCCGAATCTGCACATCGAGCCAATCCAGCAGACGCCCCTCCGAATCGGGATTTTCCAGCGCATCAGGTTCATGTTGAGCCTCCTCCACGCACCAAGACTCCTGACCCAAGGCCTCCTCCGCAACTGTCTCCGAGAAAGCCGCACGCCTGCGGCGCAGCTCTTCCAGCAACTCCAAGGCTTCCAGGTAGTCCTGCCACAAATCGGGGGTGGGTCTTTCCATTTCGGAAATTACACACTCCCAACAGCGCAGCTAGGGATTTGGTGAAAACTACCCGAAAATTTAGCCCGTGGTTCGTAACCCGCTCGCGATCGCGTTGATGGAAAGCAACAACTCCGGCAACATCGCGTCAGCCCCGCCCACATCCCCAGTCTCCAGACGACTACGCCACCCCTTGAGCAAATCGATTTGCTGCAAATGCAAAACACGCAACGCTTCGCTCCGCAGCGCCAGCGTCTTCAGCATTCTCGGACGCCGCTCGCCAATCGCCCCCCCACGCAGCCGCTCCAACATCCGGTGCGTCCGCTCCCACTCCGCTTCGATCTGGGAAAGAAAGCGCTGTCTCAGCGCATCCTCTCCCACCAAACCAGCATACGTCCGCATCAACTCCAAATCGGCACTCGCCAGCGAACTTTCCACATTCGTGAGCACATAACGCAAAAACGGCCACTGGCGGAAGTGAGTAGCCAACAACTCGGCCTCCTCCGCCGCCAAACTCTCCAAAGCACTTCCAACCCCATACCAACCAGGGACATAGAACCGAGCTTGACTCCACGAAAACACCCACGGAATCGCTCGTAAATCCGCCAAACTTGGCTGACCAGTTCGCCGCGAAGGCCGCGACCCAATCCGGCTGTGCTCCAACGCGTCAATCGGCGTCGCCTGCCGGTAAAAGCGGAGGAACCCCTCGGCATCGAGCAATTCCCGGTACGCTTTCCGACTCACCGAAGCCAGCTTCGCCATCAGTGGCGCAAAACGGGGATCCTCATTCTCCTCTCGGCGATGCCGAACCGTCGTCGCAGCCACCCCGGCAAGACACATTTCCAGATTGTAGGTCGCAGTCGAAGGGTTGGCATACTTCTGCGCAATCGTCTCCCCCTGTTCGGTGAGACGCATGTGCCCAGTCAGCGATCCATGCGGTAAAGCCTCCAAAAAACGATGCGTCGGCCCCGCGCCACGACTCACCGTCCCGCCCCTTCCGTGGAAAAAGCGCAACTCCACCCCCTGCTCGCGCCCCTCCTTCGCCAATCGACTCTGTGCCTGCTGCAACGCCCACTGACTCGCCAAAATCCCGCCGTCCTTGTTGCTGTCGCTGTACCCCACCATCACCTGCTGCAGCAACTCCCCAGGCCGACCTGCCCGCTTGGCGTGAAATGCCAAACTCGCTCGTGTGACCGGCTCACTCAGGAAAGCCCTCAACATCGCAGGCCCCCCATCCAAATCCTCAATCGTCTCAAAAAGAGGCACCACCGGCAGCAAACAGACAATCCCCTCCGGATAAGAACGTAACAACCCGGCTTCTCTCGCCAGCAAATACACCACCAGCAGGTCCGAGAGCCTCCGGGTCATACTCACAATCAGCGCCCCAACCCCCTGCGCTCCATACCGCTCAATGTGCGCCGCCAAAACCCGGTAACAGCCCAACACCGCATCCGCCTCCGCTCCCGCCGAAGCACTCGGATGCAGAAAAGGCCGCGGCGAACGCAGCTCCTTCGCAAGAAAACGCAACCGCTCGGACTCCGACCAGTCATCCCAAACATCCGCAGACAGGCCCGCCGCCCCCAGTAACTGCGTCAGCGCCTTCGCGTGAAACACCGAATTCTGCCGGATGTCCAACTGCGCAAGGTGAAACCCAAACACCTCCACCAAACGCCGCACCGGCGTCACCTCCGACTCGACCAATCGACCCGCACCCACCGACTCCAGCGACCCCGCCAAAACATCCACATCCGCCAACAATTCCTCCGAAAACCGATAAAACCCCTCCGCGTCACGCACTTGCGCCAACTGACCAGGGGCCTGCTGCAGAGGCAACCGGGCAATCATCAACTCCACGTACCGACGCCAAGGCTCATCTCGGTGCGAAATCTCGGGAATCTCACCACCAAGCGCCTTCAGGTGACGATCTAAACCATCCAGAAGTGCCTCAGGCGCAGCCTGCATCCACGACGAAAGGGACAACCTCTCCGACAACCCCTGCAATTTCACGCGAAGTACAATCAGCGCATTCACCCGCAATCGCTCTAGCGTCTCTTGCGTCACGTCCGCCGTCACCCCCGGATGCCCGTCCCGGTCACCCCCCACCCAGGTCCCAAACCGAATCCGGGGCATCACTCCACGCTCCCTCAGCAGCGCAGGATCCAGCCCTACATCCTGCCAGGCTTGCCGAAGACGCTCATCCAAACTCGGCAATACCGCAGGAAACACATCCCTCAAATAATGAAGCACATTCCTCCGTTCATCCGTCAGAGTCGGCTTCTCCAAAAGAATCTCCCCCGTCCGCCACAGCCGCTCCAAGGCCGCCTTGGTCAAAACACGCAGCGTGCGCCCCTCAAAGGGCGGCAGATCACCCTCCGTAAAACGCTCGAGCAACCCAAACAATACCCTGTGTTGATCCAACACCGAAAGACGCTTCGCCTCCGTCGGATGCGCCGTCAGCACCGGCTCCACTCGGACGCGCCGCATCACATCCACAATTTCCGAGGCCCCAATTCCCTCGGCCACCAGCTTCGAGAGATGACTCCCCCACCCCCCAGGCTCCGCTCCAAGTCCCTCCGAGCGTTCGCGCAAGGCCCTCGTCTGCGCGGCCGCGTTCTCCTCCACCATGTTCAACAACTGAAACGCCACAGAGTACGCAAGCCCAAGGTGTCGGGGCTGCGCTCCATCCACCGGCGCCTTAGAACGCCAAGGTAAAATCTTGGCCAAATCCACCTGGCCCATCTCGGAAAGCATCTCCGAGAAGCATTCCATCAGGAAACTCAGGTCACGCTGCATCCGGGCAAAACCCAGCTCCACATAGTCCGAGGTTGTCGCTTTCATGGGTAGTTCCTAAGGGCATCACCTAAATCAACCCCTTGCGGAAGCCGCAAATACGCCGTCCCCCACCGATTTACCCCAAAAAGCATCGATAAGCCCCGCAGGAGCGAGAAAAACGCCCCCAGCCAATCTACGGCAACGAGGCCCCACCCACAGGCATTCGCGCAGTACATTCGTGCTGTCCCGCACAAATCACCTCAATGTGCGCACCACCGTCACGATCGAGTCGCTCACGCACCGTCTGCACCGCCAGATCCCGCGTGTTACAGTCACTGCTCAGATGCCCAAGAACGGCGCGCCTCAGATTTCCCCCCACCATTCCGGCCAATACCTCCGCAGCTGCCGCATTCGAAAGGTGCCCGTGACGCGAAAGAATTCGCTGCTTCACCGACCAAGGACGCCGTGTGTCATCCTGCAGCAACTTCTCGTCATGATTGGTCTCGATCAACAAAGTGTGAACCGGCCTCACCCGCTCCACGACAAGCCGCGTTGCAAATCCCAGATCCGTTAGAAACCCAGCTCCCACCCCACCGTGGTCCAGCACAAACCCCACTGGCTCCGCAGCGTCATGGGAAATTGGAAAACTCTGCACCTCAATGTCCCCCAACTGAAAGCGAGTCCCTGTCACGAAACAACGCCAAGGGACTCCTGCCGTGTCCTTTTTCAAAGCCTCCGCCGTCAGGCTGTTCGAGTAAACCGGAGTCCCGTAACGCCTCCCCCAGACTCCCAGCGCCATCACATGGTCAGAGTGCTCGTGCGTCACCAGAATCCCATCGATTTGCTCGGGGCGAACCCCCACCCCCGCCAACCTTTGCTCAATCTTCCGCGCGCTAAGTCCCGCATCCACCAAAATACGAGTCTCACTCGTCTCCACCAACGAGCAATTCCCTGAACTCCCACTCCCGAGCACAGTAACAAAAAACATGGCAATCACGAATAAATCGCGCCGATACAACCAGACCCTCCGCTCGGACTGAAGGACAGAAAAAGTTACGCACCCTTTGCTCACCAGCCTCCAATATCCAAAACGAAAATGTCTGGAGAAAATAGGTCCCGAGGGGCTCACACCGCTCATAGCCCCCCAGCCAAGCACTCAAGCCAAAGGCCCTCACCTCCAGAGAACTCCCACACAGCCCGAAGAACTCAAAAGTTTCTCCATTATGAGGACGTGCATGGTACGCACGATAAACGGTCATCCCCCACAAAGAGAGATCCAAAACCAGCAACCCCGCCTGTGCCCCAGGGTGCTCCGAAAAAGCAGCATCCGGGCTACGCGTTGATCCACAGGCCCTGGCACCAAGCTCCGGAATTGAACCGGGTCTTCCAGAAAGCCACCATAGAAGCCTCCCGTCCAAATCCAAACAGCCATTCCCACACCAACGTCTCGTTCGGAGCGAAAGCTACGAGTAAGAAACATCATCTGCGAAAACTGCCTCGCAAGCTGCAGCTCTCGAACTGCCGCTTCCCCTCAGAAGCTTCGATGCACACCAGACCGGTCCAATACGGGCATGAGTGGCAAAAATTGAGGGCCCGAGTCACATACAAGCCACGGGCTTTACCTAAGTCAGCCCAAAAGTCACTGGGATTCATTCCAGTAGCTCATGGATGAATAGCACCCATTCAAAAGAGAACCGATCGATACGGGGACCCGGGCAATTCCTGACGCTCACATTCCGTATGATCGAGCAAACGGGAAGCGTCACGGATGAGACAGGAGAAATCCACGCAACACCAAATGCCCTCATCCGGCTGCATCGATGTTTCCCTGACAGAAAGTCTTCGCGCTGTCTGCGAGGCTTCCCTTCCTTCCGCAGGTTGTAAAGGCAAGTGCCAACCCTCTACATGTGGCGCAATGCAATTCACTCGCGTCCATTGGCTCTGTTAGTGAGCACGATCGGGGTCCTCACGCGCGACGGCTACGCCGCTACCGCCGCTTTGAGAGGTACATCCAGCTACGCCTTCAAAACCAAGACCAGCCTACGATCCCAATCTCCGAGAGAGCGTGCATAATCGGCGCAAGTTGAACGTGGACAGATCGTGGACAGATGAATTGTTCCTGAGTCGACAGCGTGGCGGATGGGTACTGAAAGCTGTGGCGTGGGAGCGAGTGAGAGGGGAGGTCTGAGGAGGATGGAGGCATACGACACAACAAAGCCGCCCCGCCCTGGCATTTGGCCTGAGCGGGGCGGGGATACTGGCGACGTCCTACTTTCGCGCAACCTATAGATGCACTATCATCGGGGCTGCAGC
>JBANFR010000124.1:0-10758 GCA_037975925.1 Verrucomicrobiota bacterium
GGCCCCCAAGTAGCGGGCGATTCCGTCACAGGGCAGGAGGTTGTGGAGCGGGTCGGGAGGGAAAAGATCCATGAAGTCTGCGGAGAGCAGGGGGTGTTATTGCCGGAAAAAAGGAGGGCGTCCGGAATGATGGATCGGTCCACGCCGCAATCACAAGACACACTAGACGCCCCCTCGGGGTCCACCTCTCCTCTTTTCGAGGGACACCGTGAGCCTTGGGCTGGTTTATGCTTCCCCGGGGGGAGGGCGTTGCGATGCCCGAGAGCCACCGAGTTGGTTTTTTTCAAGGACCCCAAAAATTCGGGAAACAAAATGCCTTCTCGCGTCATTACCTCATGAGATGAACGAGGATTCCCCCGACCCCGCTCAGGAAAACATCCGTCAGGTGCAGCTTCTTTTTGTGCGTCATCAAAGCGCGATTCGCGCTTTTGTCCGCGCGCTGCAACCGTCGCTCTTTGACGCAGACGACATTCTCCAGGAGACCTTTTTGATCCTCACCCGCAAAGCGGACTCGTTTGAACCGGGCTCGAACTTTGTCGCGTGGGCGTGCAGTGTGGCTCGTTTGAAGGTCCTTGAGGACCTGCGAAAAAAGCGGCGTTCCAGTGCCCTGACAGAGGCTGCCCTGGAGGCGCTCGCCGCCGAGGCTCCCGCTGAGGAAATCACCGAGTTGCGGGAGGCCACCTTGAACGGCTGCCTGCAAGGCTTGGGTGCCAAGGCCAGCGAGCTGCTTTGGCGCAAATACGTGGGCCGCCAGACCTCGGAAGAAATGGCCGAGGGGCTTCGGATGACCCCTTTGGCTGTGCGGGTGGCTCTTTCCAAGGCGCGTGCCCTGTTGAGGGATTGCGTCTCAATCAAACTCCAACGGGCACGCTGACATGGAACCCAAAGAACTCGACGCCGCGATCGACGACTACCTCGAGGAGTGCCTGAGCGAGGCTGACGCTGCCAGACTCAGCGGCCTTTTGGTGGAGTCGCCGGAGGCGCGGAAACGGTTTTGGGAAATGGCCGCGATCCACGCGCAGTTGGAGCCGGCTCTCCAGCAGCGATCGATTCAGTTCGTGACTGGGAGCGAGGCTCCGGGGAGCCGGGAATCGTTCTGGAGCCGGTATCCCACGGCGTGGGCTGCCGCCGCCTGCGTGGTGATGACTCTTCTCAGCACGACCATTGCGCTGGCCATTGTTTCCCCCCGCGCCAACCAGTCCATTCTCCGCAGGGTCTCCTTGGGGGAAGCCGAAATGGGCAAACTGCGGGGCGGCTTTCCCCTTCAGTTTGGGGTTTGGTCCGGTGACATCGCAGCCGTGGAGGGGTCACCTCAGGAGCAGGATGCGCCGAGGACCTTTCGTTTTATCCGAGCGGAAGCGGATGAAGCGGCGCCCAATCCACAACCCAATTCATGCGATGTTTTTCAAATCGTGGATCTGCGATCCGCCGGACTCCATGTCCGGAGTCCGGATGACATTCTCGAGCTGTCGGCGCGTTTCTGCGATGAACGGCCGGAGGTAGGAGAGCGAGTTCGTTTCGTCTGCAGACTCATCCTGTACGAGGGAGATTTCCGAAAGGTTGCCAAGGAATGGCCCCTGTCCAAAGCTGCAGCCAGCGCTCTGGGAACCGGCGATGCGATCAGCGAGGGGGGGGCGCCCGGCCAATGGCACGTGGTGACCGCCAGGTCGACGATCCCGGCAAAAGTGGATTTTGCAGTGCTCCAAGTTTTGGTCACCAAACCGCCAGTGGCTGGCCGTTCAGCGGAATTTGGTTCCCAGTTGGTAAGCGATATCCGCCTCACGCTCCGGGGGTCAGCGGTCTCGGCAAATCGTCCTTCGGCTGAGGAAAAGCGGAGCAGACTGTGAGGCCAAGGCGCGTCGTGCACTCGACTGCCAAAATACCCAAGTCCCCATCCCTTTCTCTCAAATCGCACACCCTCTCCTCTCCACAATCCCGGTCCCTTCGCTTCTGATGAACACGCCCTCCGCTTTCTCTCGCAGGCACTTTCTGCGCAGTGCCAGTGCCCTGATTGCCCTTCCCTGGATGCCTTCGCTCGGATGGCGAGCCTTTGCGGCCACGCGCGAACCGGCGATTCCCAAACGGATGATTGCCATCGCGTTCGGGTACGGAATTACCAACGAAACGTGGTTTCCTGATCCCAAAAAGACCGGGGTCGACTACGAACTCTCGCCGGGACTCAAGCCGCTGGAACGGCACAAGGGACGCATCACGATTATCCAGGGCCTCTCCAACAAGTTCTCCAACGAGGCGCATTGGGGCAGCACCTTCTACCTGACGGGGGCGAATCGGTACGCGGTTCCGGGAAACAACTTTTTCAACAGTATCTCGGCCGACCAGGTTGTGGCTGGCCGTTTTGGGGCGGAGACGCGCTTTGCCTCACTCCAACTCAACAGCTCCGATAACAAGGAAAGTGGCCATGGTCCGGGCGAATCCCTGGCGTGGAACAAGCAGGGCAAGTCCCTCGCCGGGATCGAGTCGCCGCTGAAGCTGTATCGGAAACTCTTCGGTGCCGATGAGCTTTCCCCCGAGGCCCAGCAGCGCCTGCTCACCGAGAACCGGAGCATTCTCGATAGTGTGCTGGTGGAGGCAAAAGGCGTCAGCGCAAGGGTCTGTGCGGAGGACCGGAACAAGCTGAGCGAGTATTTGGAATCGATCCGGGAAATCGAGGTGCGCCTCGCGAAGGACGAGGCGTGGCTCCAGCGCCCAAAACCCAAGAGCGACCTTCCTCTGCCGCCAGAGAGCCCCAACGGGGTGGAAGAGACGCGCCTGATGCAAAGGCTCATGGTCGCCGCTTTGCGGACGGACTCCACCCGGGTGATCACCTATCGGCAGCCTCACTGGAACCTGATGAAGGCATTGGACATCGATTTCCATCCGCACGATGTCAGCCACTACATCCCGGGGGCGCGCATGGAGGCGTCTCAGAAGCGCGACGTCAAGATGAGCGAGCTTTTGGCCGAATTCATCGACAAGCTGGCCGAGGTGAAGGAAGCCGACGGTTCCACGCTCCTCGACCATGTTTCGCTTTCCTTCGGAAGCAACACGCGCACGGTGCATTTCCTCGACAATTGTCCAACCATTGTGGCGGGCGGAGGAGCCGGCATCCGACACGGCCGCCACCTTGTTTTGAGCGACAAGCAGACGCCGCTTTGTAACCTGTGGCTCACCTTGATGCAGGGCCTGGGCGTGGACGTCGCCTCGCACGGGGATTCCACCGGAACACTCTCCCAACTGACGTCCGCGTAGTGATTTGTTGGCCGATGACCCGATGGTTCGATCTCTTCCCGAGTCGGCTGCATGCAGCCCGGACCCCGTCTTTCAGAGAGACGAACTCATCGTCCCTCAGCGCGCGCAAGAGCGGCGAATTTTCCTCAAGTTTTCTTCCCCTATGACTTTCAAGTTCCTTGGCGGCATGGTGTTTCTCGTTCCTTTCCATCTTTTTGGGGAGGCGCCGGTGGCACGGATGGATCCCAAACATGCGGCCTTCCTTCGGGATTACTGCGTGGAGTGCCATGACGCTCGCAAACACAAGGGTGACGTGCGTCTGGACGACCTTTCGCTGGCAATGGACACCATGCAGCGAGCGGATCTATGGCAGAAGGTGCTCGCCCAAACGAATTCGGGGGAAATGCCCCCGGAGGAGGCGAAACAGCCGGACAAGGCGAGGAAGATTGAGTTTCTGGCGGACCTCTCCGAGACCCTGGTTGTGGCACGCAAGGCACTGGGAGATAGCGGGGCGCGCACGGTGATTCGGAGGCTCAACAAGCGTGAGTACCGCAACACGATCCGCGACTTGCTGGGCGTGGAGGTAGACGTCGCCCAACTGCCGCAGGATGGGGGCGCTGGCGGGTTCGACACGGCGAGCAATGCGCTGACGCTTTCCAGCGATCAGTTTGAGAGTTACCTCGCGCTCGGAAAGAAGGCGATTGAGGGGGCCTTGGCTCTCCAAAAGGCAGGGGGGGCCCCGATTCAAAAGTTCCATAAGGAACCTGAGGGGGTCTACAACCCGTATTTTGCCAGAATCCTCAAGGGGAAGGAGGAAGCCGTCGCAAAATACACCCAGTGGACTCAGGCAATCGACCAACTAGCTGCTTCCGAGGAGTATGCGGATAAGGCAGCTGAGATGCGGAAAAACAGAACCAGCCGCAAGTTTTACCTGGAGTGGGATCGCCTCGTGGGCAAACCCTCCCCGAAGGAATTCGGATTCAAGGATAGCGCGGACATCGATTTCTGGGGGGTGAGCGATGCCCCCAACATCATCAAAGCATTTGGCGACTATTATGCCCGCCCCTCTACCGACCAGGGAGTGTATCTCGCGTGCCACAAGATTCATTCCGTCGAAACGTACACCATTCCCGATCGCTGGCCGCCTGGGGAGTATGTCTACCGCTACCGCATCGCAGCGGCTGACGATGCGCCACCAGAGCGTCGTTTTGTGCAGTTTGGAATTCACCGGGGCGGCATCGACAATTTCGACCTGATGAGCACCCACGAGGTGACTGGCACCCTCCAAAATCCGCAGATTTTGGAGGTCCGAGTCTCCGTCGGTGCGGATAAATCGCGGGCGTATTCCATTCGCGAAAAGAAACGGGTTCGTCGTGGCACGGAGGCCGTCGAATTCACGAGGTCCTTTGAAAAAACCGGACACGCGCCGATTCCCGCGATCTGGGTGGACTGGTGCGAGATTGAAGGGCCGCTGCCCAAGGACCCGAGCAAGCCCCAAGCGGTGTCTCTGCTTTCCGCCAAGGAGGATGCCGCCGGGGCAAGGGAGGTGATTCAGCGCCTGGCCAACCGGGCGTTTCGTGGGACCACACCCCAGCCGGAATTCATCGATCGCCTGGAGAATGTCTTTCAATCGCGGGTGGCTCAGGGGGATTCCTTCGAGGCGGCGTTGACGCGCTCGCTTTCCGTAGTGCTGGCTTCTCCCGCCTTTTTGTATCTGGTGGAGCCCGAGAATTTAGAGAGACGCGATCCTCCCCCCGGGGTGTTGCTTGCCAATCGTCTGGCGTACTTTTTGTGGAGTGCGCCGCCGGACGAGGAGCTTTTGCGGGTGGCCCCAACCGGAGGCCTCGCAGTGCCGGCCATCTTATCGGCGCAAGTGGATCGTCTCCTTTCGAGCCCACGCTTTGAGGCTTTTGCCCACGGATTTTTGCACCAGTGGCTCGATATGGATCGGCTCGAATTTTTCGAGTTTGATACCGAAAAACACCGCCCTTTCGACGATAGCGCAAAGGAAGCGGCGCGGCGGGAGGTCTATGAGACGTTCCTCTACGCTCTCCGGAACAAGGGCAGTCTCCGGGACCTCCTCTCCAGTCGTTACCTCGTCATCAATGGTCTGCTTGCGAACCTGTACGGAATGGAGGGCGTTCACGGTGACGATTTTCGGCGGGTCGAGCTTCCGGCGGATTCTCCGCGGGGCGGTCTGCTGGGCATGGCGGCAACTCTTGCGATGGGGAGTAATGGCAACGATTCCAGCCCTATCCATCGTGGGGTGTGGGTGGCCCGCCACCTTCTCAATGAGCCTCCCCCTCCGCCGCCCGCAAACGTCGCCCAAATTGCGCGCCTCGAAAAACAGCTTCTCACGACTCGCGAACGCTTTGCGGCCCACTCCGAGGACGCCCAATGTGCCAGCTGTCACCGACGCTTTGATGGGATCGGTTTTGGTCTCGAAAATTTCGACGCGATCGGGAGGTGGCGGATCACCGACACTTACGAAAAGAAGGGCGTTGGCAAAAAAGAATGGGTGATTGATGCCTCCGGCCGCCTGTTTCGGGGAGCCGAGTTCCGGGATTATTTCGAACTCCGGGATCGGATTGCCCAGCGTGTGGAGTCTTTTGCGCGTCAGTTTACCGAAGCGCTTCTCGCCTACGCGCTGGGGCGGCCCATCAGTTTTGTGGATGAGCCGTTGATCGAGTCGATTGTGGCGCAGGCCCGGGCTCGGAACTACGAGGTGCGCGAGTTTTTCCAGGCGGTCGCGCTTTCTCCGGCATTTCACGCGCCGCACTCCTCTGGAGTCAAAAGCGCGCAAAACACGACCCGCTGAATCCAACAAGGGGGGGCTTCGTCGTGGAGCGCTACTCCCAATCATGCTCAAACCTCTGAATTTTGAAAACGATGGCCACGAGTGCAGAAAAACCCCAATCCTCCCGGAGCGATTCGCTGGGCAGCGATCAACCATTTTTGAGCGGGGAGGGATTCGAAGTGCCGGACCGATGGCATTCCCTTTTTTACGTTGCGGCGGAGGGTGCGCCAACGGCTGAGCAGTTCGAAATGGTTTCGGGGGCTTTGCGTAATAGCCCGGAGGCAAGAAGGCTATGGTTTGAGATTCACGATCTCGAATGTGGTCTGAGAGAGCTGCTGGCCACGTCGAACTGAAGCTTTCTCTCCAGCCCATGTGGCAGTCCTTGGGTGAATGGAGCCGGTGCGGCATTGCCCTCGATTTGGCTCGTTCTCTTCGGAGCGCTCCGGTGGCTGACGCCCCAAGGTTCTGCTCAGTCTAGGGCTGCCGGGCAGATCATCGTGAAAGAGAATTCTTGCTCACAAAGCACTCCCCAATGGCCTGCCGATTGGGCGAATAGAGGGCAGAGGACTCTCGTTTGCAGACAATCGGGTTAAGGTTTTTCAGGCGCAGGGATCGACTCAGATGAAATGAATCCCCCCCTGAATTCCGCCCCTGGTGATCTGCCCTCGGAGCAATCCCTCGATCAGTTGCTCCGAGAGGGGCTCACGCGCCGCTGTCTGTTAGCGCGGGGCGCCCGGAGTTTTCTTGGACTCGGTCTGGGGGGAATGCTGTCCATTCCCGGAGCTTCGTCGGCGATCGCCTCGGCGGTGGGCGTGGAAAACATTTTGGTCGGGCCAAGCGGGTGCTGGTGATTTTGGAGCAGGGTGGCCTTTCGCACATGGATACTTGGGATCCCAAACCCAACGCGCCCTCGGAGCATCGGAGTGTGTACAAACCGATCTCAACCAACGTGGATGGGATCCAGTTCACCGAGCTTTTGTCCAAGACGGCGAAGGTGGCCGACAAACTCGCGGTGATTCGTTCCATGTGCCACAAGGTGAAGGTGGACGATCATCCCAAAGGCACGCAGTACGCGCTTTCGGGGGAAATTCCAGGGGGGCCCGTCGAGATGCCGGACATGGGCAGTGTGGTCTCCTTCAAGCTGGGAAGCGACTGCCAGTATTTGCCTCCTTACGTGATGGTTCCCGGAAACCACGAGCAGGCGGCCATGACTCGCACGGGGTATCTGCCGCCGAGCTTTGCGGCTTTCAAAACAACGGGGCGTGACCTTTCCGACCCAGCGTGGCGGGTGCCGAATTTGAGTTATGCGGCGGGGATTGATGCGCGCCGCTTCCGGGATCGACGGGATTTGCTCAGTCATCTGGATATTGGACTGGCGAGTGATGCCAGTGCGGATGCGCAGGCGATGCGGGCGTTTTACGATCAAGCGGAGAATCTGCTGGGCAACCCGAAGACGACGGGAGCGTTTGATCTCTCCAGTGAGCCGGCGAAGGTGCGGGAGCGGTATGGTTTGGGGCACCGGGGACAGTGTTATCTGGTGGGACGGAAGTTAATGGAGGCGGGGGTGCGCTTTGTGACGGTGGATGTGCGCGAACCTCAAACCGACAAGACGCCCGGGGGAGGCAATTTGAATTGGGATCATCACGACTACATCTATTCCACGGGCACCTGTAATCTGGCAGGCGCCCAAGGGGGAGTGGGGCGATATGGGATTGGGACGTGGTGGATGATGGGCTCGACGGATCAGGCCTACAGCGCGCTCATTGAGGATTTGGATCAGCGTGGGCTTTTGCAGGATACGCTGGTGTGTTTTGTCACCGAGTTTGGCCGGACTCCCAAGCTGAACAAAACCAAGGGGCGGGATCATTGGGCGAACGCCTATTCGATTGTCCTGGCGGGCGCGGGAGTGCGTGGCGGACAGGTGATTGGGGAGACAGACATCGAGGGCGGGTTTGTCATTGAAAAGCCGCACACTCCCGATGACTACGCGGCGACGGTGTACGAATTTTTGGGAATCGACCGTGAAAAGCCGCTGTTTACCCCGGATGGCCGGCCGATGTTTCTCGCGAAAAAGGGCGAATTCATCGAGGGGCTCGTTTGAGGCGGTGGCGCCAAAGCTCCCGCGTGATTTTTCCCCGAGCCGGTTTCGGTTCACCTCTTCCTTTCTGTTGGTTCCACCCTTCCCCCCCGGTTTCCATCCATGCGCCTTCTCGGAGTCAGTTTGGGCTGTGTTGTTTTGGCGATCGCACAATCGGTGTGTGCGCAGTTGCCTGAAATTCAATCGATTGTCCCGTTCTCAGGCCGTCCTGGCGAGACGGTGCAGGTGACGTTGCGCGGCAAGCATCTCCTCAAGCCGAATCTGCTCTGGACGAGCTTTGGGGGGCAGACGAGCTGGAAATCCACAGATCCCGGGACTCAGGGGGCCAATGGCGCCAGGGGAGCGAAAGGGGGGATGCCTGATGGAAAGGTCTTGGCGGGCAGTCTCACTTTGCCGAAGGAAGCGCCGCTGGGTGTGGGTTTTGTCCAGTTGCCGACGGCAACTGGGCTTTCGGGGCCGTTGCTCTTTTTGGTGGATGAGCTGCCTTTGGTGGTGAAGCGAGCGGGGAATGCTTCGAGAGACAAAGCCCAAGTCTTGCAACTGCCGGTGGGCGTGGAGGGGGCGACGGAGGCGGGGCAATCGGATGTGTATGCGTGGGAGTTGAAGCAGGGGGAGGCTGTTTCGGTGGAGGTGTATGGAATCCGGATCGGTTCGAAGCTGGATCCGGTATTGCGGCTGCTGGATGCGCAGGGAGGGGAACTTGCGGTGGCGGATGACACGGCCGGGTTAGCGGGGGACTGTCGGTTGCGTTATGTGGCTCCCAAAGAGGGGCGTGTTTTTCTGGAGATTCGGGATTCCTCGTATTTTGGGGGGGACGCTCACTTCTACCACTTGCGGGTGGGGGATTTTCCGATGGTTTCGACCGTATTCCCGCCGGTGGCGGCCCCGGGTTCGACGGTTCAGGTGCGTGTGGCGAGCGATGGGACGGGGGAGACGACGAGTGGGATGGCGCCGATTTCGCTGCGGGTACCGGAGGGGGTTTCTGGAAGCGTGTCTCTGCCGGTCCGGTTTTCGGCGGAGAAACCGGCCGGGTTCGCATCGGTTCGGGTGGAAAAAGACGGCGTAATTTTGGGTGCGGCCTCGGAGGAGGCCAGAGGGGGCGGGACTCGGGTGGTCACGCTTCCGGGAACGGTGGCGGGGTGTTTGCAGAAGCCCAAAGAGCGGCATGTGTTTCAGCTGGAGCTGAAAAAGGACGAAAGAGTACGGCTTACGCCGGTGACGCGGGAGATTGGGTCTCCGGCGATGCTGTACTTGGGTGTGGAGGACGAACGGGGTGTTTTTGTGGCGGAGAATGCGTCGCCTGCGGCGGCCAACGCGCCCTTGGGGAACTTGGGGTTGAGTTTTACGGCGGCTCGGGACGGGGTTTATCGGGTGTTGGTGGAGGAGATTGCGCGGCGCGGCGGGGCGGAATTTGTGTACGAGGTGCGGATGGAAAAGAGCCGGGGGAGTTTGGAGTTGAAGGTAAAGGGGGATCGGTTCCTCGCGCCGTTGGGGGGAGAGTTCACGATGGCGGTGTCTGCGCAGCGTCAGGGGTTTTCGGAGCCGATTACGTTGGAGCTTCTCGACGCGGCCGGGCGTGTGTTGCCCGAGGGGTTTCGTTGCGAGAACCACTTGCTTGGCAAGGGGCAGAGCGAGACAGTGGTGAAGGTGAGCGTTCCGGGGGATGTGCCTCCCGGAACTCTGTATTATCTGCGGATGGTCGGCCGTGCGGAGGTTTCCGGAGAAAAGTTGGTGGCGGAGGCCGTCTGTGTCGCGGCTGGAGATGAAAAAAAGGAGGCTCCCGACACCGTAAGCATGGCGTTGCGGGCCATGCCGTGTCCGCCGATGCAGTTGCGGCGAAGTTTCCCGGTGTGCGTGGGGCCTGAAGCGCCTGATTTTTTCCGGATGGAAGTCGTGGGGGGCGAGGTGGCCCTGCCGAGCGTCTTGGCAAAGCATTCCTTTGTGCTTCGGCAGACGGCGCTGGATCCGGGGTTTTCTGGAAACATTCAGCTTCGATTCGAGGGGTTACCCTCCGGAGTGCAGGTGGCAGCGGGCTCTCCCCGTGGGGGGCGCATCCGGGGTCAGGTGGATTACATCTGTGAAGTCAGCGCGCCGGCGTCGGTTGCTTTGGGGCGGCACGCTTTTGAGGTGATTGGTGTGGCGGATTATAAGGGAGTCCATAAGGAAGTGCGTTTGGCAAAAGTGCCACTGAAGGTGGTGCTTCCGCTGGGGGTCTCGGCGGAATGGGCCGGGCCGCTGGTGAGTGGCGGGAGGCAGAAGCTGAAGATCGCGCTGCAACGGTTTCAGGTGAAGGATCCTCAGGCTGTCACGGTCCGCTTCATGGGGCTGCCTCCCGGGTTGAGCGGGCCGGGCGAGGTCCGAATTGAGGCCGCCCAGAGTGAGGCGATGGTGGAGTTGGCGGTGGCAGCCGGTTCTGCGGGCATTACCCACCAACCGCTCCAGCTTGCGGCGACGACTCGGATTGAGGGCATGGAGGTGCAGGTGGAATCGGCCCCGATCGCCGTGGAGGTTAAAAAATGAAGAAGTGCTTTAGGAAACTGATGTCTTGGGTTGGTTTTGCCGTCCTCTCCTTGGATGGGCTTTCCGCAGTGCGTGCCGAATCGTCGGAGAGTGAAAAGCCGCTTCCGAAACTGGA
>JBANFR010000125.1:0-10616 GCA_037975925.1 Verrucomicrobiota bacterium
ACCAGTTGGAGATGCCGGTGGCCGCTTCGGCGGGGCGCTGGCTCTTGGGGCAAATCGATCCCCAGGGCGGCTTTCGTGCCATGCCCAAGGCACCCATTCCCGATCTGCTCTCCACGGCAACCGCTCTGCATGCGCTGGCCTGCTTGGAGATTCCGCTCCCCTCAGACGCAAAGGAGGCGACTCTCGACTTTCTCGATACGTTGTGGACGGCCGATGGCGGGTTCCACGGGCATTGGGCTGACGATTCTTTAGACGCGGAATACACCTTCTACGGGCTTCTCGCCCTCGGCCATCTTCAGTAGCGGACCATGACCCCTTTTCATCGTGTGAGTGCCGCTATGCGGCAAGTCACGGAGGCCTTGCTCGCCGAAAGCGGCTCGGGACCGTGGGTCGGCGAACTCTCCAGCAGCGCGCTCTCTACCGCGACCGCGCTGATTGCACTCTCTCGCCTTTCCCCGGGAGAAAGAGCGGCCTCGGACCAAAACCTCGTTGAACGCGGGGTGAGCTGGCTCGTGGCCCATCAAAACCCGGATGGTGGATGGGGGGACACGGTTCGCAGTCGGAGCAACATCAGCACGACGGCCCTCGTGTGGGCGGCGCTGGGGGCCACCGGCACGGCGGCAAAGTTTACGGAAGCCACCGCAGGCGGAGAGCGCTGGCTTCAGCGGGAGTGCGGGGCCACCGGTCCGGGGTGGGAGAACCAGTTGGCAGAAGCGATTCGTCGGCGGTATGGCAAGGACCGTACCTTTTCGGTTCCCATTTTGATGGCCTGTACGTTGGCGGGGCGTTTGGGGCCGGAGGGCTGGTCTCAGGTGCCGCCGCTCCCGTTTGAACTGGCGGCTCTTCCGCACCAGCTCTTCGGGCTGCTTCGGCTTCCTGTGGTGAGCTACGCCCTTCCGGCGCTGATCGCGATCGGGCAAGTCATTCACCACTTTGCTCCGACTCGGAATTTTCTTTGGCGTTTGCTCCGGGACAGCCTCCGTCGCAGGACGTTGCAAGTTCTTGAAAGCCTGCAGCCCAGCAACGGCGGATTTTTGGAGGCCACCCCCCTGACGAGTTTTGTCCTCATGAGCCTCGCTGCCATGGGTGCGGACACCTTGCTGGTCTCCCAACGAGCGGCTTCCTTCCTGCGTTGCTCCGTGCGGGCGGACGGGAGTTGGCCGATCGACACGAACCTTTCCACGTGGGTGTCGACCCTCTCGGTTCAGGCGCTCAGTCACCAACCCCAAGCCCTCGCCTACGAGCAGAGGAGCGAGCTCCGTCAATGGCTCCTCGGGCAGCAGTACCGGGTGGAGCACCCGTACACCCACGCCGCCCCTGGCGGATGGGCTTGGACCAATCTTCCAGGGGGCGTCCCCGACGCGGACGACACCGCCAGTGCTCTGCTCGCGCTACTGTCTCTCGGACCGGTGGATGCTGCGGTTCGCGAGGCTGGCCAGCTTGGCGTTCGGTGGCTCTTGGGACTCCAGAACACGGATGGCGGCATTCCCACCTTTTGCCGTGGGTGGGGGGCTTTGCCCTTTGACCGTAGCAGCCCGGATATCACCGCTCACACGATTCGCGCATGGAGTGCCTGGCTGCCCCAGTGGCCTGCCGAACTCCGTCGGAGAGTCGAGGAGGCTATCCAGAAGGCGCTCCGATTTCTCGAAAAAACGCAGACTCCCGAGGGGTGCTGGGTGCCTTTGTGGTTTGGCAACGAGGCGGCGCACCAAGAAGAGAACCGCACCTATGGAACGGCCCGCGTGCTCCTTGCGCTTCGCGAACTCCGGGCCCGTGGATTGATGGTTTCCGAGCCTATGATTCGGAGGGCGGAGAGGGCGCTGCTCGAACTTCAGTTGAGCTGTGGCGGGTGGGGCGGCGCGCAGACTCCGGAAATGAAACCGAGCTTGGAGGAGACTGCGCTGGCTGTGGAAGCCCTCGCCGGAAGCGCGCACGTGAGTGCGTTTGATCGTGGAGTGGCCTGGTTGGTGGAGCATGTGGAGAGCGGTGGCTGGCGCGAACCCGCCCCCATTGGCTTCTATTTTGCTAAACTGTGGTACTTCGAACTTCTCTATCCGCTCATCCACGGGGTCGCGGCTCTTGGCTCTGCGGTGCGCGCTTTGAGCCTCGAAAACGCGGGGGCCGAAAACGAGTCGGCCTCCCCGGCCGCTCCCCCGCGCAAGTCTTGAAACTGTGGCGGGGTCGCAGATTGAGAGTGGTCAAGCGCTTGGAATATCGGCTACGCTTTAGCCACACGACCATGGCAAACCCGCTCTCCTCCGATCCCGTAAAAAGCAGCCTCCTCACAGTGACGCAGACGGCGGTGGGCTGCGGCATCGGTCTTCTGATTGCAGGCAAGTTGGCTCGTCCCACCCAGAAAACCACGGCGGCGACCCTCTTGTCTTTGGGCGTGCTTCTGGCTCTCCCGGCGGTGGTGGAGTCGGTGACGCGGGTGTGGCAAGGGCCTGAATCAGCGCGCGGCGTGCGTCGCCGTTTGGACTCGATTCGTCAGGATTCCGGTCTCTCCGACGAGAGCGAAGCGTACTAGGCTCTTTGGCGTCGCGATAGACTTGAGACCAGCTCTCCCTGCCTTGCTTCTCTGATGCACGCGCTGATTGCCCTTTGGTTTGGCTGGGTTCGTGACTGGGGTTATGCAGGCGTGGTGCTGCTCATGGCCTTGGAGAGCACCATTTTTCCGGTCCCGAGTGAGGTCGTGATTCCTCCGGCGGCATTCTGGGCGCAGCAGGGAAAACTCAGTCTCTTCGGCGTGGTCTTGGCCGGAACCGTCGGCTCCTATCTGGGGTCTGCCGTCATGTACTGGTTGGCGCGCTGGCTCGGGCGCGTGGTGATCGTGCGCTGGGGGAAACGCTTTGGAATGAGCGAGGCCAAATTGCAGCGGGCCGAACTCTTTGTGCACCGGTATGAGGCTGGCGGGGTGTTTTTTGCGCGGCTGCTTCCCGTGGTGCGCCATCTGATTTCCATTCCTGCCGGAATGATCCGGATGAACTTCGGCGTATTCAGTCTCATGACCATCACAGGTTCCGCTTTGTGGTGCTCGATTCTCGCCTGGTACGGGGCCCGCATCGCCAAAAACAATCCCGCCCTCATCGACGATCCCGTGGCCATGGTCTCCGCCATGAAACACGAATCGATCGGATTCGTGGGTGCCGTCTTCATCTTGGGGGCGCTGTACGCGCTCACCCTGCGCCTCACAAACTCCCGCCCTTCCAGCTCGGGCTCCCGCTAAATTTCGCTCCGCCCCTCTCCCTCCCGGGAGTTCACAGGATCCACTCCGGACTCTGGCGCCTCGCAAACCGGCGGTACTCACGCACCGGCGTTTCCCTTTGCAGCGGCCCCTGGCCCGGATAACTTTCCCGTCCCAATTTTTCTTCTCTCATGCAGCTGCTCCCAGGTTTCCGCGATTTTTACCCCGAAGATTGCGCTCTCAAAAATTACATCCTCTCCACTTGGCGCGAAGTGGCTGGTCGTTACGGTTTTGTCGAGTACGACGGCCCTGTTCTGGAGTCGATCGACCTCTACCGGAAGAAGAGCGGCGGGGAACTCGTGGGGCAGCTCTTCGATTTCACCGACAAGGGCGATCGTCACGTGGCGCTGCGTCCGGAGATGACGCCCACTCTGGCCCGGATGGTTGCCGCGCGGGAGCGTCATTACAAAAAGCCCCTCAAGTGGTTCTGCACCCCGTCCTTTTTCCGTTACGAGAAACAGCAGCGCGGCCGGCTCCGGGAGTTTCTCCAACTCAATTGCGACATCCTCGGCGAGGCCGGGCCCGGTGCCGATGCCGAATTGCTGGCGCTCTTGATCGATATGCTGCGCGCCTTTGGACTCGGGCCTTCAGACTTTGTCGTGCGTCTGAGCGACCGCGATGCCTGGGCGGGCTTTGCTCGCTCGCGGGGAGTCGCGGAGGAGCGCCTCCTCGATTTCTTGGCTGTGGTCGACAAACTCGAACGCTCCAGCGACGCCGACAATGAGAAGAAGCTCTCCGACTTCGGAGTCAGTCTTTCCGAGGTCCGTGCCTTCATCGCCGATCCCTCGGCGGAGTCCGCCAAACTCGCCGGGATCCTCGACGATCTCGCCGCGCGGGGAATGCGTGAGTTTGTGGAAATCGACCTCACCATCGTGCGCGGGCTCGCCTACTATACCGGTCTCGTTTTTGAGGTCTTCGATCGCAGCCTCAACGAGCGGGCTCTCGCCGGGGGTGGCCGCTATGACCGCCTTCTGGAACTGATGAGCGATGGCAAGGTCAGCATACCCGCCCTCGGTTTCGGCATGGGAGATGTCGTCCTCGGAAATCTCCTCGAATCCGTCCCCTCGGCCAAAGCGAAGCGGACGGCTTGGGTCGAGGCCTATCACGCGGCGGATGTTTTTGTGGTGCTCGCCAAAGAGGAGATGCGCCGAGAGGCCCTGGTTCTGGTCCAGAAATTCCGGGACGCAGGTTTTCGGACGGATTTCGGGCTGTCTCCGTCGAAAGTGGGCAAGCAGTTCCAAGCGGCCGAGGGCTTGGGTGCCCGGTTTGCCGTGGTTGTGGGGGAGGAGTGGCCGCAGGTGAAGTTGAAGACGCTTGCGACGCGCCAAGAACAACTCGTTGCGGTAGAGAACCTTCCTGCGGCCCTCGGGACGCACTGACGACTCCCGTTGAAGACCGCCTCAAAGCCAGGTCCGGAGATTTCCAACCGGCAGCTCGTGTGGCGCCTCCTCCAGTTGACGTGGCGCTACCGCTGGGACTGTCTGCGGGTGCTTGTAACGCAGTTGATTTTGTTGACGGCGAGCCTGGCCGGAATTGCGCTCACGGGCCTCGGGATCGACGAGTTGCGCTACGCGCTTGATGCTTCCACGCGCCCCCCGGCGTGGCCTTTGCAATGGTCGCCGCCCGCCCACTGGACTCCTCTTCAGATTCTTTCTGCCATCGCGGTCGCGGTCGTTTTGCTCGCCACAGCGCGCATGGGCCTCGCGTATCTCAATGGAGTCTGGTTCGGCAAACTGCTCCAGGGACGCCTCGTCGTCGACCTGCGGGTGCGCTGTTACGACAAACTTCAGCGTCTCAACTTCCGCTTTTTTGACGCCAACACCACCAGCTCGCTCATCAATCGGGTCGCGGGCGATATTCAATCCGTCCGCCTGTTTGTGGACGGGGTTTTGTTTCAGGTGGTTATCCTACTCGTTTCGGTCGCTTCGTTTCTCGCGTACATGCTCGCGATTCACCCGGGTTTAACATTCGCGTGCCTCGCCTCGACGCCCCTGGTCTGGCTCGGGGCGACCATTTTTTCGCGTACTGTTCGACCGGCATACAAACGCTCGAGTGAATTGTTTGACCGTCTCGTTGAGCGTCTTGCGGAGAGCATCCGGGGTATTCAGGTCATCAAGGCATTTGCACGCGAGCCAGCGGAGTGGGAGCGTTTCCAAAAAGCCAACGACACATTACGGGACTCGCAGCACTGGATTTTTGCCCGGGTGAGCACCTTTGTTCCGGGGCTCATCTTTTTGAGCCAGGCCAACCTCATCGTTCTGCTGGCCTATGGAGGATGGCTGGCGCTGCATGGGAAAATTGGCGTGGGCACCGGCCTCGTCGGCTTTGCCGCAATCCTTCAACAGTTCTCCACGCAAATCTCCAGCATCGGAAATATCGCCAATTCGATGCAGCAATGTTTGCGCGCCGCCCAGCGCGTCTTCGAAGTGCTCGATGCGCCACTGCCCATCCAGTCGCCCTCCACGCCCATTCGTCTCGGGCGCATTCGTGGATTGGTTTCGTTTCAAAATGTGACCCTCGCACACGGGGGCGAACCGCTTCTCCAAGGCATTCACTTCGCTGTGCAGCCCGGCGAGTGCATCGCCATTGTCGGCCCCACAGGCAGCGGGAAAAGCTCTCTCCTGAGCCTCATCCCGCGCTTCTACGACCCCGCCGAGGGGCGCGTCTGTATCGATGGCGTCGATGTTCGTGACCTCGCTCTGGACGACTTGCGTCGCAGCGTGGCCACGGTGTTTCAGGAGAGTTTTCTCTTCAGCACCACCGTGGCAGCCAACATCGCATTCGGTCACCCGGAGGCCTCTCAGGAACAGATCGAAAAGGCTGCCAAAATCGCCTCAGCGCATGATTTTATTCTCTCGCTTCCAGATGGTTACAACACGGTCTTGGGAGAGGCTGGTGTCGGTCTCTCCGGCGGCCAGAAACAACGCCTCGCGATCGCTCGTGCCCTCCTCCTGGAGCCGTCCATCCTGCTCCTCGATGATCCCACGGCCTCCTTGGATCCTGGAACGGAAAACGAAATCGTGGAGGCCATGGAGTCCGCGATGGCCGGGCGTACGACCTTTTTGGTGGCGCATCGGCCGAGTATCCTGCGCCGAGCCACCCGGATTCTTGTGCTGGAGCGGGGACGCATGGTGCAGATGGGGACGCACCGGGAGCTGATGAGCCAGCCCGGCTACTATGCGGAATCGGCCCGACTCCAGTTGGACGGCATCCACACTTGGGAAGAGGAGGGGGCGAGGTGAGCCGTTCGCCCAAAGCGATGCTCACCCGCGTGGATGCGGACCCGGAGTTGGTGCGCGAGCGTCCGGAACTCGGCGTGTGGGTTTTGTTGCGGCGGGTTTTTTCCTACGCAAAACCACATCGGTCCAAGCTGAGATGGCTTTTGTTTTTTGTGTTCCTTCGTGCCGTGCTGCTTCCGGTTTGCGCATGGGCAATGGCGGAGGTCATCAACGGTCCCATTGAACGACGCAACCCTTCGGGGATTTTTTTGGGAGCCCTCGGCTTCGCGGGACTCGTGGCCTTTACCAACATCATGTTTCATTTCCGCTACCGCTTGGCCCTCGAGTTGGGCGAGGCGGTCATCCACGACCTGCGCGCGGAAGTCTTCCGGCACGTGCTGGCCATGCCGATGAGCTACTTTGTCCGGACCAAAGTCGGGCGAATCATCGGGCGGCTCACTTCCGACATCGATAGCATCCGCACGGGCGTTCAGGACGTCGTTTTCATCAGCGTGGTGCAGCTCGGGCAAATGATCGTCGCGGGATGTCTGATGCTCTACTACGACCGGATTCTCTTTCTCTTGGTGCTGCTGATGGCCCCCCTGCTCTGGGCTCTGAACCGTTATTTCACCAAGCGCATCTCCGCCGCGCAGCGTGCTGCCACCGAAAGCTTTAGCAGGATCACTGCAACCCTCGCCGAATCCGTCAGCGGTGTTCGCGTGACCCAGGGCTTCGCCCGCGAGGGCGTCAACGCCGAGGCATTCCGCGATCTTGTGAATGACCAAGCGCGCTACAATCTGGTCTCGGCGAGGACCTCGGCGGTTTTTCTCCCCGCGCTGGAGCTCAATACCCACTTCTTCACGGCGTTGCTTCTGGTCGTCGGGGGCTGGAGAGCGCTCTCTCCCAGTGCCTCCATGTCCATGGGCGAAATCGTGCAATTTCTCTTCCTCTCCACACTCTTCTTCGAACCCATCCGGCACGTTGGCAATCAATACACCGCAGCGCTTTCAGCCATGGTCGGTGCCGAGCGCGTCTTTCGGCTTCTCGACACGCCGCCGGAATGGACGGATGCCACCGATGCGCTTCCTCTTCCGCGCCCCGACTCTTTGATTCGCGATTTGGCTCGTGGGCCTGGCGTGCCCTCTTCCGCGCCGGGAATGCGGGTCGAGTTTCGCGACGTTTGGTTTGCTTACGATGAGGAGCGTTTTGTCCTCAAAAAGGTCTCCTTCCTTGCACAACCCGGCATGACAGTCGCCTTGGTGGGACACACAGGCAGCGGAAAAACCACGATTACGGGGCTTGTGGCAAAAATGTTTTTACCCAGCCGCGGCCAACTCTTGCTGGATGACAGGGATCTCCTCTCGGTCCGCTCCGATTCCTTGCACCAACAAATGGGAATCGTGCATCAGCAGAGCTTTCTGTTCGAGGGCACCGTGATGGACAACATCCGGTTTGCCTGTCCAGAGGCGAGCGAGGAAAGGGTGCGAGCTGTCACCCGGCACCTCGGTTTTGAGGAAGTCATCGACGCTCTTCCAGAGGGCTTTTCCACGCAGGTGGGAGAGGGGGGTGTCCACCTTTCGGTGGGACAACGGCAATTGGTGAGCTTCGCCCGTGCGCTGCTGGGCGAGCCCCGCCTGCTGGTGCTGGATGAGGCCACCAGCGCGATCGACGCCCTAACCGAGGCGCGAATTCAGCGCGCGCTCGGAGTGTTGCTACAGGGGCGAACCAGCTTCGTTGTCGCACACAGGTTGAGCACGATCCGGCGTGCGGACCTGATTCTCGTCCTCCACGAGGGGGAAATTGTCGAGCGCGGGACCCATCGCGAATTACTTTGCGCCGGAGGAGTTTATGCGCAGTTGCACGCGCGGTTTTCGCCGGGCCAAACCGATGCGCTGCCGGGGGCCGCGCAGACCTGAGCGCGGCACAAATTGGGTGCGGCTCGCGCGGTTATTCCACGGTGACGCTTTTTGCGAGGTTACGAGGTTTATCGACGTCGCAGCCGAGGGCCACCGCCGTGTGATAGGCCAGCAACTGGAGCGGAATCGTCGTGAGCAGCGGCGAGAGATAATCCGGGCACGGGGGCAGCAGGAGGGTGTCATCGCATAGCTCCTCCAGCCTTTTGCACCCCTGGGTGCCGATGCCAATGACCGGCCCCTTCCGCGCCTTAACCTCTTCGATGTTGCTGACGTTTTTTTCAAAAACGGAGTCTTCCGGGGCGATGAAAACGCTCGGAACTTCGGGTGTGATCAGAGCAATTACGCCGTGCTTGAGCTCCGCACTCGGGTGCCCGCTTGCGTGAATGTAGGAGATTTCCTTCATCTTCAACGCGCCTTCCAGGGCCACCGGGTAATTAAACTGGCGTCCTAAAAACATCATGGATTGCGATCCGGCGTACTTGCGGGCGATCTCCCGAATCGAGTCGTTGAGCGCTAGGATTTCACGGACTTTCCCCGGGATCGTCTCCAACTCCTCGAGGATGCGCAGCCCCTGACTGCTCGAGAGGTGACGGATCCTTCCCATGAGCAGCGCGATGAGGGTCAGAACCGTGCACTGGCTGGTGAAGCTCTTGGTGGCCGCGACTCCGATCTCGGGACCGGCGTGCATGTACACGCCTCCGTCGCTCTCCCGGGCAATGGTGGAGGCGACGTTGTTGCAAATCCCGAGGGTGCGATGGCCTTTGCGCTGGCTTTCGCGGAGCGCGGCGAGGGTGTCGGCGGTTTCCCCGCTTTGGCTCAGCGCGAAAACAAGCACGTCCTTGGGAAGGGGCAGGTTGCGGTAGCGGAACTCCGAAGCAAACTCCACCTCCGCAGGAAGATGAGCCAGCTGTTCAATGAGATACTCGCCCACCATGGCCGCGTGCGCCGCGGTTCCGCATCCGGTCAAAACGACGCGCTCGACGGAGCGGAGTTCCGCATTAGTCATGTTGAGGCCACCGAGTTTTGCAGTGGCTTCCTCCTCAGAGAGGCGGCCCCGCATGGCATCCAGAATGGTGTCGGGTTGCTCAAAAATCTCCTTCAGCATGAAGTGGGGGTATTCGCCCTTTTCGACATCAGCCCCGTCAAACTCGACCTCGCTGATCTCGTACCCGCTTTCGCCTCCGGGAAGAGTGCCGATCTCGAACTTCTCCGGGCTCAGTACGGCAATGTCAAAATCCTTGAGGTAAACGACTTCCCGCGTGTGGTTGACGATGGCGCTGACGTCGCTCGCGAGGAAGTTTTCACCCGAGCCGATCCCCAGAACGAGCGGACTGCCACGGCGCGCTCCCACCAAAAGCTCGGGAAGGTCCCGGTGCATGACGGCAATTCCGTAAGTGCCCACAACCTGTTTGAGAGCACTGCGCAGCGCTTCGAGAAGGCTTTCTTTGGTCACCGGACCAGGGAGCGTTTCCAATTGTCGTCCAATCAGATGAGCCAGCACTTCGGTGTCGGTTTGTGACTTGAAAACGTGGCCCTCCTTCAGAAGTTGAGTGCGCAGCAGGGCATAGTTTTCAACCACCCCGTTGTGGACCAGGGCCAGCTTGCCCGACTGGTCCATGTGCGGGTGCGCATTCTGATCGGTCACACCTCCGTGCGTTGCCCAGCGGGTGTGCGAGATTCCCACATGACCGGCCGCCGGTTGTTCATGCAGCAGTTCGGAAAGGTTGGCGATTCGGCCCACGCGCTTGCGCGTCTGCAGGACGCCGTCCTTGAGGATAGCAACGCCGGCGCTGTCATACCCCCGATACTCCAGGCGCCGTAGACCGTCCAAAAGAAGGGGAGCCGCCTGCTGTTTTCCAATGTAACCAACGATGCCGCACATAAAATAGGGAGATGTCCGCCTTACCCTAGAGGGCTTCTCCAACTTCACAAAAGGAGAAGTGTCGCGCAAACAAGCGTTTTTCGACGGGCCGAAGCCCCCTCAGCGAGGGGCGTGGGCGGAGGGCTCGCCTCCCGCCCTTCTATTGCGAAATCGTGGAATGATCCGGTTGCGGAATCCGGGGAAGGTTTGGGGAAAAGGGATTCGCAGGCGGCGTGTGGCCCGCTACGGTGGAGTTTCAGACATTCCCAATTTGAATTTCCACCAGTCATGAGCCTCCAGAATTGGCCCTCTATTTCCGACAAAACCCTCGCAATCATCATGGGCGGTGGCGCCGGTTCGCGCCTCTTCCCTCTCAC
>JBANFR010000126.1:0-10456 GCA_037975925.1 Verrucomicrobiota bacterium
TCTTCCCACTTTTTCATCCTTCAACTTTTCGGAATCACGCGATGAACATTTCTGAGCTTTGGTCGATATTTGTGATGCAGGGTTTTTCTGGGATCAGCCTTTTCAGCGTCCTGCTGCTGATGGGGTTGGGACTGGCGCTGATCTTCGGGCAGATGGGCGTCATCAACATGGCGCACGGGGAGTTCATGGCGCTGGGGGCATACACCACCTACCTGTGTTCGAGCGTAGTGGAGTCCCAGGCGCAGGGTCTGCTTCCCTACTACTTTCCTATCTCGATCCTCCTCGCCTTTGTGCTCTCCGCGCTCTTGGGAGCGGCGGTGGAGTGGGCGATGATCCGCCACCTTTACAAGAGGCCGCTCGACACGTTGTTGGCGACGTGGGGGTTGAGCCTCATCTTGCAACAGACATACCGCTCGATCTTCGGGGCACGTGAGGTCACGCCGGTGCTTCCTGAGTGGCTGATGGGTTCCTTCAAGCCGACGGGCAATATCGACATCCCGATCAACGGAGTGTTTGTGCTCTTTCTCGCGCTTGGGGTGACGGGAGGTCTCACGCTGTTCATGTTCAAAACTTCGTTCGGACTGCGCCTGCGCGCTACGGTTCAGAACCGCGCCATGAGCAACGCGGTTGGAATTAACACGAAGCTCGTCGACCGGCTTGCCTTCTCGGTGGGATGCGGCATTGCGGGGATCGCCGGTGCGGCATTCACGACGATTGGTTCCACGGGGCCTGACAGTGGGAGCCGATACATTGTGGATGCCTTTCTGGTTGTGGTGTTTGGGGGAGCCGCGAATCTGCTGGGTTCGATTGCGTCCGCCTTCGGGATCGCGCAGGCACAGTCGATCCTCGAGTTTTTCCTGGAGGGTACGAAGGGGAAGGTGGCGACGCTTCTTTTCATCGTCGTGGTGTTGATGTTCCGGCCCCAGGGGCTGTTCCCGAGCAAGGTGCGCTCCTCCTAGGAAATCCAACAACTCAGAAGAAAACCGGATATGCTTTTCAAAACACTTTTTAAAAATCGGACGGAGGCTCTGAGTGCGGCAGTGCTGGCCATCCTGTTGCTCGTCGTGCTGCCGATATTCCTTCCCATCTTCCGACTGAATCTGTTTGGAAAATACCTGAGCTATGGATTTGTCGGTGTTGGGCTTGTGTTGCTCTGGGGACGGTGCGGGATTTTGAGCCTGGGACAGGGGGTCTTCTTCGGGCTCGGGGGGTATTGCATGGCGATGTTTCTCAAGTTGGAGGCGTCGGACCCAGTGAGTACCAAAATCCAGAGTACACCGGGGATCCCCGACTTCATGGACTGGAACCAGATCACGCAGTTGCCCTGGTTTTGGGAACCGTTCCGGCACTTCTCCTTCGCCCTGGCGGCCATTCTGATTATCCCGGCAGCGCTGGCCTTCTTGATCGGTTGGGCGATGTTCCAGCGGCGCGTCGGAGGAGTCTACTTCGCCATCATCACGCAGGCCATCGCGCTGATCGTGTCCCTCGGCATTGACGGCAACCAAGGCTACACGGGCGGACGCAATGGAATTACGGACCTGCGGACGCTGCTTGGCTGGGATATTCGGACGACTTCGGCTCAGTACATCTTGTACTTCGCGTGTGTGCTGCTGCTGCTGCTGTGTGCGTTGGCGGCCAAGTACATCATCAACACGCGGATGGGGCGGGTGCTGATGGCGATTCGTGATCGGGAGGACCGGGTGCGGTTTTCCGGGTACGATGTCGCTTCTGTACGGAGCTTTGTGTTTGCGCTTGCGGCTCTTTTCTCGGGGATCGGCGGGGCCTTGTTCGTTCTGCAGGTGGGATTTATGTCTCCTTCGCTGATTGGGATTGTACCGTCGATTGAGATGGTGATCTACACCGCGGTGGGAGGGCGCTTGTCGGCGATCGGTGCAATTTGTGGAGCGCTACTGGTGAACCTGGGAAAGACGACTTTTTCGGAAGCGATCCCGGAGCTGTGGTTGTTCCTGATGGGGGGGACGTTCATCGCGGTAGTGATGTTTTTCCCGAACGGAGTGGCCGGGTTACTCGAGCCGGGCGGCTGGCTCTCGCGTCGTTTCGCACTGTTACGACGGCTTGAGAATTTTTCTAAGAAGCCTGAGGCCGAGCATCAAACAGAGACTGAAAATCACAGCGTCAGCGTTTCGCTGGCACAACCCACGGAGGTGACGAAATGAGTCAGGACTTCTTGCTGGCCGTCGAAGACCTTGGAGTTTCATTCGACGGGTTCAAGGCGGTGGACGGCTTCAACTTCTATTTGGACCGCAACAAGGTTCACGTGATCATCGGTCCGAATGGCGCGGGAAAAACGACGGTGCTGGATTTGATCTGCGGCAAAACGAAGGCGACTGCCGGGAGTATCAAGTTCAAGAACCAGCAGATCCGCGGACTGAAGGAGCATGAGATTGTACGGGCGGGAGTGGGTAGAAAGTTTCAGAACCCGTCAATCTACGAGAATCTGACGGTATTCGAGAATCTGGAGCTGTCGCATCCTGTGGGGCGCGGGGTTTTTGGGTGTCTGGTCTTTCGGCGGAGCGAAGAGGTGTTGAAGGTGATCCGTGAGGTGGCGGCGGAGATTGGGCTGGAGGATCAGTTGGAGACGGAGGCGGGCGTTTTGAGCCATGGGCAGAAGCAGTGGCTGGAGATCGGGATGCTGCTGATGCAGGACCCGGAGCTGATGATGCTGGATGAGCCCGTGGCGGGGATGAGTGTGCGGGAACGGGAGGAAACGGCGGCGCTCATTAAGAAGATCAGTCAGAAGCGCTCGGTAATCGTGATCGAGCACGACATGGAGTTTGTGAAGGAGATCGCGGATCGGGTGACCGTGATGCATCTCGGAAAAATTCTCGCGGAGGGGTCGATGGAGAAGGTGCAGAACGACCCCAAGGTCATCGAGGTTTACATCGGTCACTAGAAATACGGATTATGCTGAGCGTTAATGAAATACAGGTTAGTTACGGTCAGAGCGTGGTGATTCGGAACATGAGTTTCCAGGCGGCCAAGGGGGAGATCGTGGGGATTGTGGGCCGGAACGGCATGGGGAAGACGACGTTGTTCCGGAGTCTGATTGGGATGCTTCCGCTGCGTTCCGGGAAGATCACCTTGGATGGGACGGATATCTCGCGCGAGGAGTCCTATAATCGCGTGGGGCATGGGTTGGCGATAGTGCCGCAGGGTCGGATGATTTTTCCGTACCTCACCGTGTACGAGAATCTGGTGTCGGGGGCGGCCACGCCGATTTCCGAGGAGGAGGTGTCGGAGATCTACGCGTTGTTTCCGGTGTTGCGGGACATGAAGAATCGGAAGGGGGGTAATCTTTCGGGGGGGCAACAGCAGCAGCTTGCGATTGGGCGGGCCTTGATGACGCGGCCGAAGGTGTTGCTGCTGGATGAGCCTACGGAGGGGATCCAGCCCTCGATTATCAAGGACATTGCTCGGACGCTGAAAGAGATACGATCTCTCAAAAATCTGACCATCGTGGTCAGCGAGCAGGTGTTGAGTTTTATGTTGGAGGTGTGCGACCGCCTTTTTGTGATCGAGAAGGGGTCTCTGGTTCGAGAGGACCTCCGGTCCTCCGTGGATGCTGAGGAGATTCGGAAAATGCTTTCTGTCTGAAGAAACCAACCGCTGTAACCCACTATGGAAACACTAATTAAAATCAATCTGAACGCTGCGCCGGAGACTCAGGAAGTTCTGCACAATCGTTGGCATCCGGATATCCCGATGGTGGCCTATGTGAAGCCGGGCGCGGAATTTCGTGTGGAGTGTGTGGACTGGACGGGGGGGCAGATTTCGAACAACGAGTCGGCCAATGACGTGCGGGACGTGGACCTTTCGAAGGTGCACTACCTTAGCGGTCCGATTGGCGTGGAGGGAGCGGAGCCTGGGGACTTGCTGGTGGTGGACATCCTCGACATTGGCGTATTGAAGGAATCGGAGTGGGGCTTCACGGGGATTTTTGACCGGAAGAATGGCGGTGGCTTTCTGGTCGACCACTATCCTGACGCGCGGAAGGCGTGCTGGGATTTCCACGGGGTGTACACGTCTTCCCGGCACATTCCGAAGGTGGAGTTTGCGGGGATCATGCACCCGGGGTTGATTGGATGCCTGCCTTCGAAGCAGATGCTGGATATCTGGAATAAGCGTGAGGCGGAGTTGTTTGCGACGGATCCGGATCGGACGCCGCCGCTGTGTGCGCTACCTTATGAACCCACGGCTCACATGGGAAAAATGACGGGTTCGGCGGCGAAGGCTGCGGCGATGGAGGGGGCAAGGACGGTGCCGCCGCGGGAGCACGGTGGGAACTGCGACATCAAGAATCTGACGCGCGGCTCCAAGGTGTTTTTCCCCGTGTATGTGAAGGACGGCGGATTATCGATGGGGGATATTCATTTCTCCCAAGGGGATGGGGAGATCACCTTCTGTGGGGCGATCGAGATGGCGGGTTATCTGGATCTGCGGGTCAATTTGATCAAGGGCGGCATGGCGAAGTACGCCATCGTGAATCCCATCTTTATGCCGAGCCCGATTCAGCCGAACTACACCAAGCACCTGATATTTGAAGGGATCTCGGTGGATGAGAAGGGCAAGCAATATTACCTCGACCCGCACGTGGCGTATCGGCAGGCCTGCTTGAACGCGATCGCGTACATGAAGAAGTTTGGGTACACAGGGGAACAGGCGTACGCCATTTTGGGGACGGCTCCCGTGGAGGGGCGGATCAGCGGGATTGTGGACATCCCGAACGCGTGTGCGACTTTGTACCTCCCGACCGAGATCTTTAAGTTTGATATCACTCCGAATGCGGAGGGGCCTGTGGTGCAGGTGGGGGGAGTGGATTTGGCGACAACGCACTAGTTCCAAACGCGCGACCAATGCCTCACTACGATTTCGAGTGTGACCTGTGCGGGGAGTTTACGGCGTTTCGGATGATCGCGGACCGCGATGAACCGCTGGACTGTCCCGCGTGTGCGACGCCCTCGCGGCGGGTGATGAGTGTGCCCAATCTCGCGCTCATGAATCCTGCGGTGAGGAAGGCGGTGTCAATCAATGAGCGGAGTGCGCATGCGCCGCGAGTGAGTGGCGGGCACCGCTGCAACACGGGTTGCGGGTGTGGGAAAAAGGTGCGAAAGGGGCGGACAAAGCAGACCCGGATGGGTCTTGCACAGGCGGCAAAGCCTGGCGCGCGTCCCTGGATGCTGGGGCACTAGCTCGTTTGCGAAGCTTTGGTTTGGTCAGTAGGGTTGCACATCCCGCCGGAGGGAAGCCGGCGGGATGTTGCATTCTGGGGGAGGCGTTCGGGCACGGCCGGAAATCACCAGGAGATGTCCGGGCAAGCCAAGACGGTACGTGGGAGTGGGCGGTAAGATCTGCGCATGAGTCACACTCGGCGCTTTTTACGATGGGCGGTTTTGATGGTTCTGGGGGCGGCTGCCCCTGTTCTGGCTGCGGAAGCACGAAGGCCCAATGTGTTATTTGTGCTCTGTGACGACCTGCGCTGGAATGCGATGAGTTGCGCGGGACATCCGACCATTCGGACTCCGAACATGGATCGTTTGGCGAGGGAGGGGGTGCGTTTTGAGAACATGTTTTGCACCACGTCTTTGTGTTCTCCGAGTCGGGCGTCGATTTTGACGGGGCTTTATGCACACGGACATGGAGTGCGTGACAACTTCACGGAGTTGGCGGCGCACCTGCCGCATTGGCCGATGCGCTTGCAGTCGGCGGGATATGACACGGCGTACGTGGGCAAGTGGCACATGGGGGAGAACAATGATGCGCCGCGTCCGGGCTTCTCCTTCTTTGCGACTCACAAGGGTCAGGGGAAATACTTCGACACGGAGTGGAATATCCAGGGTCAGGGCAGTCGGAAGGTGGAGGGGTACTACACGAGCGTGGTGACGGACATGGCGCTGGAATGGTTGCGCAAAGACCGTGGGCAAAAGCCTTGGGCGCTTTGCATTGGACACAAGGCGCCCCACAGTTTTTACACGCCGGAGAGCAAGTACCAGCATGCCTTTGACGGGGTACGGGTGGATTACCCGAGGTCGGCCTTTGATCTGGAAGGTAAACCGGGATGGGTGCGGGAGAGGCTCCGGACCTGGCACGGGATTTATGGACCGCTGTTTGAGTGGCGCAAACAGTTCCCCGACGAGCGCCCGGAGGCGGTGAAGGATTTTGAGGCGATGGTGCACGGGTACTGGGGGACGATCTTGAGTGTGGACGACAGCGTGGGGCGGCTCCTCGGGTATCTGGAGGCGGCGGGAGAGTTGGAGAACACGGTGGTGGTGTTCATGGGGGACAACGGGTTGCTGGAGGGGGAGCACGGGATGGTGGACAAGCGGACAGCCCACGAGCCGAGTCTGAGGGTGCCGTTGCTGGTGCGTTATCCCGGGTTGGCGAAGGGCAAGGTGGTGCGTGAACAGGTGCTGACGGTGGATGTGGCTCCCAGTTTGCTGGCGCTGTGCGGCGCGGCGCCCATCGAGGGGATTCACGGCAAATCCTGGGTGGATTTGGTGCGCAAGGGCGACCCCGGGTGGAGGAAGTCTTGGTTTTACGAGTACAACTACGAAGTGCAGTTTCCTTACACGCCCAACATCCGGGCGGTGCGGACCGACGAATGGAAGTACATCCGTTACCCGCACGGGGACGGTCAGGCGGACCGGCATTTGGCGGAGTTGTACGATCTCAAGAACGACCCGGAGGAGAGGGTGAATTTGATTGGTGATCCCCGTCACGCCGCGAAGGTGGCGGAGCTTCGGGGAGAGCTGGCGCGGACGATGCGTGAGTCCGGGTTACCGCCGGAAGAAGACCGGATGCCGCTGGATCAGGGGATTGGGAAGGAGCTGCCTGACGCGAAGATTCGCTGAGGGGGTGAAGGGCTCAGTCGTTGTGTGGATCGCGGTAAGTGCGGGCGAAGTAGAGGGCGACGGCGGCGATTGCGGCTGCGAGGGCGAGCCAGTAGTGGGACCAGAGCGTGTGTGCCTGTTCTGAGTAAAAGGAGCGCAGCCACCCGCACCCGAGGTAACCGAAGAGATTTCCGAAGCCGCTGATGAGGAGGGTCATGAGCGCCTGGGCGCGGAAGCGCATGGTGCGCTCGATGTTTTGTTCGATGTAGATTTGGGCGGGGACAAAGAAGAGGGTGAAACAAATGCCGTGGAGGAAGATTCCAAGGAGGACACCGGAGGTTTGGTTGGAGGCGAAGAGGAGGTAGCGGAGGATACAGGTGGCGATGGAGGCGAGGAGAAGCGTGCCGAGTCGGAAACGAGCGAGCAGCGGACCGAGGGCATACATGGCGAGGGCCTCGGTGATTTGCCCCAGAGACATGGCTGCGCTCACCGATTGAAAATGGAGGTCGTGGAGGTGAAGCGCGGCGAACGGATAAAAAGCGGCGAGGGGAATGCTGAGGAGGCCGGCCGTGAGGAAGACGGATCGGTGTCTGGGGTCTCGCAGAAGGTGGATCGCGTTCCACCCGAGTTTGTCTGACCAGGAGTCAGCGCGATTGCCTGACGAAGGGCGGTGGGATTGGGGGAGAAAATACGTGAGGGCCGCGACGAGCATCCATGCGGCCGAAGACAAAAAGCCGGTGAGGGTGGAGCCGTCCGCTCGGAAGACGAGGCTAATAAGCCAGCAAGCGGCGATCCAACCGAAGGTGCCCCAGACGCGGATGGCTCCGAACTGGCGGCCAGGATTTGGCAAAACGGAGAGGACGACGGTGGAGGCGAGGCCCCAGACGGGGGCGCTGCAGAGTTGTTGGAGTTGAAAGAGGAGGAGGATGGCGGGGGCGTTCCAGGCGTGGTGGATGGCCCAGAAAGTGAGAGCCAGGAGCAGACTGGTGCCGAGGCAAAGGTATCGGAGAAGGCGCGTGGGACAGAGGTGCCGGTCCGCCATGGTGCCGACCAGCATCGGAGAGATGAATGCAGCAACAGCCGAGGCGGCGAGGGCATATGGGGTCAGCCACTCGAGTCCGCGGGCCTGCAGCACTGTGCTGAGGGGGACGAACCACAGCGCAATCGCGTGCGCGAGGAGGAAAAAGAGGGTGGAGAAAAGGATCCGCTCTTTGCGGATGAGATCCGTGCTCACGGAGGAGAGGTTCGTCGCTGCCGGGAGCGTTGCGTTTGCGGTGGAGACACGTGGGGTGGTTTTGGGGGACTCCTATCGGGGGAGGAGTCTGCGCAAAAGTGTACCCAGCGGGGAGAAGACGAGGGACAATCCGGAGTGGATGCCGTGGGCGAGGGGAGAGCCGACTGTTTTGAAGAGGGGACTGAGGGCGGATTGAAGTGGCTTGATGAAGGTGTAAAGCGCGCTGAGAAGAACCAGGGCAGCGAGACCGAGGAGTTTTTGCTCGGGATTCGTTGTGGGGAGATGCTTCCACCGAGCGAGGATTTCGACGAGCAGGAGGACGCCGATGCCCCCGGTGAGGAAGGGGACGCTGGAGGTGAGCTGGGGCAGCCTGGTGGTGAGTTGGAGGAGCGGTTTGCGGAAAATGCGAGTCACGCTCATCCAGAAGATGACGCTCAGCCAGATGATCCAGACTTGGCGTGTGAGAGTCAGCGCGGCGACGATGTTTCCGACACTGAGGGAAAGGTCGAGCAGGGCGACCTCGAGAACCGCTCGCCCGGTGCTGGCGGTTTCGTTTCCCGAGGGGACTCCTGGCGTGCGGCGTCCGACAAAGTGGGCGCTCATGAGGTAGAGGAGGTAGAGTGCGCCGAGGATTTGGGCCCATCGGAAGAGCGAGATCAGGGGGACGGCGACCACCAAGCCTCCCAGGCGGGCGAAGTCTGCTGTCCACGAGCCGAGGCGGAGTGCGAGGGCGCGTTTGGGTTCGGGGAGACGTGCGACGCCGTCGGAAACCTGGATGAGGCGGTCCAGTGAGAAGAGCAGTTCCATGATTCCAAGCGCCAGCAGAGTGGGCGCCGCTTCGCGAATTTCATAAGCCTCGATCATGATGGGAGGGCCTTTGAGGCCGGAAAGGATGGGTGCTTCTTAAAGCGGCTTCCCTGCCAACATCCAATGCAAAGGTGGCGTGTGTTTCCGGGGAGGAGTCTGTGGAAGCGGGCTTGCGCCGGGTCAGCGCATGGTCATCCTTCTGGGCTCTCAAAATTCCCCGTTTTTTCTGATGGAAACCCAACTTGAATCTCTCCGCATTGAAGCTCTTTCGGCGATTGCCGCCTGTACTGAGGATGCCCAGCTCGAACAGTTGCGTATTCGGCTGCTGGGGCGGGGTGGGGAGCTGACGGTCCTTTCGGAGCGGATGCGGGAAGTGTCCAAAGAGGACAAACCGAAAATTGGTAAGTTGTTGAACGAGACGCGTTCTGCGGTGACTTCGGCGTTGGAGGAACGGAAGGCTGGGCTGGTGGCGGCGCAGGAGGCTCGTGCTTTGGAGGGAGTGGACGTGACGCTTCCCGGCACGGCGTTTCCGGTGGGGGCTCTTCACCCGATTACGCAGTTGTTGGATCGGGCGGTGTCCATTTTCCGGCGCATGGGTTTTGCGTTGGCGGACGGACCGGACATCGAAACGGAGTGGCACTGTTTTGATGCGCTGAACACTCCGGCCGATCATCCCGCCCGGAATGAGCAGGATACCTTTTATATGCCGGATGGTAGATTGCTGCGAACACACACCTCGAGCATCCAGATTCGCACGCTTGAGAAGATGGCGCCGCCGGTTCGGATTATCGCGCCCGGAGCGGCGTATCGGCGGGACGAGGTTGATGCGACGCATCTGGCGCAGTTCAACCAAATGGAGGGGCTGTATGTGGACGAAGGGGTAAGTTTGGGGGATTTGCGCGGCACGCTGGAATTCTTTTTCCGGGAGTTGTTTGGGCGGGATGCGAAGTTTCGGTTTCGTCCCCACTTTTTCCCGTTCACGGAGCCGAGTTTTGAAGTGGATATTCAGGCGGCCTCGCTGGGCGGGGGGCGTTGGCTCGAGATTGCCGGGTGCGGCATGGTGGATCCTGCCGTGTTTGAAGCGGTGAACCTTCGCCGGGGCGATGAGGTCCTGGATCCGGAAAAATACACCGGATTCGCCTTCGGATTCGGGCTGGATCGTTTGGCGATGATCCTCTCCGGGGTGCCCGACATCCGCCATTTCACGGAGAGCGACCAGCGTTTCCTGTCCCAGTTTTAACTTTCGCCCCCAAATTTTCTGATTCTATGAAGGTCTCGCTGAATTGGCTTCGCTCGCTTGTTGATTTTTCCCAGGACGCTGACGCGCTTTCCGCTCTTTTGACCCGAGCCGGGGTGGAGGTGGAGGGGGTGGAGACGCGTGGGGTGGGCATCGACAAGGTGGTGGTGGCGCGCATTTTGTCCTCGGAGCAGCACCCGAATGCCGACCGGTTGTCGGTGTGTCAGGTGGACGATGGATCCGGGACTCCGCGGCAAATCGTCTGTGGAGCCAAAAACTACAAGGTGGGCGACAAGGTTCCCTTGGCGCTGCCCGGCGCAGTGATGCCCG
>JBANFR010000127.1:0-10434 GCA_037975925.1 Verrucomicrobiota bacterium
GGGCGCCCCCCCGCGGTCCCTTACCGACGCTCGGCCGATGAGCGGTGGGAGGCTGGGAGCCCGTGGGAGGCTTTGGAGCGTCCTTTGGAGGCTGAGCGCTGGGAGGCTGGGAGCCCGTGGGAGGCTTTGGAGCGTCCTTTGGAGGCTGAGCGGTGGGCGGCTGAGAGCCCGTGGGAGGTTTTGGAGCGTCCTTTGGAGGCTGAGCGGTGGGCGGCTGAGAGCCCGTGGGAGGTTTTGGAGCGTCCTTTGGAGGCTGAGCGGTGGGCGGTAGGGAACCTGTGGGAGGTTTGGGGGCGTCTTTTGGAGGCTGCGCTGTCGGGGGCGCTTTAATCCCGCCACTCGGCAGGTCGATAGCGAGTGCGGAGGAGGCCAGAAGCAGCGGTACGGCAAGTTGGACTGCGAGTTTCATACGGTCTTTTGAGTGGGGGGTGGATGAATGGCGTCTGATGCGTGCCAACACTGCTTCCAGCACTGGATGTGCCAAGGCCGCCGAAGAGACCTGCCCCCAGCGCGGGAGGCCCCATTCGCGCCGCCGCTCACGGGCCGGTGGTGATGCCTTCGTTTTCTACACTCGGAGCGTTGATAATCAGGGAGATAGAAGATTTGGAAGGACCGTGGCTGCTCGGTCGCGTTACGGGGCGTTTACCTTTTGCTCGGACCTGCAATTCAGAGTGGGTAACGCCTACTGAAAAGCGATTCCTGGCGTCTTGGGGGAAACAGGAAGGGTAGGCTCTCTCAAAAATGAAAAAAGAAAGAGAATCTATCTAAGTTTTGAGAAAATGTGCGTCGTTCCGGCGTTTGAAGTATCCGGCTTTTATTGTGAAATTAGTTCAATCCCAGGTTTTTGGGGGTGGCTGTCAAAAACTCAAAAACGGGCCCGTGCTCGCGCACAAGTTGAACCCACTCCGATTTCCCATTTCCTGTGGGGGGCTCCAAAAGACCCTCGGCGGGTTGATGGATAACCCAAGTCCCCCGTTTCACTTCCGATTCTAGCTGGCCTTTGCTCCACCCGGAGTAACCCGCAAACACCCGAATGATAGCACCCTCTTCCTGAACGGCTTCCGCCGCCGACTCGATCGTGAGATTGTGTCGCCACGACCACACCCCCTCTCCCGCTTCCCAACGAAAAGCGGTCAGCAACAACTGTTCGGTGCCCACCGGGCCTCCAAAATAAACGGGAGCCATCGCAAGGATTCCTAAATCCCGGTTTGGCATCAAATCCGCCAGCCGCTTTCCACTAGGGCGGTTGAGAATCATCCCAAAGGCCCCGTCCTCGCTGTCGTGCATCGATACGAACACAACCGTCTCTTGAAAATGCGGATCCCGTAAACTTGGGTGAGCCAGAAGCAGCGAGCCAGCGAAACCGAAAGCATTGGAATCGAATTCTTGCACCCCTGCAGCCTGCGAATTCTGGCGACGGAAACAAGGCTCTTGCGAGAGCTGCCGACCTCCGAGCAATTGCGAGTAGAAAAGCCCGTCCCGTTTGTTACCCTGTCGGTCCCATGTCCCGTCCTGATCAACCTCTTGTCATCGCCGGACGCTCCTTTTCTTCCCGGCTCCTGTTGGGCACTGGGAAATTCTCCTCAAACCAAGAGATGGCAGATGCCCTTGATGCCAGCGGAACGGAAATTGTCACGGTTGCCCTCCGCAGAGCAGACCTGACCCGCGGTGGCGACCCATTTGCCAACATTTTGGATTTCATCGATCCAAAACGCTATCTGCTCCTGCCCAATACCAGTGGTGCCATGAATGCGGAGGAGGCAGTTCGTCTCGCAAGATTGGCCCGGGCCGCCGGCATCTCAGACTGGGTAAAACTGGAGATCCATCCGGATCCCCGTTACCTGCTCCCGGATCCTGTCGAGACCCTCAAGGCGGCAGAGATTCTTGTCAAAGAAGGGTTTACAGTACTTCCATACATTAACGCTGATCCCGTTCTCGCCAAGCGTTTGGAAGACGTGGGTACGGCTACCGTCATGCCCCTGGGGGCGCCCATCGGAAGCAACCGCGGCATCCGAACCCGCGACCAGATCGAAATTATTTTAGAGCAGTGCAGCATTCCTGTGGTGATCGATGCAGGGATTGGTGCGCCCAGTCAGGCTGCCGAGGCACTCGAAATGGGGGCAGCGGCCGTCTTAGTAAACACGGCCATCGCCATCGCCGCTCGTCCGGTCGCCATGGCGGCCGCTTTTCGAAAAGCAGTTGAAGCGGGACGGGCCGCGTATGAGATTGGCCTCGGAGACCCCTCGCGGGCAGCCTCGGCCACAAGCCCACTCACCGCCTTCCTCCAGAGCTCCGCGCCTTCCTGATCCCTATGCCACTGCTTGAGGTTCGAAATCTGAAGACCTACTTCCCTATTCGGACCGGACTCCTTCGCCGGCATACGGATGACGTCAAAGCGGTCGACGACGTTTCTTTTTCCATCGAGGCAGGATCCACCGTAGGGCTCGTTGGGGAAAGCGGCTCAGGAAAATCGACCATCGGAAAAACCATCCTCAAGCTGGTCGCCGCCACTGCGGGACAGGTTTTGTGGGACGGGGAAGACATCCTGCCCCTCTCAGGGGACGCCTTTCGCCCGTTGCGGCGCCAGATGCAGATGATTTTTCAGGACCCCTTTGGCTCTCTAAACCCTCGACACACTGTGTTTCAGATTGTGGGCGAGGCTTTGGAAATCCATTTCCCCGAAATGGATCGCGTTGCTCGAAGGGACCGGGTGGCTCAACTGCTTGTGCAGGTCGGCCTGAAGGCGGATGTGATGGGGCGCTACCCGCACGAGTTCTCCGGTGGCCAGAGACAGAGGCTGGGGATCGCGAGGGCTCTAGCCGTGGAGCCCCGCTTTATCGTGTGCGACGAACCTGTGAGCGCTCTGGATGTCAGCGTGCAGGCGCAAATTGTGAACCTGTTGCAGGATTTGCAGCAGCAACTCGGGCTCACCTATCTGTTTGTTGCCCACGACCTCGCCGTTGTGGAGCATGTCAGTGACCACGTGCTCGTGATGTACCGTGGAAAAATCGTCGAGTCTGCCAGCGCAGAGCGCATCTACTCGGATCCTCAGCACGATTACACCCGGAAGTTGCTCCAGGCTGTTCCCCGCTTCGCGTAACCCGTCGCCATGACGCCCCTTCTTCGCAAGTTCCTTGGAATGAATTGGGTGATCGTGGGAGTCACGATCCTCCTTTCTCTCTTCGGCGTGGTCGCCGTGTATAGCAGCACTTACTTCCGGACCAACGAATACTGGGAAAAACAGCTGGTCTGGGTCCTCGGGGGATTGGCCGTGTTCTTCGTCACGAGCGTGATCCACTACCGATGGGTGAAGTGGGCGGCCCTCCCGCTGTACCTCTGCGGCATTCTGTTTACGGCCCTCACCTATACCTCGCTCGGCCAGGAGCATGGGGGTGCCAAATGCTGGCTGAGGCTGCCGGGCATCGGAACATTTCAACCCTCCCAGCTCGCCCTGGTCGCCTCGGTCCTCACCGTGGCGCTCTTCCTCTGCCATTTCCGCAAAATGCATCCCATGCTCAAGCTGATGGCCGTGAGCTCGATCATCGGCGGCCCGATGCTCCTCACCCTGAAGCAGCCCGACTTCGGCATGACCCTCGTCTGGGTTCCTGTCATGCTCGGAATCCTCTTTTTGGGAGGCCTCCCCAAGCGCTACATGATCGCGATCCTGCTGGTCGGTGCTGCACTGCTCCCCATCGTCATGAATTTTGGCCTCAAACCCTACCAGAGGGCGAGGCTGGTCACCTTCATGGACCCCGACATCGACCCGCAGGGTACCAGCTACGCAATCACCCAGGCGCTCATCGCCATCGGCTCAGGGGGGTTTGCTGGAAAGGGGTTCAAAGCGACGGGCACCCAAGTGGAGCAGGGTTTTGTCCCCGGAACCACGGTGCACACCGACTACATTTTTACGGCGATTGGAGAGCAGTGGGGGTTTGTTGGCGGAGTGCTTTTGATCAGCGCCTACGGGGCCTTAATGCTTGCCTGCCTTTTTTCAGCGCACAAGTCGGCTGACGAATTCGGACTGGTCATCGCGGGAGGCTTCACGATGCAGATTTTTTTCCACGTCTATCAGAACGTCGGGATGACCATCGCCATCATGCCGATCACCGGCCTCCCGCTGCCACTCATCTCTTACGGGGGAACTTTTTTGCTGATGATCATGTTTTCGCTAGGCATGGTGAACTCCATCTGGGTGCACCGCAAAGAGGTGGCCTAGAAGGCAGCGCTTCAGCGCCCCCGCGAACGCAGAGAACTTGTCTTCAATTGAAGACACGCCGCGGCCGGCAGCCGCATGCCCTCTGTACAACCCGTGCGCCCGCGAATGCGGCCAGAAGCCCCGCGAACGCCGAAAAGGAGAATACGGATCCGCACCCCGCTCCGCACCCTTCGGAAGGGATTGCTCGATTTTTGACCTAGAGTTTGTTTTGTTCCTCATGGGTCTGATGGCGAGGCCATCGCCTCCGCCCGTTCCCCCGTGATCCTCCGAGTGGAGGGTCCGAGGAAAAAGGCGGGTGACCGGTATCGATCCACGGTTCTTGGAGCTGATTTATTGACCTCAACGCGATGGAAACCCTCACGCAACCACTGGTGCCTCCTGCTCTCGAAGAGTTGACGGAGGAGCAGGAGTTTTTGCTCCGCAAATGTGAAAACATTATCCGCATCGGCTTGGCCACCTTTGTGGAGGTGGGACTAGCCCTGAAAGAGATCCAGGACGGCCGATTGTACCGAAAAACCGATGCCACCTTCGAGGAGTACCTTCAGAGGGCCATGGGGCTCAGTCGTCCCTACGCCTACAACCTGATCGAGAGTGCAAAGCTGATGAGGGAGTTACGCTCCAGTCCTGAGTTGGACAAAAGCGCCCTTCCCAAGAACGAAGCTCAGGCACGGGAGTTGGTCAGAGTCCCCCCCGAGCAGCGGATGGATGTGTGGAAAAAGGTGGTTGCGGCCTCTGATGGAAAACCTTTCACGGCAAAGCTCATCCGTGAGGTCGCCAGCCGGGAAAAATTCCGCGAAGCAACCTCGTGGAATGCCTCTGATTTGACGCTGGGTAAGGTGAAGCGCCTCCGCGAATTATTTGCCCACACCCGAGTCGCTGCGGATGCACTCCAGCTCATCGAGAAGCTGGAAGAACTGGCAAGGAATTTGGACCGCGCTTAGTCTCGCCTCTCCTTTGTAAAGTTGAGCCTGTCACCACCCACACCCGACTATGAGCACTGACCGCGCGCCTGGATCCGAATCGAGCCCCATGACGGGAAGCGCACTCGAGGCCTTCGCCCGAGATGCCTCGCTATACGCACGTGAAGAGCCCGCCAAGGCGTTGGGTACGGCTTTTGGAGTTGGTTTTCTTTTCGCCCTTCTCCCCATCGGAAGGGTCCTCTCAGCTCTTTTGGGAATCCTCATGCAACTGCTTCGCCCAGCGCTTCTGCTGCTGGGCTTTGTGAAGCTCCTCGAAACTGCGGGTATCGACTGCTGCCGTCCCGGCTCCCCCAAGGCCCAGTCTGAGCCCCCAGCCAACCCCTAGACTCAATCGCTTCGCTGGCTGGGCGAGGGGGGAGTCGGAAGGCCCATGGTCGCCGGTTGCCCCGTGGTCTCCAGAACGCAGCGCCACAAGTCGCCCTGCGTGTCCACCCTGCGACGCCCCTGCGCCACGAGCGCTGCCGGGAGGTGGACAAACCGCTGGTGCCAGCGGGCGACAACCATCCCGGTCTTGCCCGCCAAAGCGGCGTGCACCGCGTGCCTTGCTAGTTGTTGGCAGAAAACTCGGTCCTCCGGGGTCGCCACGACGCCTCGCAATTCATAGCTGGGGTCAATGTAGCGCAGGTTCAGTTCCTGGTTTCTCTCGGCGAAGTGCGATTTGATTTTGTCCCGGAGGAAGGCCCCAATGTCCCCGTAACGTCGGTTCCCCGATGCATCCACCGGTTCCGGTTTCTGTGGAATGAGCTCCTGCCCGGCGCCTTCGGCGACCACGACAACGGCGTGCCCTCTCTGCTTCACGCGCTGCTCCAGGCGCGCAAGGAAGCCGTCCTCCCCCTCGAGGCTGAAAGGGACTTCGGGGATCAGCACGAAGTTGACTTCACCGCTGGCGAGGGACGCCGTACAAGCGATGAAGCCGGAATCGCGCCCCATGAGTTTGACCAGTCCAACGCCATTCCGGGCTCCCCGGGCTTCCGCGTGGGCCACACTCAGCGTGCGGAAGGCCTCGGCGCACGCCGTGTGGTACCCGAAGCTCTTGTCCATGTAGAGCAGGTCGTTGTCGATAGTCTTGGGGATTCCTACGACCGATACCTTCGCGCCGAGCTTGCAGATTTCCTCGTGGATGCGAAGCGCTCCTCTTTGGGAGCCGTCCCCTCCCACCACGAACAGAATGTGAATTCCCAGCCGGAGAATCTCCGCTGCCATGACGGAGGGCTCCTGTCGCCCCCGAGAGCTTCCCAGCATCGAACCGCCCATACTCAAAATTTTGCTGACCCGCTCGGGGTTGAGCGGTTCTGGGCGGTGCCCGTACGCGGGATTGAGGGACTCGAAACCGTACCGCAGCCCTAGGATGTTACGGATGCCGTAGCCGTAATGGCAGTGCATCACTAAGGCTCGGATCACGTCGTTGAGGCCCGGGCAAATTCCGCCGCAGGTGACAATGCCCACTTTGGTCCTCTCGGGAGAAAAGTAGATTTGTTTGCGTGGACCGGCAACCTCGACGGAGAGCAGGCCCCCTTCGGCTGGAAGTCCACCGTTTGGTCCCCGCAGCCGGTCGTCGATGAGGATCCGGTCGGCGTCGTCTACCCAGCTTCGGTCGGAATGGCCCCAATCCTTGGAGAGTCCCGGTGACGGGATTTCGCCGTGTCCGAGGCTGGGAATTAACAAGTCTTGTTCGCGGATCATGGAATGGTGCGGTTGTATTGCGGAGCCGGGCGGTGTGTTTTATTCGGGGTCTGAGGGGTCGGTGACGGAATCGGGTTCCCCCTACCAGTTGGAGTTGTTCCACCAGTTCGGTCAATTGGGTGGAGCGGGCTCGGGCAGGTCCCGCGTCGCTGCGTAGTGGGGACCTCTCTCGCCGGGAGCTGGGAATTGGGAAGGCCAAGCACCTTGAAAGAGGTGACCCGCGGTCCTCCCAGGACCGAAATGATTTGACCTAGGACTACCATGCAGGCCCGGCTGGATTCCGTTTCGTTGAAGGAATCCTGCCCTCGGCGCGCTGCTCCCGTGGCGAGGCTTCTGCTTCTGAAAACCCGGATTGCCCTAAGCCACTGGTCGACACGCATTCAACCAACGTCTGGATCGCAGCTCGCGTTTTGACAAGTCTGGTTGACTTCCGAAATGGGCATGGATGGGGTAACTTGCCTCATGCGAATCCGGATGCCTGAACTCCTTGCCCCCGTTGGAAACTGGGACTGCCTTCGAGCCGCGGTGGCCAACGGGGCGGATGCGGTCTATTTCGGACTGCCCCATTTCAACGCACGCCTGCGCGCGGACAATTTTTTGGAGGAGGAAATCCCCTCCGTGGTGGAGTTCGCCCATCGTCACGGTGTCAGGGCTTATGTCGCGTTTAACACGCTTGTGTTCACGGGAGAGCTCGATGCTGCCGTCGCCGCTCTCAGGTCTCTGAGCCAAGCCGGTGTCGATGCGGTGATCGTGCAGGATGTGGGCGTGGTGAGCCTCGCGAGGGAGATGGTTCCGGACCTCCCGGTTCACGCTTCCACCCAGATGACCATTACGTCGCCTGAAGGTGTTGAGTTCGCGAGGGAACTGGGTGTGGAGCGCGTTGTTTTGGCTCGCGAACTTTCGCTGCGCGAGATTGCCAAATTTGGGGCTGAAAGGCCCTCGGCGATGCCGCTGGAGGTGTTTGTGCACGGCGCGCTTTGTGTGGCCTACTCCGGACAGTGTTTGACCAGTGAATCCCTCGGTCAGAGGAGCGCAAACCGTGGGGAATGTGCCCAGGCTTGCCGGATGCCCTACGAGTTAATAGCCGACGGGGTGGTCAAGGACCTCGGGGAAAAAAGGTATCTTCTTTCGCCTCAGGATCTTGCGGCAGTCAATGAGATTCCAGAACTCCTCCGCCTCGGGGTGTGCTCCTTCAAAATCGAAGGGCGCCTCAAGGCACCCGAGTACGTGGCCGCTGTGTGTCAGGTTTATCGAAAGGCCATCGACGCTGCGTTGGAGGGGGTGAAGGGGGAGGTCTCAGGGGAAGACAAGTATCAGCTAGAGATGTCTTTCTCTCGCGGGCTGTTCACCGGTTGGATGCACGGGGTGGATCACCAAAGGTTAGTTCCGGCACGTTTTGGAAAGAAACGGGGGCCTTATGCAGGCCGCCTGACGCGAGTTGGAAGGAACTACGTTGAAATGGTGCCAGAAATTGTTCTGCGTCAGGGAGATGGGGTTGTTTTTGACACGGGAGGAAATCCTGATGCGGAACAGGGGGGGCGGATATTCGAAATCAAAGGGCACCGGTACTACTTCCAGTCGGGTCACATTCAGTTTACGCAACTCAAGGTGGGAGACCGGGTTTGGAAGACCCATGATCCGGCTTTGGACCGTCGGCTTCAGCAGACCTACAAGGGGGCCATTCGTCCCAGGAAGCGAGTGGGAGTCGATATGCGTGTCTCCGGGCGCTCGGAGCAGAGCTTGAAGGTTGAGGCGTCGTTGGAGGGGGGAGAAATGGTTGTCAGCGTTCTCTCGCAGTTGCCTCTCCAAGAAGCAAGGAATGCTCCGATGACGGCGGAGCGCTTACGCGAGCACTTGGGCCGTTTCGGAGATTCACCCTACCAATTGAACGGTCTGGAGGTCTCTTTGGAGGGGCCCGTCCTGCTACCGATCTCCGAGTTGAATCGGATGCGTCGGGCCTTGGTGACGCATCTGGATGTCTCACGGCAGGTTTCGAGGCGTGAAAAATCTGGGTCTTGGAAGCAATTCTTGGAGACGAACTTTCCAGCTCAAGGGGGTTGCGAGGGCGGGGTGGAGCTTTCCGTTTTGTGCCGTGATTCGGCGCAGTTGGACGCCGCGTTGAGCTGCGGGATTGAGAGGATTCTTTTGGATTTTGAGGATGTGCGGCGGTACCGGGAGTCCGTGGAGAAGATACGAGCCTTGGGCGCCAAAACCCGGGTTTGGCTGGCCACCCCGCGCATTCAGAAGGCGGGTGAGGAGGGTTTTTTCAGGCTGATTGAAAATGCGGCTCCGGATGGCGTGTTGATTCGGAATCTGGGAGCGATTGATTTTTTTGTGAGCTCCGGATCCAAGCTCGAACTGCACGGCGATTTTTCCTTGAATGTGGCGAACCCCTTGACGGCCAAAGAGTTTCTTCGAAGGGGGTTGGGTAGACTGACGCTTTCCTATGATTTGACTCTGGAGCAGGTGGTGGAGTTGGTGACATCTCTCCCGCCTCAGGCCCGAGGGGCCCTAGAGATTACGATCCATCAGCACATGCCGATGTTTCACATGGAGCACTGCGTGTTCGCGGCTTTCCTCTCGTCGGGAAAGAGTTTTCTGGACTGCGGCAGACCTTGTGAGAAGCACCGGGTTCACCTTCGCGATCGGGTGGGAGTGATGCATCCCCTGCGTGCGGATGTCGGGTGCCGCAACACGCTCTACAACGCGGTGCCTCAAACGGGAGCGCAGTTTTATGATGCCCTGGTGAACTCGGGTCTGCGTTCGTTTCGGGTCGAACTCCTCGAGGAGGATTTTCAGGAGACGGAGCGGATTCTCCGTGCGTATCAGGCCTTGTGTTCTGGGGAGCGAGGAGGGGGTGTGCTCTGGCGTGAGTTTCGTGCACAGTCGCAACTGGGTGTGACGAGGGGGACCTTGGCAACGCGGCCTGATCCGGCTCGGGGTTAAAGAAAGAGGGTGGGGTACGCTTTTGCGAAGGCGCTTGCGATCCTTCGCTCCCTTGACGATTGGATTGAGGGCCGTTTAAGTGCCGGATTCACACCCCTTCCCAAATCATGCGTTTTCCGGGAGTCTTATCCCTCACACTGGTGACGATTTTTCAGGCTGTTTTTTTGGTTGGCTGCCAGAACATGGATCCACGCTTGAAAAACGATACGGTGTATCTCGGCGGGTACACTCGGGGTTGGGCTGAGAATCGGCCGGAGTACGATAATTTCTCGCACTGGGATGGCGACGGCGTCTCTGGAGCTCCCAGCGTCTTGATTCGGTTGGGAGAGCAGAGGGCCTATTTTTACAAAGGGGGAGAGTTGGTGGGCGTTTCTGCCATCTCAACAGGGCGGGAGGGATTTGGAACGCCCAGCGGATCTTTCCGGATTCAGCAAAAGGATAAGGACCACGCCTCTTCACTGTATGGAGACTACGTGGACGCAAAGGGGCAAGTGATCCAGAAAGACATTGATCGCTCCAAAGACCCGATGCCGAAGGGCGCGCGATTTGACGGGGCCAAGATGCCCTTTTTTATGCGCATCACGGGCGGCGTGGGTATGCACCAGGGAA
>JBANFR010000128.1:0-10374 GCA_037975925.1 Verrucomicrobiota bacterium
TCTGAGCAACGGGGTGAGTAGTCGAATTGGGCCATCCGGGGAACCGGATCCGAGTACTCCGTTTCCTAACCACTTTGATGTGGAGTACGTCAGGGTTTGGTGCATCCCAGCTCTCGAGATGCCTTTGGCATCAGGGAAAGCCACCGTCGAGTTCGATCGGATTCTCAAAATTCGTAAAGAAGGCTCTCAGCCCTAAGGTTTACGAAAGTGGAGGGCGGTGGTCCGAATTGATGGTAGGCGCGCTTCTCCGGCGGCGTCTGCTATGATGTGGTTTGTCAGATGATTCGACGGGCGTTCACATTGGCCGATGGATTGGAAGTCGATTGAATTAGAATTCATGACGTCGAACTGTAGGCGCTCGATCGTTTGAGCGAAGATTATGGAAAATCAGATGCTTGCAGCGAAATCTGTCGGCCCGCTCAGGGGGCGCCCGTCAGTCGCTTCAAGGGCGAGTTCTCTCCCTTTACCCCGCCGTTGGTAGAGCTCCTCTGAGGGGGCGAACCATGGTGCCCTTCCAGGGTAACGCGAGGGCGCGCTCAAGTGGCGCTTTGGTGGCTTGTCAAGCTGTTTTGTTTTGTCGTGGTGGATATTTTGAGACAAAGGGGGCTTCATCGTTCACAGAGAGGTTTGACAGATCAACCGACTTGCGTAGAGTGCGGTCCCTTTTTTTGGGGATTGCTCTATTTTTTGTTATGAAACGCACCTATCAGCCCTCGAAGCGTACTCGGAAGCGTCAGTTTGGTTTCCGCAAGCGGATGAAAACCAAAAATGGTCGCGCGATTTTGTCACGTCGCCGCCAGCGCGGTCGCAAGCGTCTTTTGCCCAAGGGTGTTGAGGTTCACTACTCTCGTCAGACAGATTTGTGCAACAATGCCGCGAAAGATCTCCTTCGTCGCAAGCAGCGCAGGGCTGCTGCTCGGGTTGCAGCGAAAGCAATCCGTGCCGCCAGTCGCGCCGCCTAGCTGTGGCGTCGTGATTTCACTGGCAGGTGGGCTTTGTCTCTGAGCATGGCTGGTTCTGCCTGCAAGCTTCAGAGACTTCGCCTGTCGTCCGAGTTTGCTCTCGTTCGCCGACTCGGCCAGTCGTTTACAGGTCGGTGGATTATTCTCGGGATTTTGCGTCAGACTGATCCTGATTTGTGCGGACGCCCAAGATTCGGGGTTGTGACTTCACGAAAGGTGGGCGGCGCGGTGGTTCGGAACAGGGTGCGTCGACGGTTGCGAAACATCCATTTTTTTCATCGGTCTGAAATAGCGAGTGGGGTTTGGTGTGTTGCCGTTGCCCGATTCAGAGCCTCGCTTGCCACCTACCAAGAATTAAATGACGAGTGGGTCAGGTTGGCCGTTCGTGCCGGTGTGTTCAAAAGATGACCGGGTTCATCCGACTTCTAGTCCGGGTATATCAGGTCGTTTTATCGCCGATGATCCATCTCATTGGCGGTCCTGGCAGTGGATGCCGATTTAGGCCGACTTGCTCGCAGTATTGCATTGAGGCTGTCCATTTGCACGGAGCTCGGAGGGGACTCCTGCTGTCAGTGACGAGGATCTGCCGATGCCATCCTGGAGGTGGGAGTGGATGGGATCCGGTTCCGCCTCCGAACCAAAGTTAAAAGTTTTATGGACAGAAAAGGTAAAATTGCGGTCGCGATTCTCGTGTTCTGCTTTGTGATATGGCAGTGGTATTATTCTCGCGAATTGGAGAAATCCCGGGCAGCAGTTCCGGGGATCGCTGCGGAGCAGAAAGTTTTGAAGGAGGAAAGCTCCGCGGGGACGTCGCGGGTTCCCGAGCAGCCCGCGGAAACGAAGGCCACTACGGAAGTGCCGGTAGCCTTCACGGCGAGTGAATCCGTTCCCGCTAGGTTGGATGTTATTCGTACTCCGCTCGTGCAGTGGCAATTCACGAGCCGAGGTGGAGGTCTAAGCAGCGCGACCTTAACGAGACATCAAGCGGAGGGTGGACGGCCTGTCGTGATTAATCAATTTGGTGGTATCCCGATAGGTGCCCTCACAGAAGCATTCGAGAAGCCGATTTTTGAGGATTTTCAGACCGAATTCGCAGCGGAAGCGAACGAGATTACCTTCCGCCGGTTGGATCCTCGGCAACTTGAGATTGTGAAGCGTTTTTCCGTCTCTCCCTCCGCTAGGGCGCAGGAGGCGGAGTCGGTTGAATCCTACAAGGTCGATCTAGAACTTATTTTCAGGAATCGATCCGGGGGGCCTCTCACGCTGCCCAATTATGCACTGAGAGTGGGGTCGGCAGCGCCGCTGCACGCCAAGGACCTACCCATGCACACGGGTTTCAATCGTCTGAACGCGGGAAATTCAAAGTTTACAGACATCAACTGGTTCTCCGGGGGAGGGGTTTTTGGGTTTGGAAAGAAGGATAGGCCTGTTTATCTGGATCCCGGCGAGATTTCGTGGGTGGGAGTCACGAATCAGTACTACGCAACTGTTGTTTCACCGTTGGACGCTCCCGGTTCGGAAGCACTGGCGAGGCGCTTCCAGATTTCAGACGCGGATTGGAGTGCATCAGGCCGAGCAGGAGCCCCGTCGGAGTTGCCTTATGCGGTTGATGGGGGTGTTAGACTGCCCGTTGTCACACTCGATGCCGGCAAAGAGTCAAGGATACGTTTTTCGATATTTGCCGGGCCTCGTGAACATCGCTTGCTGAAATCACTCGGCGGTGGACAGGAGCAGATATTGGACTTCGGGATGTTCTCTATTGTGAGTCGAACCCTATTGTGGTCGATGAACGGTCTCAAGTCGGCCCTCGGTTCCTATGCCGCGGCAATCATTGTTCTGACCTTGATCATCAAGAGTGCGCTCTGGCCGCTTCAAAACAAATCAACGCAGTCCATGAAGCGGATGCAGGAACTGCAACCCAGGATGAACGAAATCAAGCTGAAGTACGGCGACGACCCTCAGCGGATGAATCAGGAAATCATGGGGCTCTATAAGAAGCACGGCGTCAATCCGATGTCAGGTTGTCTGCCAATGTTAGTTCAAATTCCTATCTTCTTTGGGTTTTATAACATGCTGGGAAAAGCCGTTGAATTGCGGAATAGCTCTTTTCTCTGGGTCAAGGATTTGTCCCAACCCGATACAGTCGCGATCATTGCAGGCTACCCTCTCAATGTTCTGCCGATATTCATGGCAGCAACTATGTTGCTTCAAATGCGCTTGTCTCCTCAGACAGGGGATCCAGTGCAACAGCGCCTATTCATGTTTATGCCGCTGATTTTTGTGGTGTTCTGCTACAATTTTGCCTCGGCTTTGGCTTTGTATTGGACGGTGCAGAACGTGTTTTCCATCATTCAGCTGTTGGTGACCCGCAGGCAGAGTGCCGTGGGAGCTCAGAGCGTTTTTTCTACACCGCAGAGGAACCGATAACCTTGCATACCGGTACCGATCAATGAGCGCTGATCCTCGCGAAACCCTTGAAACCCTCCTCGGCCTCTTGGGTTTTTATTGCGAGGTTCAAGAAACGCGTTCCGACGCCGGAGTGATCCTTCAGGTGCACACGGCAGACAAAGATCGTTTGATCGGAAAAAGCGGGCGGACATTGGATGACTTGCAGGCTCTCCTGAATCGAATTTTGCAAGCGAGGGACAAGGGATCACCTAAGGTTCAGGTGGACGTGGGGCATTACCGTGCGATGCTCGAGGATCGGTTGCTGTCTCGGGTCCGAGAATTAGCGGATTCTGTGCGCCAGACCGGTCGACCGCTTCACTTGGAGCCGATGAATGCCTATGAGCGGAGGATTGTTCACCAGGCTTTCGAGGGGGACGCTGAGGTGGGCACTTGGAGCCCGCCCGGTGATGAGAGGCTGAAAAGGATTACCTTGAAACTGCGCTCCCGGTGAGATTCCTGTGACTGGTCATCTCTTCTCGATTGTTTTTTCAGATTGCCTCCCAGTTTTGGGCACCTTTTGTTGGATCGATACGCGTGCGCGCCTGGTTTGTTCTTTCGCTGCGGCAGCAAGTCGGATGTTTGTTTTGTTCCCTCGGCGGGTCTGCGCTATTCCAATGAATTCCACCTGTGAATCTCGATCCGCGCACCCGGTGGGTCTCGCGGGACGCTGATAGCTACCGTCTCTTGTCAGAATCCAAGCTTTGGTATTGTCCTCCAAATGGCGGGGAAGGATCTCCTCAATAATCCTCTGTTTGAGAATGGGATCTTCGACTGGAAACACCACCTCCACGCGATTGTACAGATTTCTAGGCATCCAGTCGGCGCTTCCCACGTAAATGAGGGGTGTTCCTCCATTGGAAAAATAGTAGATCCGGCTGTGTTCAAGAAAGCGGCCAATAATTGACCGTACGCGGATGTTTTCGCTCACCCCCGGAATTCCCGGCCGCAGGCAGCAGATTCCGCGCACGACGAGGTCGATCTTCACCCCCGCGGAGGAGGCCTCATAAAGAGCCTCGATGATCTGACGGTCTACCAAGCCATTCATTTTGGCGATGATACGCGATTCCTTGCCCGCTCTCGCATGCTCCGTTTCCTGACGGATGAGGCGCATCATGTGGTGCTGGAGGCTGTACGGGGCGATCAGGAGTTTGCGTGCCCCTTGGAACTGACCGATGCCGGTTAACATGTTGAAGAGGTTGGTTGCGTCCTCACCAAATTCCGGCGCGGCGGTGAGCAGAGAAAGGTCCGTGTAAAGTTTCGCGGTCGAGGGGTTGTAATTTCCGGTTCCCAAGTGGAGGTAGCGGCGGATGCAGTCGTCGTCTCGGCGCACGACAAGCGCCATTTTGCAGTGCACCTTGTGATGGACCATTCCATAAACAACGTGCACCCCTGCTTCTTCCAAGCGGCGGGCCCAGAGGATGTTGTTGGCCTCATCAAAGCGGGCTTTCAGTTCCGTGACAGCCGTGACCTGTTTTCCGTTTCGGACGGCACTCATCAGAGCCCCCACAATCCTGGGATCACCTCCCGTGCGGTAAAGAGTTTGTTTGATGGCAAGTACTTGGGGGTCTGAGGCCGCTTGTTCGAGGAAATCAACGACGGTGCTGAAATTCTCGTAGGGATGATGGAGAAGGATGTCGCGTTGCCGAATTGTGGCGAATAGGTCGGAGCTCTCCCGCACTGCGGATCCAGGAAGTGCCACAAACGGACGTTCCCGGAGCTCAGGGGAATGGTCGCCTGCGCAGATGGCCATCAGGCGAGCCGGATTCAAAGGACCGTCGATGAGGTACAGATCTGCATCCGTCAGATCGAGTGTTTCAAGGAGGTATTCATAAATTTCGGGGGGCGTATGCTGATCGACCTCCAAGCGGACGGCCGCTCCTTTTCTCCGATTATGGAGCTCCTGTTCAACCGCACTCAGGATGTTGCGAACGTCGTCCTCATCAATGTAGAGCTCGCTGTTTCTTGTGACGCGGAAGTGCCAGTAACCGAGGATCTTTGTTCCTGGAAAGAGATCGGCGAGGTAGTGGCCGATCAGCTGACCGAGAAAAATGTAGTTCCGACTGTGGTCCGCGCTCGGGAGAGCAACGAGTCGGGGGAGCACCTGGGGAACCTGAACGACGGCGAGATGGCTGGACGAGATCCCCTCGCGTTCAAGCTCTAGGTGAAGGATGATATTGAGCGATTTATTGAGGAGCTGCGGGAAGGGGTGAGCCGGGTCTATCCCCAAAGGAGTTAAGACGGGTCTGACTTGCTGGTGGTAATAGTGGTCCAGCCACTGCCTAGAGATGGCGTCGAGGTCCGAAGGGTTCAGGAAGCGGATGCCGTTCTGGGCGAGTTGCGGCAGGAGATCCTCTTTCCAGCAGCGAAATTGAGTGGCAACCATCTGCTGGGTTCGCTGGTGGATAGCCTCAAAAGTCTCCCGAGCGGTGCGCCCATCGAGTGAGCGTTCTCCAGCGCCGCTTTCGATCTGTTGCTTGATACCCGCCACACGGACCTCAAAAAACTCGTCCAAATTGGAGCTAACGATGCTGAAAAACTTCACGCGCTCCAAAAGGGGAAGCGATGCGTCCAGGGCTTCGTTTAGCACCCTTTGATTAAATTCGAGCCAGCTCAGCTCCCGGGAGATAAAGTGTGCGGGCGGATGGGCCTTCATACGGGGGATGTTAAGGGGTTGATGCTCTTTCACAAAGTCACATTCCCGTGGCAGTTTCCGCGTGCTAAAACTGGCCCTAAGATCGGTGGCGTGCAACTGATATTCGTGGATATGAAACTCGTCCTTACTCTGTTTTCACTGATCGGACTGACCTTGTTTGCCAAGGCGGATCCCTTGGGCGTCGGGGCCAGTGCCCCCGACGTATCCGCGCCCGATCAGAACGGCCAGGTGGTCTCCTTTAAGGACGTTTACTCCAAGGGGGCGACGCTGGTTTATTTTTATCCGAAAGCGGACACCCCGGGTTGCACGAAGCAGGCCTGCGGTATCCGGGACGATTGGGCGGTTCTGAAGTCCAAGGGAATTCAGGTATTGGGAGTGAGCGGGGACAAGCCGGAGTCCCAAAAGAGGTTTGAGGAGAAATATCATTTGCCTTTTACGCTGATTGCAGACTTTGACGGCAAGGTGGCTGCCGCTTTCGGCGTTCCCTTTTTTGGAGGAATAGCCAAGCGCATGTCTTTTCTCATTCAGGACGGGAAAGTGGTCTGGACGATGTTGAGTGCATCTACGGCGGACCACTCAAAGGACGTCCTTAAGGCGTACGAAGCACTGCCGAAATAAGGTCCCAAGCATTGGGCGAACCTTTTGCCCACGGGTTCTGCCGGATTTTAGTGGCGGCGAAGCAGGTGCGGGGGCGCGGTGGGGCAGCGAGCCTTGGATGCACGCTCACTCAGCCCTCTGTGAGCCGACTGCCGGGCAAAGCGATGCCTCTGCTTCATCTACGGTTCCACCCACTTGCCGTGTTCCTGGATGAGCTCTTTGAGGCGCTGTACGGCTTCGGATTCGGGGATGTTAAATTTTACAGCCTTCCGTCCGACATAAAGGTTGACCTTTCCGGGAGCGCCACCGACGTAGCCAAAATCGGCATCCGCCATCTCGCCCGGTCCGTTGACAATGCACCCCATGACTGCGATTCGCACGCCCTTGAGGTGCGCTGTTGCGGCTTTGATTCGGGCGGTCGTCTCTTGAAGATTAAAAAGGGTGCGTCCGCAGCTCGGACACGCAACGTAGTCGGTTTTGAAGTTCCTTGCCCCCGCTGCCTGAAGCAGATTGTACCCCAGCCGGATTGCTCTGTCGGGGTGTCTTTCGTTCCGGATCAGAATGGCGTCGCCAATTCCGTCGCAGATGAGGCTTCCGAGCACGACACTGCTTCTCAGTAGGTTGGCAAGAGAGGCCTCCGATAAAAACTCCGGATCCGGAGGTTCATGCAGCGTGTCCTTCAGAAGAATCGGGTGTCTGGCGCCCAACTTGGACGCGAGGAGTCTGAACGCCTTGATGGGTGGAATTTCGAGCCCGTCGCGGACGGTCACCAATTGCGGGCTCGGAGAGTTTTGGATGTCCTCGAGCTCTGCTTGGTTGCGAGGATCCACTGCCCGAGCGGGTAAGCCTTCGTAAACCAGCTCGGGTTGGTATTCGCCGAGGGTCGGTGACTTCTCCTTCAGCACTTCATGCAGAGACTGGGGAAGGGCGAGTCGGATGCCGCTGTCGCCGCCGATGGAAAATCCCTGAATCTCGATGGGAGATGTTTTGCGGCGTTCATATTGGAAGGGGGCGTATGGAATGATTGGGGATTCCCCAGGCTGCAAGGGACTCTCCTCGCTGTGCGCTGCTCCCTCGATGACTAGCTCCCGGGCTACAGGAATTTCGTGCACTGAATCTTCCGTCAGCGAAACGCGGATCGTGTCGCCGATGCCGTCCGCGAGCAGACTCCCAATACCGATTGCACTTTTGATTCGACCGTCTTCTCCGTCGCCCGCCTCGGTGACCCCGAGGTGAAGGGGGTAGTTCCAGTCGGGCCCAAGCTCGTTGAGACGAGCGACGAGAAGCCGATATGCGGCAATCATGACCTTCGGATTACTCGACTTCATGGAGAACACGAAGGAGTGGTATCCGCAGTCCCGGGCAATGTGCGCAAATTCCAGAGCACTTTCCACCATCCCCAAAGGCGAGTCGCCGTACCGGTTCATGATCCGGTCGGAGAGCGATCCGTGGTTGGTCCCGATGCGCATCGCGATCCCACGCGATTTTGCGAGCTGAACCAAGGGCGTAAATTTTTCGCGGATGCGGTCTAGTTCCTCCGCGTACTGGGAGTCTGTGTATTCGCGCACATCAAACTTTTTCTTGTCCGCGTAATTGCCCGGGTTGATGCGAATCTTCTCAACCCATTGAGCGGCTTCCAGTGCGGCTTCGGGTTTGAAGTGAATGTCAGCGACGATGGGGATTTCGCAGCCCAGAGCCCGCAAGCCTGACACAATCGCCTTCAGATTTGCTGCGTCTTTGACCGTGGGTGCGGTGATTCGCACGATCTCACAGCCGGCGTCGGCCAGTTGCAGGGTCTGATGGATACACGCCGCCGTGTCCATCGTGTCGCAAGTGAGCATCGACTGCACACGAATGGGGTGGTTGCCACCGATGGCAACACGGCCCACTTGAACTTCGCGGGTCTTTCTTCTTTGGGCAGCGAAAACAGAGTCGCAGTAGTGCATGGCGAGGCGAGTGGTTACTTCGATTCAGCAGCCGCCGGCTTGGGGAGAGCGGCGGCTTTTCTACCTGGAAAAAAGTCGCTTACATCGAAAAATGTGACGTAGGCAATAAAAGCCATAACGGTCAGGGCGCACGCAGTTTGAACCCACTCGAGGACCGCGGGGCTGACCGGTTTGCGACGCGTCGCCTCAATCAGGGCCAGAGTGATGTGCCCGCCATCGAGAACGGGGAAGGGGAGCATATTGAAGAGGGCCAGATTCACATTGAAGAAAACGGAGAATGCGAGTGCCAGCCGCCACCCTTGTTCGCTCTCAAAGAGATTATAGTACGTCTTCAGGATGCCTACGGGACCGCTGAAGTGCTGTGGTTTGACGTCGCTTTTTCTCGAGAGGAGGGCTTCCAGCATGTTGCGAATGGTCAGCACGGCGTCCTCAACCTGTTCGATTGGGTTGGGGTGGACGAGGTGCATTCTTCCCCAGGAAACGCCGAAACTGGGATACTTGACAGATTCGGGCACCCGATCCGGGCTCAAGGTGAGGGGAATAGTCTGGCCGTTGCGCGCGACCTGGAGGGGAATCGGGGAGTCGAATTTTTCGCCCAGTGCTTTGTAAAATCCGTCCACGTCCAACACAGGCGTTCCGCGGACTTCGGTGATGAGATCTCCGGGTTGTAATCCTGCTTTTTCTGCAGCGGAGCCCCGGCCTACTTTGCCAACAGAGGAAAATTGGCGGGGGCTAATCATGACTTTTCGGAGGCCCTTGCGCTTCAACGCGTGGGTTTCCTCACGCTCCCAGCCCGACTCCAGAACGATGGTTTGTCCCCCTCTTTCGACCTTAAACGGGATCGTTTCTCCCTCGGAACGAACAACCCTCCAGATGACGGAGTGCAGGGGGCCGATGAAGCGGTCTACCGGTTTGCCATCCACCTCCAAAATTCGATCCCCCGCCTGAAGGCCCGCCTTGTCCGCTGGGCCACCGGGTTTTACGAAACCGATGATGGTGGTTTGATCATACTCGTGGATGGGTTTGCCGACGGTCCAAACAACCAAGCCCATTCCGAGGGCGAGCAGGAAAGAGAAGACCGGACCTGCAAAAGCAACCCAGATTTTGTCCCAAGGGCTGATCGGGGGGAGCGGTGTCGAGCGCGCCTCGGGGTCTCCCTCCAAGGTTTCCATCGGCGCCAGCTGGGGAAGTTTGACGAATCCCCCGGCGGGAATGCTGCCCAGGGAGAACCAGACGCCTCCGATTTTGCGCCGCCAGAGCGGTTTGCCAAACCAGATGCCGAATTCATCCACGACGAGTCCCCGCCACCGGGCGGCGAGGAAGTGCCCGAGTTCGTGCACAACGATCAAGAGGTTGAAGATAAGAATGACCTCGAGGGCGATGACAAGGATGCGAAGGGCGTTGGGTAGCATGGTTGAGAGGGAGGGGAGATCGGCGGGGAGGTTAGCGCAGGTTTTGATCCGGTCAAAACGGGATCCTGGGCGCGGCTCGAGGAGGCACGCAGGAGATTGGCCTCATGCGAATTTTTTATGTGGCAACTCTCTATCCCGCAGAAGTTTGTTCGCAGCTCATTTGACAGATGAAAAAACGAGGCTCTGTTGCGCGTGCCCTCGGTGCCTGCACCGTTGGGCTGCATTCATCTCCGCTCTACCACCCCATCTACCACCCCAATATGCTACCTCCTTCCACGGCTCCATCCCATCCCTGGCGCCCTCGTTTCTCTTCGAGCCCTCTTCGCCCCTGGCTCCCGTTGATTGCTGCGGCGGTA
>JBANFR010000129.1:0-10153 GCA_037975925.1 Verrucomicrobiota bacterium
CGAATCCTCCCCAATGGGCTGCTCCCAGTCCGCATACTCCAAATCCATCGCCACCCGCCACCCGCTCACGTCCACCCCGGGATGCACCCGCTGCACCAATTGCCGCGCGGTCTCTTCCCCGGAAACTTCGATCCTCTTTTCGCCAAATCCCAAAACCTCCTGCGCCTGAGCAAAAGCGAGCAATCGGACGGTCTTCATCGGCAGAGCCCTTACTACGCCCCCTCCAAGCCCGCAAGTTCTTCGCTGTCGCCCCCCAATCCCTCTTCCCTAAACTTGCTCCCATGCTCTCCATCGCTGAAGCCCAGGCCGCCATTTTTTCCCAAATCCCGCTCCCCCCCGCGGAGCTTCTCGCTCCCGAAGCCGCTCACCAGCGCATCCTCCGGCAGGCCGTTCTCGCCCCCGAGCCCATCCCCCCATTCGACCGCTCCGCCATGGACGGCTACGCCATTCCTTCGGGCGACGCGGGCGGAAGCTTCCGCATCGTGGGAGTCATCCACGCCGGTGAGACCCCCACCCTGGAACTTCAAGAGGGCGAATGTGTCCGGATTTTTACAGGCGCCCCCATTCCCAAAGGAGCTTCCCGGGTCGTCCTCCAGGAGCATGTGGAAACCGACGGCCACTGGATGCGGATCCGGGAGCAAGAGGAGCGCCCTTGGATTCGCTACCGCGGGGAGGATGCCCAGGCGGGCACGGTCCTTTTGTCCGCCGGCGAAGTGCTGGGCGCGGGAGCTCTTTCGCTCCTCGCCTCGATTGGGATTCGCCAAGTGGCGGTTTCCCCCAAGGTGCGCGTGGTGCATTGGGCCACGGGCAACGAGCTCGTTGCGCCGGAAGCGACTCCGGGTCCGGGGCAAATTCGCGACTCGAATTCCCCGCTCATTGCCGGTTTGTTGCGCGAATCCGGAGCCACCCTCGTGCACCAGGAACGCGTGCCGGATTCCCTCGACGCTATGATCGAAGCCGCCCGGAGGCTTCCCGAGAACGCATGGGATCTATTGCTCGTTTCGGGAGGTGCCAGCGTGGGGGATTTTGATTTCGGCGCGCGTGCGCTGGAGGCGTTGGGATTTCAAATCCACTTCCGCCAACTCCGCATCAAACCGGGTAAGCCGCTCATCTTCGCCACCCGAGGCGCGCAGGCAGCCTTTGTGATTCCCGGAAACCCGCTCTCTCATTTTGTCACATTCCACCTGGCGATTGCGGAGGCGATCCGTCGTTTTTCCGGCATCCCTGAGGCGCGGCCACTGCTCAAAACGCACCTCGGCGCTGCTTTGTCCGTACAGCCCGACCGGCGTGAAACGTGGTGGCCGGCGAAGGTGCTGATGGTTGACGGAGCGCTTCAGGCGTTCCCGCTTCCCTGGCAGAGTTCGGGAGACATCCGGGGCCTTGCGGGGGCCCAGGGGCTGTTGCGGGTTCCCCCCTCTTGCACCGGGTGGGAGGCGGGCACGGAAGTGGAATGTCTTTTACTGGAGCTGTCTGCGACTTCACCCCAAGTTCAACGTTGATGAGCACCTCGAACTCTCCCGCCGGCTTTTCTCACCTGGACGCTTCGGGAAACGCCAAAATGGTGGATGTCGGCGCCAAACCCGAACAGCAGCGAACGGCCAGCGCCAGCTGCGTGGTGCAATGTTTGCCCACAACCATCACGGCGCTGCGCGAGAGCGCCCTCCCCAAAGGAGACGTTCTGACGATCGCCAAAATCGCCGGGATCCAGGCCGCCAAACGCACCGATGAACTGATTCCGCTTTGTCATTCCCTCCCACTGCACGCCGTTCACATCGAGTTTGCCGTGGAGACGAGTTCCATTCGGATCACTGCCACGGCGTCCACGCATGCGCGAACGGGAGTGGAGATGGAGGCGCTGACCGCCGCGAGCGTCGCCGCGCTCACCGTTTACGACATGTGCAAGGCAGTGGACAAAACGATGGTGATCAGCGACCTGCACGTCACCCTTAAAACCAAGCAATAGCCGATGAACCCGCCCATCAAAGTGGCCCGCATCACCCTGAGCGACCGCGCCAGCACCGGGGTTTACGCCGACCTGAGCGGCCCCGAAATCGAGCGCCTCTTTGGCGAACAGTACGCGGCACCCATCGAGTGGGTACCCCTGCTCCTCCCCGACGATCGTCCCACCCTCGAAGCCCACCTGCGCCGGCTCTGCGACACCGAACCCTGCGAGCTCATTTTCACGACTGGCGGCACAGGACCCACCCCGCGCGACATCACCCCCGAAGCCACAAAAGCGGTCATCGAACGCGAATTCCCCGGCTTCGGCGAAATCATGCGCGTCTTTTCCTTCGAGAAAGTGAAGACGGCGATTTTGTCGCGGGCTACTGCAGGCACCCGCGGCCGAACCCTGATCCTCAATCTTCCGGGAAATCCCAAAGCGATCGGAGAATGCCTGCCGCTGGTTTTCCCGGCGATTCGGGAGGCCCTCCGGCATCTCCGGGGAGAATCTTGAGCCCCGCCGAAAGTAAGATTTCCACTCCGGCGGCTAAGGGAAAGTACGCCCTCAAGCAGGGCACCCTTTCCGGAGCCGCCTTATGCCCCTCTCACCGCCCCCAGCTCCTCCACCTTCCGTGAGTGCGTCCCCTGCTTTTGTCCACCTGCTCACCAGCCACCAAAGCGCGCTGTATGCCTTCCTGTGTTCCCTGCTGGGCGGACGCGAGGGCGTGCAGGATGTCCTTCAGGAAACCAACCTCGCGCTCCTCGACAAGGCCGACCAATACGATGCCGCGCGCCCCTTTGCGCCCTGGGCCATGCGTTTTGCGCGCTTCCAGGCCATGGCATGGCGCAAACGCCAATCCAGAGACCGCCTGGTGCTCGATGACCAACTCTTCGACGCGCTCGCCGACCGCCTCACCGCCGCCGCCTCCCCTGCCCCAAACCGACGCCTCGACGCCCTCGAATCCTGCCTGCACAAGCTTCCCTCGGCCTCCCGCGACCTTATCCAAGCCCGCTACTCCCACAGCGCCTCGGTCCAGGAAATCGCCCAACGCCTTGGCAAATCCGTCAACGGCATCTCCGTCACCCTTTTCCGTATCCGCAAAGCCCTCGTCGACTGCGTTCAATCCACCCTGGAAGCCGAACCCGAACGATGAAAAAGACCCTGCCGCCCGAATGGGAAACCCTGCTGGCAGACCTCCTCGCCGGCCAACTCGACGCCCACCGCAAAGCCCGCCTTCAGGAACTCCTGCGTTCCCAACCCGAACTGCAACAAATCTACCTCGAGCAACTCGAACTCGACGCCCTCCTTCACTGGCGCGCCGGCGGAGCCAACTCCCCCGCCGACCTCCTCACAGCGGAACCCGTCCTCTTTTCCCAATCCACCCCCGCGCCGAGACGGATTTTCCCTTTTCCAACCCTCATCCAGTGGGCCGCTGCCGCCCTCGTGATTGTAGGACTCAGTTGGGCGATCCAGCGTCCCGCTTCCCACTCCCTTGCGCGGGAGGAGGCGCCGCCGGAAGTCGAGTGCCTCGACGCCCAGGACGCCGTTTTTGAGCCGGGTTCCCCCGCGCTGCGCGCCGGCCAGCGGATGCCCCTGCGCCACGTTCGGATGCGTTCGGGCAGCGCCCGCGTCCGACTCTCCTCCGGCGTCCTGGTGAGTTGGAATGGCCCGGTCACACTCGATTTCACCAGCCCCATGCGCATGCGTGTCCGGGAAGGGAAGGTCACCGCGGATGTGGGGGATTTCGCGAAGGGATTTGTCGTGGATACCGCCCAGGCCAGCGTCGTCGACCTGGGCACGCGCTTCGGAGTCGAGGCGGCTCCCTCCGGCTCGACTCACGTCGTGGTTCTGGAGGGCCAGGTCGAAGTCCACGAACCCGACCGCAACGCGCGCAAGGGCACCCTCCTCACCAGCCTCTCCATCGGAGAAGGCGTCCGCATCGATCCCTCCCGCCAACCCTTTCCCCTCAAATTCCTCAAGTTCGGTCCCGGCACCGACGAATGGACGGCCCTGCCCTCCGCCCCCCCCGAGGCTGTCCTCACCGACGCCACCAACAACCTGCCTCCCACCTCCAAGTCCTACGACTACAACATCCGTATCGCCGCAATGCACCCCGGCGTCCGGGCATGGAAAGCCGAACGCGCCTGGTGGTTTCCGCTCGATTCCGACACTTTCCCCGAATGGCTGGAGGGCGCCGACCTCTTCGCCAACCGCCGCTTTGACGGACGACACCAAGATTTCGAACTCACCCTGACCCTCTCCAGACCCGCAACGGTTTTTGTGTTTTACGATGTTCGAAACCCCGTTCCAGATTGGCTCCAGGAGCGTTTTCAGGACACCGGCTACCGCCTGCGTTTTGAGGAACACACCCTGCGCAAAACTGGAACCCAGTCTGTCTCCTTCCCCTTCGCAGTTTGGAAACGAGACGTCCTCTCAGCTGGAACCCTGACTTTGGGCTCAGCCCTGACCCCCGACACTCCAGCCCAAACATTCACGTACGGAGTCGCCGCGAAAGCGCTCCCTTAACCCTCCCCTCTTCGTCCGACTCTTTTCCCGCCATGCAATCCCCCGTTTCACACCCCTCTCTCCGTCGCACGCCGATCGGCATCGCCCTCCAAGCCGGTCTCCTTACTCTTTGGATGCAACTCAGCGCAGGCGCTGCTCCCAACGCCACCCAAACGGCGCCCGCCAATCCTCAGGCACCCGAGGGAATGCGGTGGATTCCCGGCGGGGAATTCTGGATGGGCTCTCAGGACCCGACCAAGTTCGAACGCCCCGGGATGGGAAAGGAAGCCATGAACGATGCACGCCCCCTGCACCGGGTCGCCGTCGACGGCTTCTGGATGGACACCACCGAGGTCACCAACGCGCAATTCACCCGCTTTGTGGAAGCGACCCACTACGTGACCGTCGCCGAGCGCCCGCCGAACCCCGCAGAATTTCCTGGGGTCCCACCGGAAGCGCTGAAAGCCGGCTCCATTCTCTTCACGCCCCCGGCAAACCAGGTGGACCTCAACAACTTCCTCGCCTGGTGGCGCTACGAGCCCGGCACCAGTTGGAAGCACCCGTTGGGACCCCAAAGTGATCTTCAGGGAAAAGAAAACCACCCCGTCGTCCACATTGCCTACGAAGACGCTCTCGCCTACGCCCGCTGGGCCGGAAAGAGGCTCCCCACCGAGGCCGAGTGGGAATTTGCGGCCAGGGGCGGCCTCGAAGGCAAAATGTTTGTCTGGGGTGACGAGATGAAACCCGGCGGCCGCTGGATGGCCAACATCTTCGAGGGACAATTCCCCTCAAAAGACACGGGAGAAGACGGCTTCGTCGGACTCGCCCCCGTCGCCCAATTCCCCCCCAATGGCTACGGGCTCCATGATATGGCGGGAAATGCCTGGGAATGGTGCAGCGACTGGTATCGCCCCGATTACTACGCCCAACTCGCCGCACAGGGCGCCGCCGCCGTCCGCAACCCCAAAGGCCCCTCCGACAGCCACGACCCGGACGAACCCGGCGTCCCCAAACGCGTCCACCGGGGCGGCTCCTTCCTGTGCACCGACCAGTACTGCACCCGGTACATGGTCGGCACCCGTGGAAAAGGGGAACCCAACTCAGCGGCCAATCACATCGGTTTCCGCTGCGTGCAGGATCTTCCGGCTCCTCAATCTGGAAAAAAACCTTAACGCTGCGGAGCACGCCGCTTCGCATCGCCCGACGATAAGGGCGGCTTTGCCGTGGCCGCCGGCGTCTTCGCCGCCTTTCCCAAGGGAATCCGGATCCAATGGAAAAGACGGAACGTCTTTTCCCCCTTGGAACGCTCATAACACAGGAATGGCGTCACCGAATGGCGATGATAATCCTCTTTGGAATCCCATACCCCTTTGTAAAGGAGGGACCAGAGAAAGCCGACCTCTCTCCTTTGTTCACTTTTTTCCACGGAACCCAAAAGCCCGAGCGGTCCATAAAACGTCATTCGCGCATCGTGCGAGCGATGCCAACCTCCCAATAAAAGATTTACAAACGTCTGCTCCCTGACTCCCTCTTTTTCATCAGAGTTAAAAAATGTCAGAAAAGGGAGCGATCCAAAGAGCGTAGACTCGGATTGCTTCTCTTTTTTGTGCTCCCACAGGGTAAACAAAGGGGCCACCATCAATTCGCGGCGGCAAGTATCCCGATCACAAAGACTCTCCCAAGAGGCAAAGATAGGCGTGACATGAAATAGATACCCCTGACCACCAGAACGAGTTTTTGCACTCGCGTGGCGAATCCCCAGAAACGAGTTCGCGGAGGTCACCAACTGGCCCTCGTGGCTATAGATACGGGTATGCTCTAGCAGAGGAGGAATCGGACCCACATACCAGGAACGAGAGTGAGTCAACCGATCATACTCACAGCTGCCGAAGGGAAATAACTGAAACAGTCCAGAATAGTTTCCTTTCTTCCGCTCATAAAGCAGCGGGATCCGGAAAGCGTTCTGTGAGCGAAGCGCTTTCTCTTCGTCATCGAGAAAGCCCTCGATGTCTTGGACTGCCTTTTCGAATTTATTCTGAGACAAGCCGGCAACCGCGCCCTTTGGGATAGCCTTTGAATTGACGCCTGCAATGGCCTGCAAGGGAATGAAAGCAATAGCGATGCATGCTGTGGTACGGATGACAATCATTGATCAAGAGCGAGCGGGGTTTTCTTGTAGAAGGTCCCGTGTGCGCTCCCAGTGCAGGCAATAGCACTCGCGGATTGGAGACCCACGCGGACTACCGTTGATCCAATCACAAAACCTTTGCTCGTGAGCACCCCGCGTTCGCGGGAAATGCGTCGCTGGACGGCACGGATCGGCGAAGACTAGCGTCGGTCTTTATCGTGACTCCGAAAGCCAAACAATCGATTCCCACTGGAGAGAACCCATGAGGTGTTTCCGCTCACTCTTGTGCCTCTTTGCCACCATTGCCCTGCAAGGTTGCCAACTGCCAAAAGGCGCTACCGCCAGCACCGGGCGCCATTCCACCCGTTGCGAGTGCACCCAAAAAGACGACCTCCGCAAAGAGCTCCGAACCGTTTTGCAGGATTACGGGATCCTAAAGAGGAACCTCCCCACCCCCGTGGTTATTTATCTATTTTACGAAGTCCAAGGACGCTCCTGTGAAGCACTTCCCGAGCTGATCGCTCGACGTCACTACGCCATGGTATCCTGGATGTACCTTACGGGAAATGGGGCGATCCCTGATCGCAACCAGGCGAAGAAATATCTGAAGGCCGCTATCGAGGAAGAAAACAACCATCCAAGCCATGGAGAGGAGGATATGGAAATTTTGCTTCAAACCCTGCGGGAATCCATTGAATCCGGCAACACCGAATTATCTCTCAGCGATCTATGGACAAACAAAAACGATCACACCACCTACGGATACAACGTCCGTTTCGGTTTTGAATCTTCAATCAGTCATGTACGCGGATCGATCGCCATCCACTTGAGCAGCAAAAATTACCCGGAGGAAACCAAACAGGCGCTCTCCAAACTATTCAAGGACTTCCGAAATTACGAATCTGAAGACTCTGAACGCATCTACTGGGAAAATGTGGTGGGTAGCATCCGAGGGGCTGCGGCCATTCAATCTGAAGAAATTTGCTATAAAAACTTTCAAACGCTTGTCCTGCGTTTACTGAAGAGAGAAACCTTTCAAAAACCATCCAAAAAAGAAATTGCAATTGCTGATTTAAAGCTTGAAAAGGCACTCGCCGATCACCGGAGCGATTACTCCTCCGAATCTTACAGATTGGGCCGAAAAGACGACCCCCACCTCAGCCATAAGTTACTTGATGCATCCGAATTAGCTCGGAGATGCTATGTCCATTCTATGGAGGACTTCATCGATGCACTGGAAAAACGTCATTTCTTAAAGCGAATCTCCAAAGAGGCAATTCGCATTGAGTTAGCCAAACACCGGATCGAAGAGCTTCGGGGTCCATTTGCTCCATAGGCAATCAAGCGAATAGCGCATGCTTACACGAATCCCGCACCGCGCAACGGATGCGGTGATTCCACGGCAGGCGGAGACGCCCCGTTCCGGCGTGGAAAGGAGCAGGTCCTGCTCGCCAGCCCCCCCTCGGCGCAAACACAATCAGGGCAGGACACCCTGCTCATGCCCATCCGCATCGCATTTGTTGAAGACGACGCTCCCTTTGCAGAGACCCTGGTCCTGTACTTTGGACTCTCGCAAACCATCGTTTGCACGCGCGTCTTCTCGACGGCAGAGGCAGCTCTGGAGTCTATCCCCTCGCTGGACCTCGACCTGGTGTTGGTGGACATCAACCTGCCCCAAATGAATGGCATCGAGCTGGTCGCACGCCTCAAAGCCGCCAACCCCGCCATTCTGTGTCTGATGCTGACCATGTATGAGGAAACGCCGCTGATTTTTGACGCGCTCAAAGCCGGTGCCTGCGGCTACCTCCTGAAGCGGACTCCGCCCGCCGAAATCGAAACGGCCATTCTCCAAGTGCATGCCGGCGGCTCCGCCATGTCCCCCCAAATCGCCCGCCAGGTCGTCAGCTTTTTCCACAAGACCGAGCCCGTCACCCCCCGCATGGAAAGCCTGACCGACCGCGAACGGGCGGTGCTCGAGCTCTTGTCCAAGGGCTTCCTCTACAAGGAAATCGCCGAAAAACTGACGATCAGCCTGGATACGGTCCGGACGCACCTGCGCAAAATCTACGAGAAACTCCACGTTCACTCGCGCACGGAGGCGGTGCTGAAATACCTGGGAAAATAGGCGCGGCCTTCAGCTGCCCAAAGGCGTCAAAACCACGCGCTGATCGGCGGCCATCTTCGGGGCAGTTCCAGCCAACTGCGCTTCGAACGCACTCGCGCTGGCGAGCGTGGTCCGCGCGATTTGATGCAGGGCTTCCTTGGTTAGAAACGCCTGATGCGACGTCACCAGCACGTTGGGACACATGAGCAGCCAGGCGAGCTGCGCGTCTCCGAGCACCTCCCCGGAGTGATCCTCAAAAAAGATTCCCTCCTCCTCTTCGTACACATCGAGTCCGGCCGCACCGACACGGCCCGACCTCAGGGCGTGCACCAGCGCCGTGGTATCAATCAGCGCCCCGCGCCCCGTATTGATCACCATCGCCCCCGGCTTCATCCGCTCCAGCGCTGCCGCATTGAGCAGGTGTCGGGTAGACGCATTGAGCGGGACGTGCAGGGAAAGCACATCCGCTTCTGCCAGCACCTGCTCGAGCCCGCAGTAGACCATCCCAATCTCGGCCTCCAACGCGCGGTCCGGCACCGGGTCATAACCCACCAACCGACACCCGAAGCCGCGCATGATCCGCGCAAACGTCGCCCCAATTTTCCCGGTCCCAACCACCCCCACGGTTTTGCCGTACAAATCGAAGCCGACCAACCCATCCAAAGAAAAATTGCCGTCCCGGACCCTGGCATGGGCGCGGACCAGTTTTCGGTTGAGCGCCAAAATCAGGCCCACGGCATGTTCGGCCACGGCATGCGGCGAATACTCGGGCACACGCACCACCGCCATCCCCAGGCGCTGGGCGGCTCCCAAGTCCACGTTGTTAAACCCGGCACACCGGAGCGCCACCAAACGCACCCCCATCGCCCACAAACGCTCCAGCACGGAGGCCTCCACCCGGTCGTTCACAAACACGCACACCGCCGCACAGCCCTCCGCCCTCTCGCACGTGGACTCGCTCAGGCGCGCCTCGACAAAAACCAATTCATGCCCGGAGCCGGGGCCCAACTCGCGGTTGCACTCCAGGAAACCATCCCGGTCGTACTGATGGGTGTCAAAAACAGCGATACGCATTTTCTTCCCTTAAAAGTTCCTCCCCGCCAAAGCAGCCTCCTTTTGCCTCCCATCAATCACCCCCCTCAGGTTTCGCCCTCTCCACCCACGACTTTCTCTTGTTTTCCTCTTCCTGTGCTTTTTGCCCGACCTCTTCCCCCCCCCGCACAAACCTGCCCTTAGCCCCACCAACCCCACCAACCCCACACCCGAACCCGCGCCCCGAATTTTCACTCACTCCCCTTCTTTCCATAGCGTCCCCCCTTTCTCCGGGCCATCTTTGACCCCCTTTCTCCTGAATCGACGCTCAGCCCCATCCCGGATGCACCTCATCGAGCACCTTTATTTCCACATCCCGTTCTGCCCCAAAATTTGCCCCTACTGCTGCTTCTACGTCGAGGAAGGGAGCAAAAACAAAAAC
>JBANFR010000130.1:0-10115 GCA_037975925.1 Verrucomicrobiota bacterium
CCTGCCGAGCACAAACGCAGACCTGGCGGGATTGGTGGTGAGTGGAGGCACCTTGTCGCCTGGGTTTGCGAGCGGGGTAACGAGTTACGCGGTGAGCGTGCCGAATGAGATGAGCGCGTGGAGCGTGACGCCGGTGGTGGCGGACGCGACGGCGAGCGTGAAGGTGAACGGAGTGAGCGTGGCTTCCGGAAGCGCAAGCGTGCCGTTGGCGTTGGTTGTGGGATTGAACCCTGTGGTGGTGGAAGTGACTGCGCAGGATGGAGTGACGGTGAAGAGGTACACGGTGGGTGTGACGCGATTGCCGAGCACGAACGCAGATCTGGCAGGATTGCTGGTGAGCGGCGGTACCTTGTCGCCCGGGTTTGCGAGTGGGGTGACGAGTTACGCGGTGAGCGTGCCTTATGCGACGAGTGGGCTGAGTGTGACGCCAGTGGTGGCTGACGCGACGGCGAGCGTGAAGGTGAACGGAGTGAGCGTGGCTTCCGGAAGTGCAAGCGTGCCGGTGGCGTTGTCGGTGGGATTGAACCCGGTGGTGGTAGAAGTAACCGCGCAGGATGGCGTGACGGTGAAGACGTACACGGTGGGGGTGACGCGAGCCATTCCTTCGACGAATGCGAATCTTGCCGGTTTGACGCCTTCCGCAGGGAGTCTCAGTCCGGTGTTTCGTTCGACGGTTTCGGACTATGCGTTGAACTTCACGACCCCAGTGGTGGCGTTGAGATGGCGTCCTTTGACGCAGCAGTCCGGGGCGACTGTACGCGTGAATGGCGTCTTGGTGGGGGCAGGGCAGTGGTCTGGGGTGGTCGGACTTGGGGTGGGGGAAACGGTGGTGGGAGTGGAGGTGACCGCGGAGGATGGTGTGACGAAGAAGAGTTACAGTGTGCGAGTGAATCGGCCTGCCGGTAGTAACGCCGGGCTGAGCGGGTTGCGCTTGAGTGCTGTGGCTCTGAGTCCCGCATTTGCATCGGGCACGACGCAGTACGCCGCCAAGGTGCTCAATGTCGCGGGTGCGACTTCGGTGTTGGCGACCGCGGCGCAGGCCAATGCGACCATTCGGCTGAACGGTATGGCGATTCAGTCCGGTTCGTGGAGTTCTGCGGTGCCGCTTGCAGAGGGTGCGAATTCGCTGGAGGTGGTGGTGACTGCGGAGGACGGAGTGAGCAGTCGCAAGTACGTGATGGAGGTGTTGAGGCAACCCGAATTCGGTGGCGGGTATGATGGGTTGGTGGTGCCTGGCGGAAATTCGGTGGAGCCGATGAAGCACGTGGGCTTGGCGGGCGTGAGTCTGTCGAGCAGCGGATCATTCAGTGGGAGAGTGATTTTTGGAGGGACGAGCGCATCGGTGCCGTTCAGCGGAGTGGTGGATGCAGGGGGTGCAGCGTCGTTTTATGTGGTTGGAAGTACGGTTCGGACTCCTGCGGTGGAGATTGTCAGGGCGGGTTTTGATCCGCTGAGTTTGACGATGCGAGTGGATTGGCAGTCGCCGCTGACGCACCAGTTGGTGGGCGAAGTGCGGTCTGGATCGCTTGTGGTATCGGAGTTTGTGCTGAACCGGAGACTGTACACGAGTGCAGCGGCGCCTGTGGCACCGCTGCGGAATGTGCCTGTGACGGTGCTGGATCCGCTGACGGACAAGGGAGCGTATACGATGGTGTTTCCGGCATGGGCTCCTGCGGTGCAGGGCCGGGAAGCGAACACGTACCCGCAGGGGAGCGGTTTTGCGACTGCGACGGTGTATTCGACTGGGGCGGTTTCTGTTTGGGGTGAACTTGCGGATGGGCAGGTGTTTTCGGTGAGCAATTACCTGTCGAAGGAGAACCGACTGCCGCTGTATGCGGCGCCCTACGCCGGGAGGGGAGTGATTGCTGGAGAGGTGAGCTTCCGGGAGGTGCCTGCAAAGAGCGACGTGGATGGGGGAGCGGGCTTGCGATGGTACAAGCCGGGGAACGCGAGTGATGTGTTGTATCCGGAGGGTTGGTCGCAGGGGATTGTAATGGACCTTGTGGGGTCCAAGTTCATCGCGAGCGCACTGACGACGAAGACGGTGCTTGGGAACGAGCCTGCGGTGTATCCTGCGGTGAACGGGTTGCTCGAGGTGGGATTGGGTGGGCTGCAAGGTGCTTTCCGGAATCAGCTTACGATTGGCCGAACATCGGTGCGAGTGCAGGGAGCGCCCGCTGGTGGCGTTCCTGCTGCGGGCGCCACGTTTGGTTTGGGTGGTACTGGCCGGTGGAGTGGAACGTTTGTTTATCCCGGAACGACGGGAGCGAGTACGGCGTTCCGTGGCGCTGTGCTGCAGAAGACGCAGAGAGGGGAGGGTTACTTTGTGGCGCCAGCGGTGGGCGGCAATGCTCGCGAGAGCGGTGTGGTGCGGCTTGAGGCACAATAGTGGCGGGCTGGAGATCAAATAGCAGGCGCCGCGCTCGAGATGAGCGCGGCGCTTTTATTGTCCGGTTGAACCGTTGCGGCCGGCCGACATTTCTTTGATTTCAGGCGAATAGGCAGAAGCCACGAAGTTCCCTGTGAGAGTGCCGAGGGAGGCCGAAGACCGCATGGCGCTCCCGTGATGAATGCTCTCGAGGATGGCGTGTCGGGTGCGTTTGTTGGTTCACCACACACGGTGCGCAAATGATTGAAGGGCGCACGTCCCGCGAGCGCGGGGTGCTCACGAGGAAGGCTATTTTGAAAATTCGTGCTGCTTGCGGCTTCCATGAGGTCTCCAGGTGACAAAGTTTGGCTCACCTGCCGTTGACTTCCTGATTCACCCTCAGGCTCGGCTTTGGTGCTCAGTGGTGATGCCGGTCCGCTCTTGTTCCATTACCAGCGAGTCGTTTGGGCTGCTGATCGTTTTTTCCGCTTCCACCCGAAAGGGCGCACAACGGCCCCGGACGTTCTCTTCATTACCCCAGGAAGCCATGTGCTGTCTCAGTTCTCCGGCGGATGATTTTTTAAAAATTTTGTTACACCGAAGCGTTGATGTGGAGACAGGTCCGAGCATTTAAGTGCCCGGACCAAAAGGCGGGTGTTTAAATGCCTTGTAAACAAATGGTGATAAGGGGGTTATATTAAAAAACGAGGGTTTTATGCTCTCGCTGGTCCTACAATTTTTGAATTCTTATGCGAAAACTGATGCGGAAAGCCTTGCCTGTGGCACTGGCAGCGATTTTGACGAGTCTCTTGGCGTTCTACGTAATTTGTCCGGGCGTGCTGCATGAAATGGGGCAAGGCGAGGAAGTGGGTGATGAGCCCGGGATCCCGCGAGTCGTGGGGGGAGAGGTATTAGAGAACTCTGCTTCGCCGGTAAGTGCCGCTGCGCTTGCGGATGAACCGAAGGAGGATGTGGCTGCCGGCGGCTTTTGTGTGCCGTCGCTTCCAAGTCGGGAAGGGCTCGACCCTGCGTTTGGGAAATTCGATAGATGGTTGGTGCAGTATTTTCGTGCCGGACTCGATCAGCGCGGGGCGCTGATTGGGGAGGGAGTTGCAGTAGCGGAGGAGAGACGGGTGGCGATGAAAGATCTGATTCCGACGGATCCTGCGGTGGCTTTGCGAAATGCGGTGCCGATGGTTGTGCGTCAGCAACTTCCAGCCGAGGTGGTTTCCAAGTTGGAGCAGAGGATCAGCGCCCGTGGTTTTTACGGTGTTGGCGCAGTGCATCCTGAGCATGGCCAGGATCATGAGGAGGACGAGCGTTCTGAGAAGAGTGAACATGCCCGGTTTGCGGTGATGGAGGACGGAAAGCGCCACGAGGTTTACACGTTCGGGCAACGTTTGGTGCAGGCGAGCGCGGCGAGGTCGGTGATGAGTGGGGTCGCGGTCGACCAAGTGATGGCTTTGGACGAGAGACGAGTTCGGCCTCTCGAGGTTGGAGAAATTCCACGTCCCAAGAAACCCCGGGAATCGGCGGGACTGGTTCTGGGAGAGACAGTATTGGCTGCTGCGGCGGAGGGGGAAATGCCTCCGATTACGCGGCAGACTCCTGCGGTGGAAGTTGCAGGGACGGTTTACTATCTTCCGGAGGGTTTGAGTTTAAGCGATTTAGAGTGGACGGTCGCTATGGGGGACGGGGCCAGTGGCGGTGCAATCAAAGGGTTTTATCCAAAGATGGGCTCAACTCCGACGGATTGGTCTCGGGGAGCAAAGACGATTCTCGTGATCCGAGCAGCCTTTCCGGACAGTCCCAAAGCGATAGAGTCGGAGGCTACGTCCTACAGTGTGATGCAGGATTGTAACAATTTTTTCGTCGAGAACAGCTACGGCAAATTCTCATTGGTACCCACTGTGACGCCCTTGGTGATGCTTTCGAAGCCGATCCTTGCCGGTGATGGTGGAGCTAACGTGGAGGCTGAGCGGCTTGCCCGCGAGATGGGCTACGACGTGGACTCGTACGATTTGGTGGTGTATCGCTATCCAGGCGCCGGGGGATTTGGCTTCTATGCAATGAAGGGAGCATGGAATGATCGCCCCGGCTGGGGAAGTATCGCCCACGAACTGGGGCACAACTTGGGGCTCCACCACAACGGCTTATGGAGGACCTCTGGTCTTTCCGTAATTGGAAATGGAAGCTTTCAACCTCTCTCAAACCCCTTTGATAGAATAGGACAAGGGCCTGGCAGTGCATCGATGGACCAACATTTCGGCGTGTATTCCAAATGGAAGCTAGGCTGGCTCCCGGAGTCGGCCGTTGGGCGGATTACGCGCAGCGGGGTTTACCGGCTTACCGCGTTTGATCAGCCGCGTTTGGAATCAGGAAAAACTTACGCTCTGGTGATAAACAAAGATGGTGACCGAGAGTATTGGGCGGAGTTCCGACAAAAATCTTTCAAGGGGAATTTATGGATTCGGGATGGGATCGTTCTTAATTTTGCGCCCTGGAACATGTCGCTTGGAGGCGATGGAGGCACGTCGTTGTTAGACACTACCCCGGGGAGTCCGGCTGGAGCAGACGATGCGCCCCTGGTGATCGGTCGGACGTATTCGGATTGGGAGTCCAGCATCCACATCACGCCGGTGGGTAAGGCGGGCACGGTCCCAGAGTCCGTGGATGTAGTGGTGAATATCGGACCTTTTCCTTTGAATCAGGCGCCGACGCTCAGTCTCAATGCCTCCTCCCTGAATGTGAAGTTGGGTGAGCAGGTCTCTCTGACTGCAAGCGCATTGGACCCGGATGGAGATCCGCTGAGCTACGCCTGGTATTTTTCGGATCAGACCTTTGATTCGCGGAATTTACCCTCTGTGACCAAAAGCTTTGCAACGGAAGGGGAACACACCGTGCGTTGCGTTGTGTCTGATATGAAAGGTGGGATGGCTGAGCGAAGTCTTGTGGTGCAGGTCGGCGATCTTCGGACGTTTTCGGTACGGGGTAAAGTGCTTGCTGGGACAGCGGGTGTTGCTAACGCGCTGATTTCAAACGGTGCAACCGGGGCCGCTTACCGGGAGACATTGAGCGGCTCTGATGGAAGCTATGTTCTGCGAGGCCTGAGCTCTGGAACCTACACACTGTCGGCCATGACAACGAGTTCTGCGGCAAAACCATTATTTAGCAATCCGGTGACTGTGGGAACCGATCTGGAGGATCTCAATTTCACCTCTGTTCTAGCGCCCGCAGTGACGATTACTGCTGCGGATGGGGGAGCGATTGAGGGTGGCCCTCAGAAGGGAAGGTTTTTGATTTCGAGGGATATCGTGGGCGGTGCATTGACCGTAAATTTGTCGCGGCCGGGTGGGACTGCCCTGGAGGGAACAGACTATAAGAACCTGAATGGTTTGGCTTCAGGACCGACCGGCCGGACTATCGTCATCCCGTCGGGAAAGTCTTCAGTGAGCGTTGAGGTGGATGCGCTGTCGGATCAGGAGCTGGAAGGGGACGAGACGGTTGTGCTTTCTGTGATGCCCGGGGCCGGTTACGCGGTCGGCATGAATGCGTCGGCGGTAGTCCGTATTCGGGATTTGGAAACGGTGGTTCCGGTGGTTCGGGTTGAGGCTCTGACCTCCTCGGTGAGGGAGGGTTCTACGACTCCTGTTTGGCGAATATCCAGAACGACCCCATGGTTAAATTCCACTCGGGTGAGGCTGAGTGTTTCTGGAGGCGCCACGGAAGGTGACGATTACCAGCCGATGGCCAAGGAGGTGGAGATTCCTGCCGGACAGGAATCGATAGACCTTGTTCTGGCTGCGAATGTTGATGGGATTTCGGAGGGGACTGAGACGGTTTTTTTGAAGGTGGAGCCTGGCGTCGGTTACCAACCAACACCGGGCCCTTTTCGGAGTGCCTTCGTGGCGATCGTCGATGCGGATCTTTCAACGGTGCGAGTGATGGCCAGTGTGCCCTCGACGACTGAAGGCTCAGCGAGTCCTGCGGAGTTTGTCTTGACGCGGACGGGGAACCTTGCACGCGCAGTGATAGTTCCGTTTTCACTAGCCGGGTCAGCCCTCCCGGGGAAGGACTACGAGCCGGTGGCCAACTTTGTTCAGTTTGCGTCGGGGCAAAGCACGGCCAGGGTTGCGATTCGGGCGGTCAATGACAGGTTGGGTGAGGCAGGGGAGACTGTTGTCCTTCAGATCGCTAGTGGCGCGGAGTACGACGTGGATGCGCAGAGCAATGCGACGTTGCAAATCCTCGACTCAGGTAGCGTGCCCGTCATTACGGTGGCGGCGGAGGGATTGGCGGCCACAATTGAGAACGGAGTGGCCAAGAAGGGAGGTTTTCGAATTCGAGCGGTGGGGACTGGTTCTGCTACCATCCAGGTGAAATATGCAGTGACAGGTTCGGCCATTCCGGGAGTCGATTACACCCCGTTGACCGGCGTGATTTCTGTGAAAACGGGGGGCGAAAGTGTGCTCCCCGTGATTCCCAGGGTTGTTGACACGGTTAACAACTGGAAGGATGTGACTGTGACGCTGCTCCCAGATCCAGCGTACAGTTTTTTCTTGGACACCTCGGCAACGAATTGGATCGTGAATACGGCACTCCCAGGGGTGAGTGTGAGCGCAATCGGAGACGCGAGGGAGGGACAATGGTCTGGTGCCTTTCTGATTTGGCGTACCGGGGGCATCAGCAGTCCACTCGATGTGAGCTATACCATGGTGGGCAGTGCGGCGAATGGGATCGACTATCGCCCACTGTCGGGGAAGGTGACGATCCCTGCGAATTCGCAGTACGCGTATGTTTTTGTCCATCCGATGGATGATGCTTTGGCGGAGGGGCCTGAGACCGTTGAGCTTAGGTTGGTGCGTGGGGATCAATACGTCCTCGGTATACCCAGTGCTAAGCTGTTTATTGATGATGACGCACCCGCTGGATCTCTTCCGGTTGAAGTGGGGTTCGCTTCAGCCTCGGGGCAGGCTTCGGGAGGTGCTGGGGTCGTGAATGTTCCCGTGACGCTTTCCGCGTCCTCTCAGACGCCTGTGAATGTAGAGGTGTACTTGGGGGCTCGGCCCTCTGGATACTTCAATGCCCCGGGGCTCAATGTGGAAAGTGCCGTTCTCGGGGTGGACTATCAGGTGCCTTTGGGGGTGATTACGTTCGCCCCGGGTGAGACCACCAAAAGTATTCCTTTAACTATCCTGGGAAATTCGTACGCGCGTTGGACCAGGGAGGTGCGTCTGAGTCTCCGCCGTGCCACGGGTGCTGCACTAGGCGAAAGGAAGGATTATGATTTCCGGATTTTGAACGAGCAGTTGGGGGAGCTGGATCACTTTGCCTGGAGCGTTTCCTCAGGAACCCAATTTTCGGGTTTCGACTTCCCTGCACGGATCGTGGCTCAGGATGGCGCGAATAATACGGTGAGCACGTTTTCCGGAAATGCCGCTCTGCGGGTGGCGGATTCGAGCCGGGTGATTGGCACGGGGACGGTGGAGACTGTCGAATTTCCTCTGAACACCCAGTCCTGGGGCAGGTCTGCTTTTGTCAGACAGCGTTCTCAGTGCATTTACCTCCAGAGCGAGGTGGGTGCTGCGGGAGCGATCCGCTCCCTCTCGCTTAACCTGAGCCAGTATCCAAATGTTGCCTTGGGGAGTTGGACAATACGGATGCGGCACACGAATTTGCAGAGTTATGGAGCAGCGCCGGAGTGGGAATCTGCCGATTGGACAACTGTCTATCGGTCGTATGAGAAAATCTCCCAGAAGGGTTGGGTGACCTTTCGCTTTTCGACTCCCTTTGAGTACGACGGGGTTCGAAATCTGATGATTGATTTCAGCTTTAGTAACAACAATTACGACGATCCGGGGGCTGTCTTCGCAACGGCAACTGAGCAACAGCGGAGCATTCACTTCCAGAGCATGGGTGACAATCGTTTCGGGGAGCCTCTGGCGTGGGTTGGGAGGAGTCCGTCTCCGCAGGTCGCCGTGGTGTTGCCGAATATTCAGTTGGGATTCGAAAATAAAGTGCCTCTCACGCCAATGGTGACGGGAAATTTCTCCAATGGCGTTTGGGAAGGGGTTTTGAATCTGAGGGGAGCACTAGGCGATGTATCGCTGATTGTGGAGGATACGGTGGGCAGGAGAGGCGAGGTCAGCCTGAACCTGGTGGCGCAGAAGCCACTTTTGGGAGCAGTGGCCCTGTCTTCGCTCGGTACGACGAGTGTGACGTTCAGTGGGGTTTTGAATCCGAGGGGATTCGCCACCACGGCGGCCTTCGAGGTTGGGCGAGATGTGTCCTACGGAGGCAGCTTGCCCGTCGCCCTGTCACCCAACGACGGAATCGACGACCAGTCGGTATCGACGGTTTTCAGCGGGCTCATTCCCGGGACGGAATATCACGTGCGTCTGAGTGGGACGAATGCGGGAGGCCTTGCCACCAGCGAGGATGTGACTTTCCGTACGATTAGCACGAACGCGGATCTGGCGGGATTGGTGGTGAGTGGAGGCACCTTGTCGCCCGGGTTTGCGAGCGGGGTGACGAGTTACGCGGTGAGCGTGCCGAATGAGACGAGCGCGTGGAGTGTGACGCCAGTGGTGGCTGACGCGACGGCGAGCGTGAAGGTGAACGGAGTGAGCGTGGCTTCCGGGAGTGCGAGTGCGCCGGTGGCGTTGGTTGTGGGATTGAACCCTGTGTTGGTGGAAGTGACCGCGCAGGACGGCGTGACGGTGAAGACGTACACGGTGGGCGTGACGCGGTTACCGAGCACGAACGCGGATCTGGCGGGACTGCTGGTGAGTGGAGGCACCTTGTCGCCCGGGTTTGTGAGCGGGTTGACGAGTTACGCGGTGAGCGTGCCTTATGCGACGAGTGGGCTGAGTGTGACGCCAGTGGTGGCTGACGCGACGGCGAGCGTGAAGGTGAACGGAGTGAGCGTGGCTTCCGGGAGTGCGAGTGTGCCGGTGGCGTTGGTTGTGGGATTGAACCCTGTGTTGGTGGAAGTGACCGCGCAGGACGGCGTGACGGTGAAGACGTACACGGTGGGGGTGACGCGGTTGCCGAGCACGAATGCGGATCTGGCGGGATTGGTGGTGAGTGGAGGCACCTTGTCGCCCGGGTTTGCGCGTGGGGTGACGAGTTACGCGGTGAGCGTGCCGAATGGGACGAGCGCGTGGAGCGTGACGCCCGTGGTGGCGGATGCGACGGCAAGTGTGAAGGTGAACGGAGGGACCGTGGCTTCCGGGAGTGCGAGTGCGCCGGTGGCGTTGGTTGTGGGATTGAACCCGGTGTTGGTGGAAGTGACCGCGCAGGACGGCGTGACAGTGAAGACGTACACGGTGGGTGTGACGCGGTTGCCGAGCACGAATGCGGATCTGGCGGGATTGGTGGTGAGTGGAGGCACCTTGTCGCCCGGGTTTGCGAGTGGGGTGACGAGTTACGCGGTGAGCGTGCCGAATGAGACGAGCGCGTGGAGTGTGACGCCCGTGGTGGCGGATGCGACGGCAAGTGTGAAGGTGAACGGAGTGAGCGTGGCCTCCGGGAGTGCGAGTGCGCCGGTGGCGTTGGTTGTGGGATTGAACCCGGTGGTTGTGGAGGTGACCGCGCCGGATGGCGTGACGGTGAAGACGTACACGGTGGGCGTGACGCGATTGCCGAGCACGAACGCAGATCTGGCAGGATTGCTGGTGAGCGGCGGTACCTTGTCGCCCGGGTTTGCGAGTGGGGTGACGAGTTACGCGGTGAGCGTGCCTTACGC
>JBANFR010000131.1:0-10114 GCA_037975925.1 Verrucomicrobiota bacterium
ATCACCCCCACCGCCTGCAGAGAACTCACCATCGTCAACACCAGCGCCCCGACCAAAAACACCGTCAACCCTCCCGTCGCAATCCCCTGACTCCGCGCTACTGCCGGATCAAAAAGCAGCAACTGCAAGGGACGCTCAAGCGCCACCAACAGAGGCAGCACCAACAGAGCCACCCCATAGGCCACCCACAAATCCTCGTTCGAAACCCCCAAAATGTTCCCGAACAGGTAGTGCATCAACGACACACGCACCTTCACAAAACTCAACAGCACCACCCCCGACGAAAACGCCACCGTGTACAGGATCCCCAAAGCCGTGTCCTCCTTCACCCGCGAACTGCGCGACAACAACTGCGCCCCCAACGCCACACACAACGCCGCAGAGAGAGCCCCCACAAACAACCCCAAAGCAGAAACGCTTTGAAAAATCAAAATCCCGACCGCCAACCCGGGCAGCAAAGAGTGCGATAAAGAATCCGCCATCAGCGCCATGCGGCGCAACACCACAAATGCGCCCAAAAAGCCGTTCAGAAATCCCACCAAAATGCAGGCGGCAAGAGCCCGCTGCATAAACGCATGCTCAAAAGGTTCAAACAGCCAGTCCATGACTCAATCCTGAAAAGACGCGAACCCCGTAGGTCCGCTCCAAATTGTCCCTCTTAAAAACCTCCTCCACAGCTCCCTCGGCGATCAACTCCCCATTCAAGAGCAACACCCGGTCAAACAACTCAGGAACCGAGGCGAGATCATGATGCGACACGAGCACCAACTTTCCCTGATCCCGCAACCCACGAAGCAACTGCTTCAATCCGTCCTGACTCACCTGGTCCAAACCCGTGAACGGCTCGTCCAACAACAGCACATGCGCCTCCTGTGCCAGAGCCCGAGCCAGAAACACTCGCTGCTGCTGCCCTCCGGACAACGCCGAAATCTGCCTTCCCTCCAACGGCTTCAACTGCATCGCCTCCAAAGCCGTTTCCACAGCCAAACTATCCGCCTCCCCGAAGCGCCTCCACCAACGTAACCTCAAATACCTCCCCATCTCCACAACCCCCCGAACCGTCGTCGGAAAATCCCAGTCCACCATTTCCCTCTGCGGCAAATACGCGAACTCCTTCGTAGCCCCCACCACCTCCCGGCCATGAAAAATCACACGCCCACCCTCCCTCTCCTGTAAACCCGCCAGGGCTTTCAACAAGGTCGACTTCCCAGCCCCGTTCGGCCCCAACACCCCCACACAAACGCCGCAAGGCACGGAAAAATTGAGGTGGTGCAGCGCCGGAATACGACGGTAGCTCACCGTCAGATCCTTCACATGAAGCGAATGCGCACTCATGGGAAAGAAACGACGGCTTCCAAATTCCCGTTTGCCCACAAACTTCGCTCCATCTCCTCCCCCTCTGCCGTGCGCAAACAAAACCGCACCGCGCTCACCGAGTCCCCTTCCCACCCCACCCGCACCCCGAACTCCACCCCTTCGCGGGGGAAAGGAATTTCCAAACCCTGGACCTCCCGCGACCCGGGCTTCTCTTTTCTCCAAACCGTTCTCCCCAGATGACTCACCTCGATCCACTCCGCCGGTCTCGAAAAACTCAGCTCCAGCTCCACATGCCGGATTGCCGAAAGCCCATCTGATGCCGACTGCCTCCCGGGCTCAGCCTTTTCCTCCCCCATTTCCACTTTTCCCCCACCGGGACGAGTCAGGCTCCGCAAAGGCCACCCGAGAAACACCACCGCCAACCAGACCCAAAAGGCACGAACCAAGGGGGAACCGCGCATCTATTTGAGCCCCTCCACAATGGCAGTCACATTAGAACGAAACATCCCCCGGTAAGTCGACGCTTCACCCGGCCCCAAACCATCCGCCCATAAGGGAGCCCCCAAAACAGCCCCAGTCTCCGACGTCACTTGCTTTAACACCTTCGGGTTCGCCGCATCTTGGGCAAAGACCGCCTTCACCCGCTGCTCTCGAATCACCCCCAGCAGCTCGGCCACCTTCTTGGAAGACGGCTGCTCCGAAGCACTCAGCCCTTCCACCGCGTACACCGTAAACCCGTATTCCTTCGCAAAATACCCAAAGGCCTCGTGGGATGTCACCAACCTGCGCCGATCTTTCGGCAACTCGGAAACCTTCAATTTGGCCCACCGCTGCAGCTCCTCAAGTTCTCGACCGTAAGCCGCTGCGTTCGACTCAAAAGCCGCCCGGTTCTCCGGCTGAATGGATACAAATTCCTCCATCACCACCCGCACTGCTTTCTGCATGTTTGAGACACTGTGCCACCAGTGCGGATCCTCCACCTTGCTCCGATGACCCTCGCTCCCCGCTGCCCACAGCGAGGGAATCCGGCTCCCAACCTCCACAAAACGAGCCCCCGGCGCGGCCACTTGTCGCAACTTTCCCACGTAACCCTCCAAGTGCTTCGCCGAAAGCAATACGACATCCGCAGAAGCAACCACCTTCAGTACGGCCGGCTTAGGCTCAAATTCATGAGGGTCAACCCCAATCGGTACATGACCCGACACCTCCGCATGATCCCCTCCCACCCTCTGCGCCACCTCGGTCAGAACCGTTGAGAACGTGGAAACCCTTAATTTTCGGGGCCGGTCCTCGGCCAAGCCCTCCGGAAGAATCCCGAGAGCACAAACCAAGAGCATCCCCCAAAAAGCGGCTCGTCTCACAGTGCACATGCCCCCATCCTTGCCAGCGGGCCGCCGCCTGTTGCAATACAATTGCAACAGGCGCTCGCTCGCTACCGGGAATGAATCTCCGCCTCAGAGTTCACAAACCTCTCCGCCAGAGCACTCAACCTCCGATCACACCCCTCCTCCTCACGAAGGGTCTTCTCCAGCAATTCCGCGACCTCCGTCTCGTCCAGGACCTGAGCAAATGCCCTCGCACAGCCGTATCCCGCAATTTCATAGTGCTCGATGTGCTGGAGACTGGAGATGATTGCGGCATCCCTCACGTCCTCCTGCGCCTCCGTCTCCTCAAGCTCCATCCAAGCGGAAATCAATCCCACCATCCCGTGACTGCGCGCAGGCTGAGGCGTCACCCCCAAACTCTGAAAACACCTCTCCAAACGCTGCTCATGCTGGGCCGTCTCACGCGCGTGCTTCTCCACCTCGTCACGCAGCTGGGAATGCGCAATCGCCTTCCCCATTTTGGGGAGAGCCTGAGCCAGCTGCTTCTCCGCTCCCAGCAGATCCTGCAACTCCGCCACCAACAAGTCCTGCATTGAATTTAATTTCATATCACTTGTCGTTACGGAGAATCCCCCGTCCTGCGGGGGTAAAAAAGTCCTGACGGCGCAAAAAATTGCGGCTCTAAAGTCCACTGCCGCCATTCCGCCCAACTCCTCCGCCGTATCCGATTCCTTCATTGGAGGCAATGATGCGACACGCTCAGATAGAGGACTTTGGGATCAGAGCAAACACCAGCGTCCCCGATGGGGATACCACCATTCTGATTGTCGACGATCACCCTTTGATTCGGCACGGGCTCCGCTGCGCCCTCTCGCTCGAGAATCGGTTTCAAGTCACCGGCGAGAGTCATTCGGCAAAAGACGCCCTTGCCTCACTGCGCATCCACCCGGCCTCGATCGTCATCGTCGACATCATGCTGCCCGATGGCGTGGACGGGATAGAACTGACCAAAAGCATCGCGGCGGAGCACCCTGAAGTGGGAATTCTCGTCCTCAGTACCCACGACGAATCCCTTTACGCCTTCCGGTCACTTGCAGCGGGCGCCAAGGGGTATGTCACCAAGGACAGACCGCTCGAGGAACTCCTGGAGGCCATCCGAACCGTCGCAAGAGGCGAGATCGCCCTGAGCAAAATGATGACCCAAAGGCTCGTTCAACGCGCAACCCGCCCGCCCTCAAAAGAGCTGGGTCCCCGTGCTCTCTCTGACAGGGAGCTGGAGATCCTTTTTTGGATCGGCAAAGGCTGCTCCACAGTACACATCGCAGAGCGCCTTCGCCTATCGATCAAGACAATCGAAGCCCATCGGGCCAACATCCGTCGAAAGCTCGGGATTCAAACTGGGGCAGAGCTCCTTCGCTACGCCGTGGCGTGGCTTTTTGAAGAGACCCACTCTTCGGCATCCGCCGCTGCGAGGAGCACCCCTCGTCCCCGCACCTCCGAGTCGGGCTAAAATTTAGTTCCCGTCCCCGTTTTTAGTTTCCTCGGAATACACCCCCTCCTGAACTCGATTGATCAAGCGGTCCGCACCCAAAACCCAAACCAAGGGCTTCATCAATACGAGCACCAGCTCCAAGAGAATCGGAGAGATACCCGCCAAAATCCGCCCCGTCGGAAGGGACCTCAGCAGGCAGCCCAGCCCGATGGCCGAGAGGAGAGCCATTCCTGGCTTTTCTCGCACCCAATGCCGGCCCTGCATGCACCAATGCCGAACCCTCGCGCCCTCGCGAACCAAGGCCCAGTCGACTCGAGCACTCGCTGATTGCAGTCCCATGCAACCCTGCGGTTCCGCCCTCCGGTTGCTAAAATCCTCGGACATCCTCGTCATTCGAATTTGAGCCTCTGTCCCCACCGCGTCAGGAAACGGCGCGCACAGCCGTACCGGTTCTCCCTGTCCTCCTTTCCCGTCGCCCACCCAAGAGCCCACCCCATGGCCACGCCCAAGCCGCACAAGCCGGCCGCGCTCACCCGCGGATTGTCACGCAACCACCCCTGGCCATCCCTCAGCGCCTTCACGGCTTTCTGTTTGGCGGCCGCCCAGGCATGGGCCGCCGCACCTTCCCGTCCTTGTTCCAGGGCCTCTGAGCCTGAAACCGAATCTCCTGTTTCCATATGATGTGTCTCCCCCCCACTTGGTTTGTGTTTTTGACCGCGTCTCGGGGAGCAAAATTTCGCCCCCCTTCATTCTCTTCTCCGGAAGAGCGAGGCAGAGGGACGTCAGGAAAAGCCTCGATGCGGGTAGGAAAATGCGAAGGGAACTGAGTACCGGGACAAGCTCAGGGTGTATCGACCTGAGTAGTCGCTGCCAGAGTCTCAGTCGCCGAATCTTTCAAAACGCACAAATCGTAGCCGATCGCTTCCATGTCGTGCGCCCGTGCCAACATCACTTCATGGAAGTGGCCCGCAAACCGACTCCGGAACTTGCCGCTCGAAAAGGACGTTTGGGGTTACTGCGCAAGGCTCCCCCCAAAACTCACAACCGAGCAAAAGGCCCTCTTGGAAGGCATTTTTCAAACGCATCCCGCCCTCCGAATTATCTACGATAAAATTCACGGAATCACAGACCCTCTGAATCAGAAGCATCAAACCAAGTTCCAATGCCGTCAGCGGAGTCAAAGGTTCCTGTCGATCCTTGGGCAGCTTCAACGATCTGGATTTGAAGCGATGCAAACTCTGGCGGCGACCTTTCAAAACTGGAAAGAGGAGATCGCCCGAATGTGGCGCTTTCCCAAAAACAACGGCATCACCGAAGGCTTCCACCGAGAGATGAAACGGATCCAACGCAGAGCTTACGGCTTCCGTAATTTTGAAAACGACAGTCTGTGCGCCATCGGAGCTTTCGAATGAGAGTTTCCGCCAAATCCACAACCCAATCCACAAAACCCCAAAAAAGTTAAGCCAGATACAGACCAGATCGCTGATGCAGACCGAGTAGATGCAACAGACCAAATTGGTACCAACCTCTCCAACTTGAGGTTGGCGGAGTCTACGGGGCTCGAACCCGCAACCTCCGCCGTGACAGGGCGGCGCTCTAACCGATTGAGCTAAGACTCCTTCGAAGGGGGGACAAGTCTTACGAGGATCACCGTTTCGATGCAAATAGTTTTCCAAAAAACATTCCGTCCATTTCACCCACCGCTTTCGAAAGAAGAATGATGGGATGGGTTGAATCAAGAGCACTCCGTGGGGCAGACGCTCGAGTCAGCTCAAGGGCGATGTGTATTCGGTTCGAGTGGTAAGGGATATGGACTTGCAGCAATGTGCAAATGAGCGGCTTCGGAGGGTGAAAGTGGTGTACCGAACTGGGAGGGGAACTTCGGGCGGGCAAGTGGATAGGACTGCGGACCGTGAGATTCAATGGCAGGCGAGATGGTTTTCCGGAGAATTTGGCCGGGATTTTGTGTCTGTCGGAGGAGCGCGTGTGAGGGTGGTTCAGTTTGGGGTTTGGAACCGGATGGCCGGACCAGATTTTTTGGAGGCAGCCATTTGCGTGGATGGGGGCGCAGTACGGAGGGGCGCAATCGAACTCGATATGGATGCGAGCGATTGGGAGGCACACCGGCACTCGCTCAACCCGGACTATCGAGAGGTGGTGCTGCATGTCTTTGTGCATTCAGGGCGGGGTCGGGAATGCTTCACACGCACGGACGAGCATCGCAATATCGTGCAGGTATGTTTGGGGCAACCCGACGACGGGATCGGTTGGCAATGGGGGACTCTGCCTCGAGCACGCCCAGGTCGCTGTAAAAATTGCTGGAGAGATTTCTCGCTGGAGACGGCCCGCAATCTCTTGGTGGAGGCTGCCCGGCATCGCTTTGCGAGGAAAGCAGCCAATTTTTTTCGAATTCGAGATGCACACGGGGCGGGAGAAGCTCTTTACCAGTTGCTAGCATCGGGGCTGGGGTATGCGGGCAATGAGCTGCCATTCACACTCATCGCGCAGCGCTTGCCGGTGGCTCTGTTGACTCGATCTGGGCCTGAGGTTGCCTCGCTTTTGTTCGGGGTTTCTGGGATGATTCCTCAGGATTTTCGGGGGCTTTCAGACGAGTCGCGTCGTTTGGCGCGGGAGCTCTGGGATGGTTGGTGGGCTTCGTGGGGGCTTCTGGGGAGGTCCCAGCTGCAAAAATCACTGTGGAGGATGGGGGCGCAGCGTCCAATGAATCATCCCCAGCGGCGGGTGGCTGCGCTCGGTTTGATGGTGAGGCATTGGAAGATGCTTCTTCGCCTGTGGGAGCGCCGTGAATGGGGTGCCCTCCGGAGCATACTCTTGGAAATGCAGCACCCTTTCTGGAGCCATCACTTCACTTTCGAGTCTGCGCATCAAAGGAAGGCGTCCCGAATTCTTGGGACGGAGCGGGTGGACACTCTTTTTTTGAATGTATTTTTACCGGCGTCGGGAGACTGGAATGCGTATTGCCGCTGGGAAGGATCCGGAGGTGATTCGCGGTGCCGGACAGCGGTGGCTCGGATGTTCGCTGAGCGGAGGGACGTGCGAGATTTGACCCGCCTCGGTGTGCACCAGCAAGGGCTGTTGGAGTTGTACGAGGGGTACTGTGGGCAGGACGCAAGCGAGTGTGAGCGGTGCGTATTTCCTGAGCAAACGAGTGAAATTTTGGGAAAAGGCGGGGCTTCACTGCAGAACTTGGGGAGGGAAGAGGGATAGCGAGGGCGGATTTTTAAAAAAACGGACTTTTGTTGGGGGGGATCCCTCTTTTGCATGGCGGCGACATGCAAGCTGACTGCCATTCCGCACTTTCTGACATGGTTCACGAGGTGGTGAACGAGACACCGGTGTTTGACATTCATACCCACCTGTTTGACCCAGCTTTTGGTGACTTGGTTTCGTGGGGCATCGACGAACTGCTCACTTATCACTACCTCGTGGCCGAATCTTTTCGGGCGAGCGCGGAGACGCCGGAGTTTTTCTGGCAACTGGACAAGCGGGGTCAGGCGGACTGGATTTGGGAGAGGCTTTTTGTGGAGCGCTCGCCCCTCTCGGAGGCATGTCGTGGCGTGTTGACGAGCCTACGCTTGCTCGGAATTGATCCAAAGAAAAAAGACCTCTCGAGTATCCGTCAGCATTTTGCTTCGTGGACAGCGGAGTCGTTTACGGATCGGATTCTGGAGGTGGCGAAGGTTCGGAAGGTGTGCATGACCAACCTGCCTTTTGATGAGCAGGAGAGGGTGGTCTGGGAGCGCGGAATGGTTCGCCATCCGGCGTTTGTGGCGGCGCTGCGTTTGGATCCGCTGCTCTTGGATTGGGAGCGGACGGCTCCGCATTTGTATGCTTGGGGTTATGATGTGCGTGCCGATTTGTCGGGAAGGACGATGGAGGAGGTGAGGCGCTTTCTAGCGGATTGGTCGCATCGGATGGATTCCTACTACTGCATGGCTTCTTTACCCCCGGACTGGAGGTTCCCGGATCGGTCTGTGACAAACCGGCTTCTCGAGGAAGCGGTGTTACCGTTTGGGTGGGAGCACGGACAGTCGTTTGCGATGATGATAGGGGTGCGTCGATCGGTGAATCCGGCCTTGCGGATGGCTGGGGACAGTTTGGCTCCTGCGGATGTTCCTTCCGTTGAGGCGCTGTGTGCCGCTTTTCCGAAGAATCAGTTTTTGTGCACGATGTTGGCCCGGGAAAACCAACATGCGCTGTGCGTAGCGGCCCGTAAGTTCCGCAACCTCCACATTTTTGGCTGCTGGTGGTTTTTGAACAACCCCTCCTTGATCGAGGAAATTACCCGGATGCGACTGGAGTTGCTGGGGCTTGGGGTGACGCCGCAACACAGTGATTGCCGTGTGATGGATCAGTTGGGTTACAAGTGGAGTCATTCCCGCCCGATCCTTGCCAAGGTTCTATCTGAAAAATATCGTGATTTGGCGGATGCGGGATGGATTGTGAGCCGGGAGGAGGTGCAAAGGGACGTTCACGGATTACTGGGGGGTGAGCTTGAGCGGTTCATCGGCCGATCAAGCTGATCACTCCCCCTCTTATGCTTCCCGCCATCTTCACGACTTTTCTGTTTTCGTTTTCAGTTTTGTTCGCATCTCGATCGGTTCAGTACGTCGGCGGGATGCCGGCGAACGTGACCCGTTTGACGGGAGCAATGGTGCTTTTGGGAATCTGGGCCCACGGTTTTGGAGGGGGATTCGGAGGGGCGGGGCTGTCGTGGTTTTTATGGAGTGGGCTGATCGGATTTGGAATGGGGGATATGGCCTTGTTTGGAGCGCTACCTCGGATTGGTCCGCGGCTGGCCATTCTGCTCACTCAATGTCTGGGGGCACCGATTGGAGGCCTTGCCGAGTACCTAATTTTGGGAACGACGCCTTCAGTTGCCGAACTGATTTGTGGAGTGGTGATTCTCGGTGGAGTGGCGATAGCGCTGGCGCCTGAGGAACAGTGGGCGGGTAATGCTCGGCGATTTCGATTGGGGGTCTGTTTTGGCGTGGTTTCGGCGCTTGGTCAGGGAATGGGCGGTGTGTTTTCGAGAATCGGTTATCAGGCTGTCCGTGATGCCGGGGAGCACATCGACGGGGGAACTGCGGCATACCAGCGGATTGTTGCGGGCGTGCTGGTCACGGTGCTGTGCTGGGGGTTGCTTCGAAGCTTTGGGGGACGCCAGGAGGAGGTGAAGTCGGCGGCAGTGTGGAAAAAGGCGATGCCCTACATTGCGGGTAACGCCTTTTCGGGACCGACCTTGGGCGTCGCCTGTTTTCAGTGGGCGCTGTTGTCCAATCCCACGGCTACGGTGCTTCCGATTGTTGCCACCTCGCCGCTGGTGACGATGGGACTCGCGTGGTTTTTTCAGGGGAACAAGCCGTCGCGAAAAGCGATTCTGGGCGGGGTCATTGCCGTTCTTGGAGCCTCGGGGCTGGCTTGGTTTCGAGCCCGCTAGGAGTCTGGGTGAGCGCGGTGAAACGGGGCGAACGGCTGAAGCCCCAAAACCGTACAAATTGGTGTGTTAGCCCGTTGGTGATTTTCGGGTTTGGTTGCCTTGGGTTCATTGGCCAGCGTGAACTGGAGAAAAGGCCGCTTCGACGAAGCCAAAAGGCCGAGGCGTAGCACCCAACAGCGCTCGGCACACTTTGCAGGGCTCAGATCCCCCGGCGAGGAATGCGTTCGGTGATAGGGGACTTCTCATGGTGATTCTGGCAGTGAATTTTTACTTCCCGCCCAGTCCCCTGCCCCGCGCTGGCCACTCCAACGCGGGGTATTCGGCACAACCGAGGATCTAAACAACTCGCAAAACGGCACGCTCAGAACCGTTTGCTAGCCTCCTCCCAAACACCCCTACCTCCGCGAAAAAACTGCGCGTGAACTTTCGTTTTCGCGGCTCGCGCTTTCGCGCTTCGCTAAAATCCAATCGAGAAGTTCACACCCATCTGCGTCGTCGAGGTGCGCCTCAAAAACTCCC
>JBANFR010000132.1:0-10092 GCA_037975925.1 Verrucomicrobiota bacterium
TGGATCCAAGGGGAGGGCGCCGGTGTTTTGGGAGGAGTTGAGTGAATTTTCGTCCGGGTTAGTGGCGTTGACGGGGGACCGGGAGGGGCCGCTTCAGCGGCTTTTGGTTGGGGGAGATGACGCAGGGGCGCGGCGGGTGGTGGAGCGTCTGGTGGGGGCGTTTGGTGCGGAGCAGGTGTATGTGGAGCTGCAGCGGCATCTCCTGCGCGGCGAAGGGTGGATGCATCGGCGACTGCTGGAATTGGCCCAGTGGCGTGGGCTGACTCCACTGGCGACAGGCGGGGTGGCGATGGCGCGGCGGGAGGATCGGGAGGTGTTGGATGTGTTCACCTGCATGCGTTTGCACACGCATCTGGATGCGGCCGGGTGCGCGCTCTTACCCAACCAGGAGGCGCATTTGCGTCCAGCGGCACAAATGCGGCGCCTGTTTGCGCATTGCCCTGAGGTTGTGGAAAACACGGTCCGTCTTGCGGAGACCCTGAGTTTTTCACTGGACGATGTGGGGTACGAGTTTCCCGAGTATCCTGTGCCGGAGGGGGAAACGATGGACGGTTTTTTGAGGACGGTCACGATGGCGGGGGCGCGTTCCCGGTATCCGCAATGGAGTCGCCGGGTGGGGGAGCAGTTGGAGCGGGAGCTGGGGCTGATTACCAAGCTGGGGTTTTCCGGTTATTTCCTGATGGTGTGGGACTTGGTGAACTTTTGTAAGAGCCGTGGGTATCTGGTTCAGGGGCGCGGTTCCGCGGCCAATTCGGCGGTGTGTTATTCGCTGGGGATCACGGCCTGTGATCCGATTGCGTGTGACCTGTTGTTTGAGCGGTTTTTATCGGAGGGGCGCACGAGTTGGCCTGACATTGATCTCGATCTTCCCAGTGGTGTTCCCCGGGAGGCGGTCATTCAGGAGGTGTACCGTCGGTATGCGCCTGAGGGGGCGGCGATGACGGCGAATGTGATCACCTTCCGTGGAAAGGGGGCGATGCGTGAAATCGGCAAGGCCCTTCATTTTTCGGAGTCGGTGTTGGGGCGTTTTTCGGCGTTGTTTGCGAGTGGCGATTTTCCGCACACGCTGGCGCTCCAGGAGCAGTTGGAAAAAGCTGGGTTGCCGGCCTCGCATCCGCGGTTTCCGGCGGCGCTGCGTTTGTACGAGGCGCTGCGCCGGTTGCCGCGTCACTTGGGGCAACATTCCGGGGGGATGATTTTGAGCCGGGGCAGGCTTTCCTCGATTGTTCCTTTGGAAAAAGCCTCGATGGAGGGGCGGGTGGTGGCGCAGTGGGACAAGTACGACTGCGAGGAGATGGGGATTATCAAGGTGGACTTGCTGGGATTGGGGATGATGGCGGTGTTGCAGGACACGCTGGCGTGCTGCGAGCGCAGGCAGAGGCCGGTGGATTTGGCGACGATTCCCAAGGACGATGCGCAGACGTATGCGCTGATGCAGAAGGCGGATACGATTGGGGTGTTCCAAATTGAAAGCCGTGCTCAGATGGCGACGCTTCCCCGGATGAAGCCGCGTTGTTTTTACGACGTAGTGGTGGAGGTGGCGATTATTCGGCCGGGGCCGATCCAGGGGGACATGGTGCATCCGTATTTGGCGCGGCGTTCGGGGAAGGAGGCGGTGACGTATTTGCACCCGGACTTGGAGCCGGTTTTGAAGAGGACGCTGGGGGTGGCGCTTTTTCAGGAGCAGTTGTTGCGCATGGCGATGGTGTTGGGTGGGTTTACTGCGCCCGAGGCGGAGGAGTTACGGCGTGCGCTCAGCGACATGCGTTCCCAGGAGCGGATGGAAAGGGTGTGCGAGCGCTTAAGGCTGCGGATGCGTGAGAGGGGGCACTCCGAGGAGTTGATTGAGCGGGTGTTGAAGTCGATGCGTTCGTTTGCGCTGTATGGGTTTCCGGAGTCGCATGCGATCAGCTTTGCGCTCATTGCCTATGCCAGTGCGTGGCTGAAGGTGCACCGGAGCGTGGAGTTTTTTGCTTCGCTTTTGAACAACCAGCCGATGGGGTTTTACTCGAGTGCCACTCTGATTCGGGATGCGAAGGCGCACGGCATCCGGGTCTTGCCGCCTTCGGTGCAGCATTCCGGGTGGGGGTGCACGGTGGCGGACGATCAGACGTTGCGTTTGGGCTTGTCGATGATTGGCGGATTGAGGGAGTGCCACGGGGAGGCTCTTTTGAGGGAGCGTGAGCGGTCCCCTTTTGTTTCCGTGGCGGATTTTCAGCGGCGATCCGGTCTGGGGCGGGGGGAGCTGCGGGCGGTGGCGCGGGCGGGAGCCTTGCAGGGGCTGGCAGCGCATCGGCGCGAAGCGCTGTGGCGGGTCCAGGAGCCTGTGGAGGAGGATCTTTTTAGTTTGGCGGCGGGGCGCCAGGCGGCTTCGGAGTCTTTGGGGCAGCCTTGTCCGCTGGCTCCGATGAGTCGTGCCGAAAGGCTGTGCGCGGACTTTGAGACCACCGGGGTGACCGTGGGGGCGCATCCGGTGGAGTTTTTGCGTGCGCAATATCCCGACGCCTGGACCGGGGCGGAAGTGCGCGAGGCGGCCCACGGGGTTCGTTTGCAGACGGTGGGGATGGTGATCTGTCGTCAGCGTCCCGGGACCGCGAAGGGGTTTGTTTTTTTGAGTCTGGAGGATGAAACGGGCGTCTCCAACGTCGTCATTGCGCCGAAGCTGTATGAGGAGCTGCGCTTGGTGATTGCCGAGGAGGCTTTTCTCAGGGTGGAGGGGGTGATTCAGCAGCATGAAGGGGTGACCCATGTGCGGGCGCTGCGGGTGTGGGCCGTGGGGGGTACGGTTCCGTCAGCGCCTTCCCACGATTTCCATTGAACCTGAAAACGGAGTTTGGAGCCCGGCGACGGTTCCAGACCTCTCCAAAAAAAAACGCCTCCCATGGGTGGGAGGCGCGCCGGGAAAAGCCCCGGAGGGGGGCATCTTGGGGGGAAGGGGGGGAGCGTCAGGCAGGTTTGTTTGCCGACTGCTTGAGGTTTTCCTGCATCAGCTTCAAGAGCGCTTCGCCGCCTCCGCGCTGGCGGATGGAATCAAATTGGGCGCGATAATTGGCAGCCAGGCTCACACCTTCGATGACGACATCATACACGGCCCATCCATTGGCGGCGGGTTCCATCCGGTAGAGCACTTTGACGTTGTTGTTTCCGTAGCGCGTCATCGCGAGGACTTCCACGCGTCCTCCGCCCAGGTCCACGGGAGGGGAGAACTGGATTTCGAGTTTGCTATCCCAGTCGAATCGGGAGGCGTAGCTGCGGATGAGAATCTCGGAAAAGAGCGCGACCGCCTGTTTTTGCTGGTCGGCAGAGAGTTCACGCCAGCCCTGGCCCACGGCCCGTTTGGTGAGGCTTTCAAAGTTGAAGAGTTTTTCCAGGACGGGTCGGGTTTTCTGCGAGAGTTGGATGGCCGAGACGCCTCTGGAGGCTTCTGCGACGCGGATGAGGTCTTGCAGGGCCTGGTCGAGGACGGCCTGAGGGGAGGCGGGTTTGGCCTGGAGCTGGAAGGGGGCGGCGTGGAAAACCACCAAGGCGCTGAGCGTGGGTAAGAGCGTGTGTCTGAACATAGGGCTTATTCTTTGGGAGCCGGTTTTTTCTCCGATTTTTCGTTCTTCTCCGGTTGGACGGAGCCGAAGGCAAAGCGGCTAATCAGGGACTCGATATCTACAGCGGATTCGGTGTCCGTGATGCGGTCGCCTTGGGTGAGCGTTTTGTCTTCGGCGCCTGGGGTGAGCGCGACGTACTTGTCGCCGAGGAGACCCCGGCCACGGATGGATGCGAGGGTGTCGGTGGGGAGTTGGAGGTTTTTAAGGACGCGCAATTCGACGAGGGCTGAGAAGTCCTTGCCGAGTTTCATTTTGCCGACGGTGCCGACGGGGACGCCTGCGATGAGGACTTGGGCACCGGAGTTGAGGCCCACGGCGCTCGTGAAGCGAGCTTCGACCGTGTAGGTTTCAGAGGTGCGGAAGTTCGCAGAGCCCAACTGGAAAGCGAAATAACTTAGGCAGGCCACGCCCCCCAAGACAAACAAACCAACAGCACGCTCCATGGCCTGAGAATTCATAAAAGTCGGATTCAAACAACGGCTGAGAGAGACCGCAAGGATTGGCGGAGCGACTCGAGGTTATCGCGGAATTCGCAAAATTCGGGGGCGTTTTGAGCCTCAAATTCACGCGCCGTTCCGCTGAAAAGCACGCGTCCGGCATCGAGCCACACGATGCGTGAACTGACGATCAACGCTTCTTGCACGTCGTGGGTGACGACAACGGCCGTGAAGCCGCGCTCTTTCTGGAGGCGCGCAATCATTTCAAACACGGCGTTGCGGCGAATGGGGTCGAGTCCTGCGGTGGGTTCGTCGAAGAAGACCATGGCGGGGTCGGTGACCAGCGCCCGCGCAACGGCGAGGCGTTTTTGCATGCCGCCGGAGAGTTGGGCGGGGTAACGGGAGGCGGCCTCTTCGAGTTCCATGCGGCGGAGCAGTTCCCTCGCTTTGGTGAGTTGTTCGGCCGGTCGAAGGTCCCCTCGGGCCTGGAGGGGGAGGAGCATGTTCTCGAGCACTGTGGCCGTGTCAAAGAGCGCGTTTTGCTGGAAAACGTAGCTGGAAGCCTGTCGCAAAGCCGCCCGCGGCCCGGGCTCAGCAACGTCTTGGCCCCCATACAGAATTTGCCCGTGATCGGGACGGTACAGTCCGACCACGCAGCGCAAGAGCACCGATTTACCCGTGCCGCTGCGTCCGAGGATGGAGACGATGCCTCCCTGGGGAACTTCGAAGCTGACGTCTTTGAGGACTTCCTTGGAGCCGAAGGATTTTTGGATCGAGCGCAGTTCGAGCAAAGGGGGGGTGGGTGAGCCCGTTTGCTTCGTGCAGGGAAGGGGATCGGTCTGCGTCATACCAGGATGGAGGTGATGAGATAGTCCGCGACGAGCACGGCGATGCTGGAAAAGACGACGCCGCGCACGGTAGCCGCGCCGACTGAGCGCGCGCCCGCCTCGCCGAGTCGGTGTGAGTAAAATCCCTGAAAACTGCAGAGGGCGACTGTCAGGATCCCGAAGACGAGCGCCTTGATCAGACACTCAAAGACGTCCCGCGGTTGGACCGCCTGATGGACTGCGGCCCAGTAGCTGTTGGCGTCCTGGTGGAGGAGGACGCAGCCGGAGAGCCATCCTCCGGCGACGCCGACGAGGGTGAAAAGGGAGGTGAGGGCCGGGACGACGAAGGCGGCTACAAGAAGGCGTGGGCCGACGAGGAAGCCTTCTGCCGAGATGCCCATGAGTTCGAAGGCATCGATTTGTTCGGTGGAACGTTGGATGCCGAGTTCGGCGGCGAGGGAAGTGCCGGCCTGGCCTGCGAGCATGATGGCCGCGAGGACGGGGGCTAATTCCCGACAAAGGCTAAGGGAGACGAGGGTTCCGAGCATTTCGGAGGCTCCGAAGCGCGAGAGCACGTAATGTCCCTGAAGTCCGAGTACGAGTCCGGAGAAAGCGGCGACGATGGTGATGACGGGCAGACAGCGGACCCCGATTTCGAAGGTGCTCCGGACCAGTCGCGCGGGAAGACCCCCTCCGGACTGGATGTTTGCCAGAGACTGGAAGCTGAAGGTGCCGAGCCTTCCGAGGGCGCCAATGCCATCCAAAACCGATTTACCGAGCGATGCGACAAACACCCCCGCGAAGTAGGATAAAACGCGGGGTTTGCAAACAGCAGAATGATGGCGGCGGAGTAATCCCCAAGCCGAGCCTCGGCCGGGCCCGAGCGGGCCTTCCTCCTAGGAAAACATCCAGCGGCAAATCGCGATGGATGCCGCAGCTCCCGCAGCGTCCGCGAGCAGTCCCGCGGCAAGGGCGTGGCGGCCCCTGCGAATTCCGACGGCGCCAAAGTAGACGGCGAGAACGTAAAAGGTCGTTTCGGTGCTTCCAAAAATGGTGGCGGCCGTGCGGGCGAGAAGGGAGTCGGGTCCAAATTGGGTGACCAATTCCGTGAACAGCCCGGTAGTGGCTCCACCGCTGAGGGGACGGACCAGGATCAGGGGGACCAGTTCAGCCGGCACTCCCAGCGGATCCAGCAGGGGCGCGAGCATCCCGGTGAGCAGCCGGATGCCTCCCGCTTCGCGGAACATTTTGACCCCGACGAGAATCGCGACCAAAGGGGGGACGATGCGCAGGGCGACTTCCCAGCCCTCCTTGGCTCCGGTCACAAATTCCTCGTACACCTTGAGGCCCCGGAGGGCGGCGTAGAGGGTAAAAAACGCGAGAATGAAGGGGACCGCCAGGAGCGAAACACTGCCCAGCATGCGAGGAAATCCGCTTTGGGCAGCCAGTTCTTGGGGTAGCGGCGGCAGCGTCATCCCCGACAGAAAGGGCAGTGCCGAGCGCAAGGGGTTGAGCAAAGAATCCGCCAGCGCGGGAGCGCAGAGAGTGAGTCCAATCCAGAGGGTGCAGAGGGCGAAGCCGACGAGAATGCACACTCCCGCCCGGGTCAGGGGGCGAGGGGGGGAGAGGGGGGCGTCCGATTCGGTGTCCAGGAAGGCGGGGTTGGGAGGAGTGGGGGATGGGGGATTGCTGGAGGCGACGCGGAAGTGGGGGAGGTTTTGGAGTAGTCGGACGGAGCAGACGCCGACCAGTGTGGAGACGCAGGTGGCCATGAGGGCTGTGCCGACGATGGCGGTAGGGTTTTGCGAGCCTTGTGCGGAGAGAATCGCGACGGCGGTGGCGGGGATGAGCTGGATGGAACTCGTGTTGATGGCCAGAAAAGTGCACATCGCGTTGGTGGCGGTGCCCGGGTGCGGGTTGAGCTGTTCAAGGTGGCGCATGGCGCGGAGCCCGAGCGGGGTGGCGGCATTGCCGAGTCCGAGCATGTTGGCGGCCATGTTGAGAAGCATGGCGCCCATGGCCGGGTGCCCCTCCGGGACCTCGGGAAACAGGCGGCGCGTCACCGGATGCAATGTTTTGGCCAGGAGCGTGACCAGACCCGAACGCTCGGCGAGGCGCAGAAAACCGAGCCACATTGCCATCAAACCGGCCAGCGGTATCGCGATGGAGACCACGGCGTCTCTGGCTGCCCCGAAGGCCCCCTGGGTGAGGGCGTCGAGTCGGCCGGTGAAGCCGGCGAGCACAACCGACGACAGGATCAACCCGAGCCACAGGACATTCAGCATGCCATTCCATTGCCGCAGAGGGCGGGGCTGAGGAAAGCGCCAAAGCGGCAGGGGCTCGCTAACATTCAGCGCATTGGCGGATTGTCCTGGGCGCTCGTTACTGAGTGTTTCCCATGAAAACGACCCGCTTTCGACTCCCCGGATTGCCTGGACTCCTCCGATCGATGGGGGTTGGCTTGCTCACTCTGGCCTCCACACTGGTTGCGGCCCCGGACTCCGGGGATGGTTCTGGGAACGACCCCAAACGCTGGGTGGAGCATTTTGAGGATGCAGACTCCTTCCGGAAACTGTGGAGTCCCTACAGATTTTTAGCCTCTGGCATCGACGCAAAACATCCCTTGGGAACTTCCGTTTCGGGCGCCAAGAGCCGCCCTGAATGGTGGCAATTGCAGGAAGGGGCGTTGTGTGCAGCGAATTTTCCCGAGGAGAAGCACCCGGCCGGGATTACCCGCGCGGTGGAGGGAACCGATGTGCGGATGCGTTGTCGGGTGAAGCTTTCCGCAGGGGGCATGGCGCAGATCACCATTCGCGGACAGAACCCGATTGTGGAGAGGAACTTTCACGTGGCGGTCATCCGTTTGCACACCGATGCGGTGGCTGCTGCGGACAATGACGTGATTCACCCGAAGGATTCTCCGGAGGCGGCAGCGATGAAGAGTCGCGGGGAGTGGAACCGCAAATTTTTTGTGGCGAAGACGGAGAAGCGTGCGGTGGCTCCGGAGGTGTGGCACGAGCTGCAAATCGAGCTGCGGGGAAAGGAACTCCAGGTATGGGTCGACGGGGAGCAAGCGCTGCAGTATTTGACGCTGTGCGGTGACGTGCCGAAGACGAGCGTTGGGCTTGCCGGGGGGCGCTCTGCGAAAGAAGTGATGCACACGTGGTTTGACGACGTGCGTTGGGAGTCGCTGTAAAACGAGCCCGCTGCGAGGGCCGTTGCTCAAGGGAAGCTTTCCGAGCGGGCGGCGCCGCTGTGCCGTTGAGGCGTATGGTGCGTACTCCGTGAGTGCGTTGAGTGGCGTCGTGGTTGTTGAGATCCCAGGAGCCTTGGTCCGCTCCAAACCTTCGGCTCCGCAGACCTCAAAGAAACCGTCTTGGGGGTTAAACGGGCAGCATTGTGCTGCCTGTTGGTTGCTGGTTGCCTCATTTTATTCATCAAACCGTTGAGGAGAATTCACCATCAATTCCTTGGAAGCCCATGCGAACTGAGCTAGGGAGTCGGCTCCATCGCAACAAACCATGGCGAAGCTGCTTGCAAGAACGGTTGGATACGAGGACCACATCTTTGATCTCGTGGTGAAATCGCTGGCGCGCGATTCAACCTCATGGGCGACCACCGTTCCTCGGCATAGTTTCAACGGTCTCAGCGGGCCGGGGCGATCGGTGGAGAATTGCGAGTCTTGGAAGTTCCCTGTGGTGGAGCCGCATTATGCCGCCGAATTGCCTGTGGAAGAACGCCTTCGTTGGAATCAAGTGACCTTCGTTTTCCGGGCAGACAACGATGGAGCGCCGCCCGCGAAGGTTGAAGTTGTGGGGCTCCCCGAGATTGAACTCCGCGCCGTGCCGCTAGAGCCCGTCGGTGACTCCATTTATTTTGCTGCAACTGTCCTGCTTCCGGCCGGGCGCGTCTACCGCTACGCGTTCAGGGTGGACGGAGTGGTGCAACCCGATCCCATCAATCCCCAACGCGTTCAACTCGCGAATGGCGAGGTAGCGTCACAGTTTTTCACGGATTACTGTTACGAGCCGGTGACTTTTGAGCGTTGGGAGTTGGCCTTGCTGCGGCGGGTGACGAACCACATTCTGCCTTTTAACTCCAGGGAGGCGGAGTTGTTTCAACTCAATCCGGGGGGGGGCGGGTTCGCCGCGTTGTCACCGCAACTTTACTGCTTGGACCACGGCGTCGGAGCGGCGAACTACATTGACAAGTTGCTCGCACGCGAGGAACGCCACCATCAGGACGCTTACCGGCGCTGCCTGAAACAGATCGACCGCATCTTGCGCCAGCGTCAACCCTACCTGGAGCCGCGAGACATTACCGAAGACGAATTTATCAAACTGTACGACGAGATGGGAAGTGGCAGCGTTGCCGGTTGGGATTACAACGACTACGCCAGCCCCCAATACTTTCTGTTTTTGCTCCGGCGACACACTTGGACGGGTGCGTTTTGCCATCCCAAATACGGTGGAAACGGTAACAGTGCGGGCTGGCTCTGGCTGGCGGGAAAACTCCCGCCCTTCAACTTCGGCGGGGGACTTGAAGCGCCCTGGGGCGACAACGGGGAGTATCGCGGCTAAACCAAGGAGTGGACACGTCATGGAAGAATTCGACGCAATCATCATCGGCAGCGGCGCGGGCGGCGCACCAGTCGCCTACGAAATGGCACGGGCAGGCAAGCGCGTGTTGGTACTCGAAAAGGGCCCACGCCTCAGAACCCAGGACGACCTTCATGGCAACCCGTTGAGTGACTTCAAACGGGACGAGTTGTTTGGCTTTGGCACGGAGCGGATGATCACGGTGCCGGAGGTGGCGAACACTGGCGCGTCATTCTATCCGAGCCCAGTCGAGCCGGACCTGAACGATGAGCCCCATTTGCATAGCCAGAAGGTCGAGGACAAACCCGTTGTGACCATCGAAGGCTACACCGCGCAGGTCGTGGGCGGTGGCACCCAGCTTTACGGCGCGGTTTCGCTGCGGTTCGCTCCGGATGATTTCCGGTTGGCGACCGTGAACCAGGAGCGGCTTGGCAGTGGATGGAAGCCGGCGGAAGACCCCGCAGGCGACGCGCTCAAGGATGTTATCGACTGGCAGCTGACCTACGCGGAATTGGAGCCGTATTACACCAAGGCCGAACAACTCATCGGCATCAACGGCACGCGCGCGGGCCAGGCCAAGCCCATTCATCTGCCGCCCAACGCAGTGGATCCCTATCAGAAACCGCTGGAT
>JBANFR010000133.1:0-10046 GCA_037975925.1 Verrucomicrobiota bacterium
CCCTCCCCCAATTTACCAAGGAGCAGAGGTCCCGTCGGTCCTCCGGTATACACTCCGACCACCCCACTTTCGATGAGGTAAAGACGGTCTCCAAAACGGTCCTCATGAATGATTTCAGTGCCCTCGGGGTGCTGCTCCACGCCGAGCAGAAGGGCGATTTTTTGAAGGAGAGTGGGATCTAGAATCTCAAAACTCGGGATACCACTCAGAAGGCTCACGATGCGTTCGAGCGAAACGATGGGGTCTTGGTGTGGAGGATTCATCCGGCGTTTTTTGGGGCTCCAAAGGGGAGTAAACTTTCGGGAGAGAAGCATCCTGCGGGCCACTTGCCCCATCCCCGAAACCGGTATCCGGATGTGCAACCTTAGCGCACCTCTCCCTCGAAAGACTTGGGGTAAAAAATCTGAATCCGGGAGGTGTGTCTCAACACCACCCCGAGGGTTCTCCCGTCTGCACTGACCATCAAATCGAGTGGGACCCTGCGAAAAACAGCAAACCTTTCAAGTAGCGCCCCCGTTTTGTAATTCCAGATCTTCACACTGAGGTCCTCCGAACTGGTGATGACGTAGGGGAGCGTCGGATGATACACGGCGCACGTCACTGGCCCGTCATGAACGCGCATTTCACCCTCTGGAAGGATTTCGAGCGTGTCCGCGCTCCGAATACGCACCCGGCGGTCGCGCCCGGCTTCGAGCAGGTGGCGGCCGCCCGGAGCCAGAGAAAGGGAGTTGGCCTCCGGGGCGTAGACGGAGGCCACCGGCTCCCCGGTTTGTACATCCCACAACACCAGCGCGCGGGCGCGCCGCTCCACGGTCGCGGAGTCGCCGAGGTCGCGTTTTTTCAACACGATCTCGGCGATTTGATTCCGATTCAGCCAGACAGCCCCCCGTGAAACGGAACCCGTGGTCTCCACCTCCTGCCGGCGGAATGTGGCGAGCTTGTTTCCTGAAACCGCCTCGTGCACCGAAGATCCGACCCAGAGCCGCTCCCCACTCGGGTCAAGGAGCATGTCACGCGTGGCACTCTTGGGAGGGATCCAACGTCCCAGAGTCGAAAAGGCGAATCCGTCCCAACGGGAAACCTCGATCTCGGAGGCAAAGCGCACCGCCACCACGCCGCCGTCGCTGCTTGCGGTTAAGCTTTCCGGGAATTTCGGGAAAGAGATCTGGCGAATCGGCTCTCCCAACGGTTTCGCCGAGGGCGGTGCATACACCTCGAGCACATTATCCCCCGTGCCCTGGTTATGCCGCAGCCGCATCGGATGGCTCAAGGGGCCCACAAAAAGGTTCGCGTTGTAGACATCTCCGGAACGCCCCTTGATTTCGTAGGCTGCAACGGGGTCCTCGCACCTCCAGACGCGGACTCTGGTCCCGTCAGATACGGCGGCTTCCATGGAGAGGGGATGTACCGCAACGCGCCAGTGGGCCCAGTCCCTGGAAGTACCAAAAAAGAAGGACCGGAGGTTTTTGCCGTCATCAGGCGTCCCTTTTTCCGAATTCCAAAACTGCAAAAGGCCCATCCGGTCGGAGATTCTCGAGACAGAGACCACGAGTTCGCGTGAGGCCCCTACGGCAGCGACCCAGGCGGCATCTCCGGAGTCCAAGCGCCAGGCGACAGCGGATTCCGCCGTGAAGAGGGGCAATCGCAGCAGAGCGCCCAGACGGTAAACGAAGAGGGAATCCCCGGAAATCGAGGGAGCATAAATGTGCCGCCCCATTCTGAACTGGGGCATATAGGAGTAGTCCACGCTTGTCTTCGAAATCGACTCCCGGCGGGCGAGATCGATTTGCTCCAGCTCGAACATTTGGAAAAACCCGTTGGTATCGAGCAGGGAAAGCAGGCCGTCCTTTCCGCAAAACATGGCCGCCGAGTCCTTCCCACACTGGCGCACCCAATGTGTTTCACCCGTTTTTGAGACAAAAACCTGCACTCGTACCGACTCCCCCCCTTCTTGCTTGGAGGACTGTACAAGAAGCAGGCTTCCATCCGGGCTGAACTCCACCTTTTCAGCCTTCTTATCGAGGTCTTTCTGGAAAAGCAGCTCCCCGCCGGACAAGCGGCGCACCTCCAGTTTCCACACGCGCGCATCAGTCCCCCGCTCTCTCCAAAACATGGCCCCCAGCGATCCATCCGCGCTGAGGGCAGCCACAAAATCATCCAATGGCGCCTGGATTTCCCAATGAAACAAGTCCACCCGCTGACGCTTGCCCAGATTGAGCCGTCGCACTTTGACCAGTTGCTTGAACTCCTCCACGGTCACAAAGGACGACCTTTGAGAGGGGTCCGCGATCACGGCCAGCACCCGGCTGCCCGCTTCATTTTCGAAGGTGTATTCCGCCGAGTTCAGCGTGTTGTCCATGTAACGCCACTCCTGGATTTTTGATCGCAAGTCGCTGGGGACCCGTGCCATCGCCACCTCCATCATGTTCCCATCGAGTCGCAGCGCAGCCTCCTCCGCGAGCAGCAGGTTCGACTTGGCGGCAGCGATTCGCAGCGATTCTTTTTGGCGCAGAGCTTCCTCCTCCTTCTCCCGCGCCTTTTGTTCATTGGCCTGGGCCTCCTCCTCCTTTTCCTGGGCCCGCTTCGCATTGGCCACCGCCTCCTCCTCATTCCGCTGCGCACGGGCCGTCTGAGTCTCTAACTCGGCCACGTTCTTTTCCAGTTGCCTCCGACTCAGCGCCAGCTCCGCCACAAAACCCACCATCAGACACAGCAGAATGCACAACAAAACCGACTCCCGTCGGTGCCTCTGCACCAGCATCCAGAGCTGACTGCCCAAACTCGCATGAAATGCCTCCGGAGCAAACCCCGCCTGGTACGCGTGAATTTCCGCCTGAAATTGAGGAACGGTCTGATACCGATCCTCCTTCAACAAAGCCATCGCCCTCGAAACCACCGACTCCAGCGCCGGAGGGACCCACGGCCCTCTTTTTTTGGCTCCCGACACCGAACCCTTGGGCTTTCCGGAACGCCCCAGTCCCTCATTGATAGGATTCAGCCGTCCCCGACGCACCCGGCTCAGCACTTCGTCCACTGAACGCCCCTCCACGGGGGATCGATACGTCAGCATCGCGTACAAAATCCCGCCCAGAGCATAAACATCCGAACGCTCGTCCACTTGTGCGGCGCGCCCCGCTGCCTGTTCAGGCGACATGTACTTTGGCGACCCCACGATGTCCCCCTCCATCGTGGCCCCGGGGTTCCAGCGGTTCCTTGTGCCCCGGGGAGGCGGAGTTTCGGACGCGCCCCCGCTCGCCTCCGCTGAGACTTCTTCACGAGGCACCGCCCCGGGATCCACCGATTGCTCGAGGGATCTCGCCAGGCCCCAGTCCATCACGAGCACCTCCCCGAACTCGCCCACCATGACGTTTTCCGGCTTCAGATCGCGGTGCAGCACGCCATTGGAATGCGCGAAGGCAACCGCGTCGCAGATCTTTGAGAAAACGGTCAGAAGCTGGTCCCTCGGGTAGAGCTTTTCCAAGAGAGGATCCCCCTCGCTCAGGCCCTCGAGGATTTCCTGCAGGGTGCTGCCCTTCACCAATTTCATCCCGTAAATGGGACGCCCCTCCGAATCCTTCCCGCAATTGTAGACGGGCACGATGTTGGGGTGAGAAAGCCGAGCCAGAATTTCCGCTTCCTTCCAAAAACCCGAACTGTCCTCGGGACGACCAGCCCCGTGTCCGGAAACATAGCAAACCTTGACCGCCACCGAACGATTCAACTGCGAATCCACCGCCTCGTAGATGCGGCTCATTCCGCCCCGCCAAATCTCCCTCTTCAGGGTGTAGGTCGAATGCAACTCCGCACGTTCCTCCTTCAATCCCTCCGTGAACAGCCCGTCATCGGCGCCCGCCGCATCCGGCGTCTCAGATCCCTTCTGGTGAAATCGCCGGCCCGTGGAGGAACGCTCCCGTTTCACTGCCAAAACGGCCTCACCCACCCGCAACGAAACCGGATACTTCGCCTGCACGGTCTCATCCATCCACTGCCCGTCGATCACCGTCCCGCTCGCACTCTCCAAATCCTCCGCCTGAAGAAAATCGGGGGCCAGGACCAGTCGCACATGACGCGCACTGACTTTTGCTCCGGTCAGGACAACGGCGCATTCCGGGTCCGAACCAATAATCCACTCCCCTGGCCCCAGCCGCCACACGCGCCGATCGCCATCGGTCGCGAGGTGAGTGATGGTAAACTCGGGATTCATCCGGAAACAAAGATCGACTTGGGGGAGCAGACTTTGTGCGAGAAGGCTTGGCGCTTCTGTGGGCTTTTCGCCGCACGTAAAAGGAACCATTCTGAAGCCAGTACCTTTGGAGTGATTTTACTTTCTCAGGCGCCCCCCATGAAACGCTTCCGCATCTCACTGCATCGTGCCGAGGGCTGGGTTCCAATCCGCAACGCCAGCGAGGGAGAAACGGTTTCCCACGCCGTTTCAGAGGGATTTCCGGCGGTAGTGCACTTCCACTTTGGCCCCGATTCGATTCGTGTGGAGCCCTCGGGAAAGGGCGAGACCGAGATTCGCATCCATGGAAGAACCCTCACCCGTGCCGAGGAAACCATCGCTCCCGTGCTGGTGGAGGCGGGGGCAAACTGCCTCGCGATCCAGGAGTATTCCTCCGAAACCGACGGAGCGAACGATGAAGCGGAGGCCCCGGTGGATTTCCACGCCGCCACGACGCTGGCTCCACTTTCCCCCGGAGGAAACCCCGGGTGGGATTCCCCCCCCGAACCTGCGCCGGCTGAGGAGGGATTCGGGCCGCCCCGATCCACTCTGGCCCCGATTCGATCCGACTACCGGCTTTTGGAGGAGATTGCCCGGGGTGGAATGGGCCAGATCTATTCGGGCGAAGACCTCGCCCTCAAACGCCGCGTGGCGGTCAAAGTCAGTCGTTTCTCCGGCGCGGGCAGTGACCCGCGTTTTTTAAGGGAAGCCGAGATTCTGGCCCATTTGGCCCATCCGAACATCGTCCCCATTCACGCCGTGGGGACAGACAGCGAAGGACGCCCATTTTACTCCATGAAGTTGATCCAGGGCCAGACGCTGCAGGCCATCCTCAATCAACTTGCCGACGGGCACCCCGAAACCACCGCCCACTACTCGCGGGCCGTGCTCCTGTCGATTTTTCACAAGGTGTGTGACGCGGTCGCCTTCGCTCACTCGCAGCAAATTCTCCACCGGGATTTGAAGCCGGAAAACGTCATGGTGGGAGAATACGGGGAGGTGCTCGTGATGGACTGGGGCCTCGCCAAAGACCTTCGCGATCCGAGCAACCCAGAGCCCACCCGAGCGGTTTCAGCCGAACTACTGTCCTCCTCCGAGGGCGGGACGCTCGATGGGGAGGTCATGGGGACCCCGCCCTATATGCCGCCCGAGCAGGCGGAAGGACGAGTGTCCGAATTGGACGAACGCTCGGACGTGTACAGCCTCGGCGGCATCCTGTACGCGATACTGACACTGAAAGCACCCGTGGAGGGACAATCCGTGGAGGAAGTCCTGGAAAAGGTCCGTCAGGGAATCCCGGAGGTGACCGACCGCAGGGTTCCGCGAGCGCTTCGAGCGGTCATCCAAAAGGCCATGGCACTCCAGAGGGAGGACCGATACACGAGCGCGGAGGCTCTGGCAGACGAGTTGGACGCCTACCAAAACGGCTTTGCCACGAGCGCCGAAGAAGCCGGCATGGCACGCCTCATTCGACTTTGGCTGCGCCGCAACCGCCTGCTGGCAGGTTCAGCCGTCGCCATGATGGCTGTGATCGCCAGCTTTACAGCCCAGTCGTGGATGGAGGGGCGCAGGGCGAGCACCACTCTGACCGAATTAAGGAGGACAGCCCCGATATTTATGGCGCGCTCCCGAGAAGCCCTCCGCGAACTTCAACTGGAGGAGGCTCTTCGCAACGTCGAGGCGGCGGTGGATTTAGAACCCTCAAACGATGTCTTTCACGGGCGAAGGGGCGACCTCTTACAATCTCTCATCCGCTGGCCGGAAGCCTTGGAGGCCTATCAAAAAGCGCTGAGACTCAATCCGCTTCCCCGTTATCGGAAAAACCTCAGGCTGACCGAGGAGCTGATACAAAAAGCGGCGCGGGAGGGGGAATCCAAGGCCAAGCTGGCTCTCTACGACGCGCTGAATGCTCACAACCGGCACCGGGAAGCCATGGCCCTGGCGAAGAACCACACCGATTTCTGGAAGGACAGCCAGCGGGACCTCCGGGCGTTACCGGAATTGCTCAACCGCCTGGAAGACAAGCTGCTGCCCATCCCAGGCACAGACGTACTCATGAGCAAGACCGAGTTCACGGTGGGCGAATGGAGGCTCTACCTGCGAGCGGAGGGGTTGCCGCCGTGGACGAAACTCAATGGAACCGGGGAGCAAACCGACGAACATCCGGTCGTGGGCATCTCCTGGGACAAGGCAAAGGGGTTGTGCGATTGGTTGAGTTCCCGGACCGGACGGGAATGGCGGCTCCCCACCAACGCCGAGTGGGATGCGGCGGTGGGCCCGAGCCTCTACCCGTGGGGCGACGATTATCCGCCCCGGTGGGACGATGGGAACTACGCCATTGCGCCCAATGGCGAGGAGGACCCCAATAAGATCGGGATCGACGGCATTTATGGAACCGCACCGGTGATGTCCTTTAGGCCCAACGCATTGGGATTTTATGACCTCGGGGGCAATGCCTGGGAGTGGGTTTGGGACGGCTTCAACAAAGCGAAAGGGACTCGGATGTTACGAGGTGCCAGCTGGTGGGGGCACGGTTCCGAGATCTGCAAAAGTGCGGCCGCCATCGGATTACTTCCCGAAACGGTCCTGCCAGCGCACGGATTCCGGCTGATCCGGAAATAGACGGGCTATCGGGTGGTGATTGCCCGCGCATTGTGTTGCGATCGAGGGCGCATGAAACCCTCGCTGTTTTTCCTCCTCCCTGCGCTCGGCGCCCTCGCGTTTTCCTTCTCCGCCTTCGCCAACGAACCCAACACGCTCTCCACCGAAGAACGGGCCGGCGGTTGGCAACTGCTCTTTGATGGCAAGGATCCGGCCCCCTTCTGGCGCAGCTTCAAAAAAGAAACCCTCCCTGCGGGCTGGGTCGCCGAGGAAGGCAGTCTCTTCCGCAAAGAAAAGGCGGGAGACATCGTCACGAAGGAGGAATTTGAAAACTTCGAGCTTTCCATCGAGTGGAAAATTTCTCCGGGAGGCAACAGCGGCATCATGTTCCGGGTGCAGGAAACCGAAAATACCCCTTGGAAAACCGGACCTGAGATTCAAATCCTCGACAACCAAGGCGGCCACGACCCGAACAAGGCTGGCTGGATGTACGCCCTGTACCCGGCCTCCGTGGACACCACCAAGCCTGTCGGCGAGTGGAACCACCTGCGCTTTGTCACCCAAAACGGCAAGTGCGAGCACTGGATGAACGGCACCAAATACGTCGAATACGAGATCGGCTCCGACGATTGGAACCTGAAGGTCGCCAAGTCGAAGTTCGCCGCGTTCCCGGGCTTCGGAAAAACCGCCAAAGGCCGGATTTGCCTCCAGGACCACGGAAACCTCGTCTGGTACCGGAACATCAAGATCCGCCCCCTCCCCTAGCGAAAAAACCGGGGATTCAGCGTCACCGGCCCAGAGTTTGGCCGTTGTGCCCTGCCGTCTGAGAAGCGCCCCCATTCCAATGCGCCATCATCTCTCCGAATTCGAAGGGGCGGATCAGACCCGCCTCTTCGCCCAAAGCTGGCTCCCCTGCGGAAAGCCCCGTGCCCGGCTCGCCATTGTCCACGGGATGACCGAGCACTCGAGCCGCTACGCCCACCTGGCACCTCCTCTGACGGAAAGAGGCATCGCCACTCACGCCTTCGACCTGCGCGGCCACGGCCGCTCCGCAGGAAAACGCGGCCACCTCAGCCGATGGCAGCAGCTCTGCGCGGACCTTTCCCTCTTTCTGCGCAGCCTCCGCGAGCAAGATCCGGACACCGACCTTTTTTTGCTGGGACACAGCCTTGGCTCGCTGCCCGCCCTCTGGGAAGCCATTCACCACCCCGCCCAACTTCGAGGCCTGGTCCTCTCGGGCACCGCGCTCGAGCCCGTCGGCTTCGAATTCCCCTCCCTCCTGCGCCTGGCCCGAATGCTTTCGCGCCTCTGGCCAAGCTTTCCTATCCCGCTTCCGCCACGCGCATCTCCGATCCTCTCCCGAGACCCCGCGGTGGAAGCCGCCCTCCGTCACGACCCACTGATGCTCAGGCACGTCACCGCGCGTTTTGCCACCGAGGGGATCGCCATGATCGGCGCCGTCCGGGAACAGACTCCCCGACTGCGCCTCCCGGTGCTCCTTCTCCACGGAGGGGACGATCCCATCAACACGCTGGCAGGCGCGCGGCTGGTCCTGGAATCGGCCCAGAGCACGGACAAGCAGCTCAAAGTCTACGAAGGCAACCTGCACGAGCCCTTTCACGACTTCGACAAAGAACGGGTCATCGCCGACCTCGCCGACTGGATTTGCGGGCGCACGCAGGCGCCTGAGGTTTAGGAAAAAACACGCCTTGGGGCTTCGGAAAGCCCACAAAAGACGTCACGCAAGCGAAGGGAGGGAAATCGCTGCAAAAAAAATCCGGCGAGCCCCGAGGACTCGCCGGAATGGTTGTCGAGAGGCGCTTACGCCCAAGACAAACTAGAACGTGTTATTCCGGTAGGCGCCCATCACAGGAGCATCCGGGTTCACTTCCGGTCCGAAATAACGGAGCACCACCAGGGGCTCGGTCTCGCTCAGGTTTTCAAAGGTCACACCCGCCTTTGCGCCGGCTTCGGTCGCAAAATACTCGTCCTCCGTCAGCTCCGTGAAACGGATCAGTTTCGGGCTGTTCAGGGGCTGGCCATTAATTTTGCCCACGCCCTGCACACAAATCAGACCGTAAGCGCCATTGTCGCGGATCGTGCATTTGACCCCGGGCTCCACCGTTAATTCCTTCGCGGTAAACAACTGCTCCTGCTTGATGCGACCGTACACGATCCAGCGGTCGACATACCCTTCCTTGCGGGTGTCCGCGACGGGTACGGGCTCGAGGTAGTGGTTGTCCTTGAAGTTCGGGTCCAGGTTGCCTTCCCAATCCAGCTGATCGACGATGAAGTCGATATCGTTGCGCTTGTCCTGGGGCATGTCTTTGACGAGCAAATCCCACGGGACGTAACGGCCCTCCACCAGGTTTTGGTACATCCCAAACACATCGCTGCCCCACTGGGGTTCGTAAGTGCAGAGAGAGCCCGGAGCGTGCAGTACGCAGGGCGGAATGAGCCATCCCGTGCCGGGTTTGAGGCGATAAGCACGGGAGAGGTCGAGGATGCCATTGTCGCCCTTGTTCCAGTTGGCGATGCAGTTGCGGACCTGCTCCTTGGTCGTGCCCGGCTCCAGCCCCATGAAGGTGTAGGGGAAATTGTTCCCCACATTGTTGTGTTGGGGAGGGAAATAATAGGACTCCGGCTTGCCCTCCTGCCCCACCAGCTTTGCCTGCTCCGCACTCTGGTGCATGTGATGCGGAATCGGCCCCATATTATCGAAGAATTTCGAGTAAACTGGCCATTTGCGGTATTTGTTCCAGATCGACTCCCCGATGAGCTGGGCCCCGCACTCTTCCACGGCCTGCTGCAGGGTGAAGCGTTCATTGCCCGCCACCACGTAGGAAAGCCCCTCATCCGGGGTCCGGTTGTCATTGGCCGCAGGCGTCGTCGACGCAAACCAGCGCTCGTCGATCCCGCCACGGTTGAGACCAAAAGCGTACAGATCGTCCGGATGCAGCTTCAGGCGTTTGCCAGGCTGGAGGAAAGACCGAGGCACCCAGCAGGGAGCCAAACGGAGCAATCCACCCGTGGCCTGCAACTGGGCTTCCACCCGAGAGCGGACATTCGAGGTCAGAGTTTTGAGGGAGGTGACGTGATTCATGTGGGTTTGCAATGAGTTGCGAGACGACTCGCAGAAGGGCCGCGTTTTTTTCACGCACCGCCGCAAGAATCAATTCTTTTGGGCTCTTTTTCCCCCGAAGCCCCTTCCCCACTTCCGCCC
>JBANFR010000134.1:0-9994 GCA_037975925.1 Verrucomicrobiota bacterium
CCTTCACGCTCGCCGTCGCGTCCGCCACCACCGGCGTCACACTCCACGCGCTCATCTCATTCGGCACGCTCACCGCGTAACTCGTCACCCCACTCGCAAACCCGGGCGACAAGGTGCCTCCACTCACTGCCAATTCGGCCAAGTCTGCGTTGATGCTGATCGTACGGAATGTCACATCCTCGCCCATACTCGATCCCCCCAAATTGTTTCCGACAAGACGTCCATGGTACTCGGTGCCGGGATTGAGACCGTTCAAAACAACGGACACCGACTGCGCCTCAATACCATCCGCCGGGGTCAGTGTCACCGGGAGGCTCACGCCATACGAGGAAGTGGGCCCCACTTCAAACGCAGCTGATGTGGGCGTTCCTTTGGGATTCACCAACCCGCTTAGAGTCGCGCTCGTTGTTCCAATGCCAGTCACGGCCGCCGACTCCACTGTCGGCGCAAGAGCCACAATATTGAATGCGGCGCTCTGGCCCTGACGTCCTGAGCCATCGTCGGCCAGCAGTGCGACATCCGTTCCCACACCGCGAACCGTGATCACTCCATCCCAAACGCCATTCGAGAAACTCGCCGTCGTCGTCGGCACAACCTGCAATGCTCGCTCGAAGCCCAACTGGACGTTCGGTAAAACTCCCGACACGGACGGAACCGGATTCCTCCCCGCCCACGCCAGCGGGTCTCCAAATCCGCTATCCGTGAAGTACTGAATGCTTCGCGGTTGCACGGTCGTGGTCGCCAACACCGCGCCCGCCCTGGTCCAAGAGTTATTGTTGAAACTGAAATCCACCATCAGATTCCGCACTCCGTCATAAGCGAAGGGAGTCGTGAAACGGAACGTCACCCAACCTGTGCGCGAGATCGTCTCGTTCGACTGATACACGGTCGTCCAGTCTGCGGATTCCCACTCCGGCGCAGTTCCATAACTCTGCAAATCCGTGTGCCGCAGACGGATAGTCCAGCCATTCATGGTCTGTCCGGGAAGAGTGCTCACATTCAGCGAGAGCGACCGGATGGTTCCCGCTCCGCCCACCTCGCTCTGCAAGTAAATGCACTGCGATCGCTGGTCGTGATAATACGTGTACAACGGGAAAGCACTGGAGTTCACAGAGCCCGTTCCAATCGTCCGGCCGGCTTCTGCTATTTTCAGCGACGTACTTCCGGAGAACCCACTCACCGTATTATTCGCGACATCCTGCGCCACAATTCGCGCTGGGAATCCGTACCCGGAGAACTGCGTTCCGCCGGAAATACTCCACCCGAAGTGATCCAAAACGCCCGACCCGACGGAAAACGGATTACTGAGTCCCTCGCGGCCCGAGGCATCCGCAACACGCAACACGACACTCGGATCAAAGCCGTTCACGGTGACATCCCCTGTCCACACACCACTGGCGAAAGGACCCGCAACAGACGGGGAGGCCGCCAGCGATCCACCGTTCGTGATCGCAGCCAAAGGCAGCGAGCCCGTGAAACGCGGCACTGTGACGTTATTGATGTCCTTTGCCGTCACCGTCACCGCGAACGGAACGCCTCGGACCTGGGTCACGCCAACGGGTGCAAACTCAAAGTGGTGAACCTCGTCATCCCATACCGTCATCAAACGATTGCCGCCGACAAATCCCGAGGCATTGGCCGAGACCGACACCGCCGCTGATCCATCGTTCAGGGAATTGTTGGGAGCGGAAATGGAAAACGAAACGGAAGTCGCGTTCGCCGGAATCGTCACACTCGCCGGGACCGTCAGGCGGGAAGGGTTAGAGGAAGCCAGGGAGACCACCAACGGGCCGGGCAGCACGCCGGAGATCGATACCACCCCGGAACTCCAAAGGCCCTCGCTGAGCGAGGCGGGTAGGTTCACCGTGAGGTTTCGGGTTTCGTTGTCCAGAACCGACACCGCAGCAGAGGCGTCCGTCCAACCCTCGACCCGCGCGACCACAACCGCCGATTGGGTCCCGTCGATCCGATTGTCGTCCACAGCCCTGAAGGGGAATGAGACGGAGCTTTGACCCGCGGGGATGACCACACTCGCGGGCACCCAAAGATCTGCCGGAGCGCTTGAGCGCAAACTCACGCTCACGGGCACCTCAGCCACGCGACTCATCGAGATCATTCCCGAAGCACTCGCCGCTCCCTCCGTGACCTCCGCCGGGACTGCCAAACTCAAAGTCGCGCCCTCCTCGTTGTCCTGAACCAGCACGGCACCCGCACCACTCGCAAACCCGGGTGCACTCGCGGATACCACCACCCACTGCGCCCCATCGAGCGCCGCGTCATCCAGCAAGTTCAGATCAAACGTTGCCTCGAATTGCCCAGCGGGAATCGTCACAACTGCAGGCACCTGTATCTTGGATCCGAGAGTCGACGCCAAAGACACTACCACATCCGTCGCACTCACCGAGGACATCGAAACAGAGCCCTGCCCCACCAACACGCCGCTCCCTTCCAGCACTGGACTCGGCAGTTGCAAAGCCAGAGTTGGCACCGGCTCCACCGGAACCCCATACCGACTAAAGTCGCTCTGGACGAAACCCGCAGGAACACCAGTACCACGGGACAGCCCAATGAGCCCGCGAGAGGAACCGATCCCCAGGCAACTGATGCGCAGACGCCCATCAAAAAACAGCTCGATCTGGAAACTGTTGGTCTTGCTGGTACCAAACTCAGGTACGTTTTGGTAGGTGACCGCCACGCGATCCGCCCACTGCTTCCATGAAACGGAACCGCCTGCAGCCGGGTTCAAGTCGGCAAACAATCCGGAAATTCGCGCCCTCGAAAAATGCGCACTCAAGGACGGCACCTTACCGGAATCCGAGAGTCCAAAGGTGAGGTAGCCATTGCTGCCGACAGAAAAGGAAGAGTGGGAGGTCCCAAAAAATTTCACTCTCTGAGTGGTGGGAGGGGTCACCCACACAAACCCGTCATTGGGGAGCACCAAGGCGGTCCCACCGGCCGGGTCGCTGGGAAACTGCGAAATCGAAGCGCGCTGCACCGCATAAAAATTCACGGAGGAATCCGGTGCAAAAGTCCAACTCTGAAAAGAGGTGTCGTTGGTAGAGCCCTCAAAGAATTCCGTAAGGAAATCCAAATTCCCCACTCGCAAAATCGCGTCCCGCGAAAACTCACGACCCGAGGACACATTCCGGAAAAAGAGCGCTCCGGTGTAAGCTCCGGGTGCCGCCGGAGTGGCTCCCGGACGCACCACCACGCTCACAGTCGCCGTGGCTCCGGGTGCCAAAACGCCCCCCGCCGGCGAAACCGAAATCCACGACTCAGAGGCACCCACAGTCCACGAGACCGGCTCCGAGATGCTGCTATTGGTGACATTGATCACACGAAACGCCGGGGTTACGACCCCGGACCGTGGGTTCTCAAAAGCCAACGCATCCGCAGGTGAGATGATCAAGGGATCCGGCACATCAAAAGCCTCGGTGACACCGGTGGTGGCAGAACTGGCCGGTACAATCGCACTCGCACCCATCCCGCGCTTGGCAAAACCACGCCACAGCTCCAGCCGGTTAGCACCTCCATAATTCACGAGGTCCGCCTGCAAAATCGCGTCGCGCGCCTGCAAAAACGTCGGATTCACCGGACTCAACTTCATGCCATCCGTCACCAACTGGAGTGTCATCTCGTTGCCGACTTCCCACCCGTGCTTGGCGATCAAGTTCGCCCGAACCTCCCACAACGTCACACACCAAACCTCCCCCATGAAGTGAACAGCCGAACTCCCCTCGATTCGCTTCAAAGTCAGCGGATTTTTTACCATGTCCGTCGTGTACGGATAGGTCCGGATCCCCTTGTAGTAGTTCCCCGTTAAATAACCGCCCGCCGCATAGTTCCCGTTCACGTCGTCGCCCGGTTCGCTCAACAGAGCCAGCGCGTAAAAATCGGACCATCCCTCTCCCATGCCCCGAGACTGGAGCGCCCACATTCCGGTTCCACCGCCCACAAGACGGTTGCTCAGCCCGTGGGTGTACTCGTGGAACACCACCTCCGCATCCAATGAGCCGTCCCTCCCGGGACTGGTCATGCTGAAAAGATACATCTGCATCCGCCCGGGTGATCCATCCGGAGGCGTCGAAAAATTGGCGTTGTTCGTGCCGCCCCCATCCTGGGCGTCTGCCAGCACCGCGTCGTTGCCAACCCCGCCGCGTCCAAAATTGCTCTGCTGAAAATTGCCCGCAGTCTCCGTGAACCCGAGGTTGTAGAGTTTATCGTGGTACCAGTTGCACAGGTAAAAAAGAGTGGTCACCGCTGCATCACGGTAGGTGCTCGCGGGCTGCGCCAAATCCATCGGGAAATCAAAAACCCGTGTCGCCGAGATCGCATTTGTGCCCAACCCCCAGGTCGGATTCGTATTCGTCAAATCCAGGTGCGCATCCACGTTGTTCCCAAAAGTCCGCGTGCCACCATCCGCAATCCACCCCGATGGCGATGCACCAGAATCCAGCGCGGAAAGTGTGATCAGCGTCCTGGGAAACTCGGGGGGCTGCGCACTGTTTGGCGTTGAGTACCCGGGAGAAAACGGACGTGGACTGTCCAATGGTTTGCGCGTCGTTTCATTGGCGTGCACCCGGTAGGAGGCCTCACTCAAATCGTTGGTGAGCGAAGTGCGCACCAGGACATCTCCACTTTTTGCATCCACCAACAAACGGAACATCTCCTTCTCTTTGAGACTCATCAGCGTCACATCCCACACGAGGGCAAGGTTGTCCCTGTTCATCGGCAACCACGCGAGCCCGGCAGTCACATCGCTCAAACCAGGCGCTTCCATCTTCTGACGACGCTCCGCGCCCTCCGCTGGAGAAGCCGCACGAACCAACGCCGCATCCACCACTGCCTCCACGTTCGCCGCCGCCAGCGCGACCGCTTTTCCCAAGTCCACCGGCGGTTGCTGGACCAATGCCGCACGCTCCTCCGGGGCCAGCTGCGTAGCCTTTTCCGCTTCACTCACAAAATGGCTGCCCACCGTCACCAGCTCTCCGGTTTTGGTCAGGCTCGCGCGCAAAATCGTGTTGTATACAGGCACCCCATCCACCTCCTGCTGCCACACCACACTGCGCATCCCGTTGTGCGCCGAAACGTCCTCCCTCGTCACGCGAACCGCGCGACCCAGAGCCTCCGCGTCGTGACCAAAAAGCGCCGCGTTCTCTTCCACAAAACGCCTCAGCGTCGCATACGGATCCTCCCCCGCTGCCGACGGACCCGTCAAAAAGCGTCCTGGTGCCATCACGTGGTTGGCGGCTCCACTGAGCGCATCGAATTGCACATTCACACCGGGAATCCGCGACTGGAGCGCCTCCAATGCGGCTTTCTGAGAAGCCGAAATTTCCCAACTGCGAGTCTCCCGTTTATCGAAGTCGCCATGCTCCCCGTGATGCTCGTGATCGTGGTCTGCCGCTTTCTGCGGCTTGGCCTGGGACGGCACCGAAGCTGGCTCGCTCGCCACAGAACCCGCGCCCGCCACAGGGGCCGAAGGAGCGGAAGGGGCCGGTGCCTCTTCCGGTTGGGCATGCGCAAGACGGCTTTCTTCTTGCTTCGGCGCCGCGGCAAGCTGGGGATCCTTCGAGCGCATCCACCCCACCCAGACCCCGCCCAAACACAAAACCAGCAGCGTCACCACACCCCAAAACAGTGGGCTTCTTGAAGAGTCGTTCCGATTCATCTCAAATTTCTTACAAGTTCGTCATTCACCAAAATCCGCTTCGGTAATCCAGAGACACTCGTCTCCCGATGCGCGAATGGAGGGCCGGGTCCCTATCACAACCCGCGGCGCTCTGTCCCTCGCCAAGTGGCCAGGTGGCTTCAACCCATCCCTCCGCAAGTCGCATCGTCATGCGACACCACATACATAAATCAAATGCAATCAGGCTGTTATGAATTACCCCCTATTTTTTGTGGGTGCGACCTTGCAGCTTCCCCGCCTTCGGAGGGCCCAGCGCTCTCGTCCGCGCCAACGGTGAGGCCCTCAAAACTGTCCCGATGGCGCTGATGCCAAGTACCACACCAACCCAACGCCACATGGGTTGTAGCGCCGCGAAACTGAATTTCAAACCCGTCGCCTCCCCTCCAAACGGCCCGCTCTTCCAACCAAACACCCGCGCCAGCGCAAATCACGCCCCACCGGCTCATGGCCGCCACCGCTTCAGTTTGATGGATCGCTCGAGGCCCTCGCAATCGCCGATGCACGCCTCGACAAACCACACAGCAGGATGCCCCCGCCCACTGGCCCTCCCGAGGACCTACGGATTGGCGCCCTCTGAATTCCCTCAGCGCGGCAAAAGGACATCGGGATGCGATTGCAGCGCGGCGCGTGTCGCCGGGCTCATCGTCGTGAGGCCAGTGAGGTGGAGACGACCCTCATGCTTGGCCAGTGCCGCCGCAGTTTCGGCGGACATTTCCGTAACCCCTTTCAAAACCAATTCGCCGGGGAAAGTCGCAAGCGCGGCGGCGGCCACGGGGCTCAGAGCCGTCACGCCGTTCAGCGCCAGAGTGCCTTTGTGGCCAAGCTTCCGATTGCCCACGCGCTTGGCCAGCGACGCGGCCACAGACGGATCCAGAGTGGTGAGACCGTTCAACACCAGAACGCCCTCGTGCGAGGCAAGGGCCTCGGCCGCCTCAGGGGTGAGTGACTCCAGATTGTCGAGGCGGAGAATCGAAGGCGCTCCATCCCGGCGGCCACCTCCGGATTGGTTCCGGTAAACCTCCTCCCCACGATTTTGGGCGAGTTCGGCAGCGATGGCGGGGCTCAGTTCCTTGAGGCCCAAACGCAACTCGCCCGGCTCGCACGACATCTTCTGCGCAAGCGCCAGGGAATCGAGCTTCTCGAGCGAGTGCAGTAGCACTTTGCCCCGGTGCGCAGCGAGGGCTTCGGCGGCAGGTGCGCTGAGATGTTTGATGCCGTTAAGCCGGAGATCGGCACGGCCCGTCTTTGCCGCCATTGCGCCAGATTTGGCCGCTGGCGGATGAGCGGCAAGAATCGCAGCGGTCTCGGCGGACAGTTCAATCAGGCCATTGAAGGACAGCGGTTTATCGATTTTTACAAGCACCTCGGCCACATCGGGCGTGAGCGTTGTTAGCGCGTCAAAGCACACAAAGGTCCCATACAGTTCGGTCACGCTCCTCGGCTTGCCTGCTGCGATTTCGCGGGCCTGCTCGACGGTGAGCGCAGTAAGATTGCCGGGGGCCTGTGCAAATCCCGCGAAAGGGAGGAGCCCACCGGCAAGAAGGGCCTGTGCCGCGCAGCGAAGACGATAAAAGTGGTTCATGGGGAATAAACGATGAGGCTGAAGTGACCGAAGCGTTGACCCGGAGATTGGCCACACCCGGAAGCGAAGAATGTCCATCCTGCCCGCTGCGGCTCTGCCGAGCCCATCGAAGGATTTTTCCGATGACAACTTTCGCGATCTTGGAGTGGCCGAACGCATCTGGATGGAGCCCGTCCCGGAGTAGCGCCTCGTCAGACACCACGCCAACCAAGCCGACGAACTCCCACTGCTTCTCACGGGCCACCGCCTGACACGCGGCGCCACGGAGCGCATCTTGCGGCGGAGCTGCTTGTTCTCATCAAAGCAATCGCTGCGCTGGGCGTAGAGGAGGAGGTCCCCCTTTTCGACCCACACGTTGAGCCCTACGCCACCACCGCCGCAGGGCATCGACTCGGAGGCGTTGGCGCTCTGAGTACTCCACGTCACGTCATAGGCGTCTGACCAGGCAAGATCGTCGGCTTTTCGCGAACTCGGGACCGACCGCACCGACTGCCTCCCTTTCTGTGCAAAGGCGGAGGCAGACAGGAGGACCACAAGCACTGCGCCCAGGGCAGGCAGGACGGGTCGGATGAAAAACGGGTGCATATCCAATCGAGTTTGGAGATTCACAAGGCGACACTGACTTCCGAACCAGCGCCTCGCTCTCGCAGCACAAGAGCACGAGGTCCCGCAGGCGGTAGCCGCCCTTTGCCGCCTTTTCCACGATCCCCCGAACCGTCGGCCTGTCGGCGACCGTGAGTTCGCGCCCCAGGGCATGGGTGAGGAGTTTTTCCACCAGATTCCGGGCAAACTGGGGCTGGCGTGTGAGGAGCAACTCCTTGAAGCCGACGATGTCTTTGAATGAGGCCCCGCCAAACTCGCCACTCGGATCAATCGGCAGCGATTTCTGAGCGGCCTTGTAATCCGAACGCCAGCCGCCGATTGCATCAAAAGTTTCCAGCGCAAACCCCGGAGGATCCATCAACTGATGACAGCCAATACACGAGGTGCTGCTGCGATGCTTTTCCAGACGTTCCCGCACCGTCGTGGCCCCGCGAATGTCGGGCTCCACCACGGGCACATTCGGAGGTGGGGGCAAGGGGGTCATTCCGAGAAGGTTTTTCACCAACCAAGCCCCGCGAATCACGGGCGACGTATCAACGCCATTTGCCGTGAGAGTCAACACGCTGCCCTGCCCCAGAAGACCGCCCCGCCGCCGGTCCGTAAGTTTCACCAAAGCAAAGTCCATCGAACTCGCGGAACCCGCCGTGGAGTTCTTGAAATCCCGAGCACTGAGCCCGTGAACAGGCTGCCCCACGTTCGGCTCCACAGTCTTCCAGTCGATGCCGTAGTGCTTTGCGAGGGAGCGGTTCACAAAGGTGTAGTCAGAATCCAGGAAGTCAGCGATCGGGCCGTTGGAATGAAGCAGCCGTTTGAAAAACAGCCGCGTCTCCATGCGCATCGCCGCTTCGAGTTTTTCCTCAAAATACACCGGAAAAACCGGGGCCATCGTCCCGAGCTTGTGCATGCGCAGCCACCCATCGAGAAACTCGGCGATAAAGGTGTCCGACTTCGCATCCGCCAGCAGACGCTCCGCCTCCTTTCGCCGGACCTCTGCGCGCGCCAGTTCGCCGCTAGCAGCGCGCCGGCGCAGAGCTTCGTCGGGAAGCGACGACCAGAGAAAATAGGAAAGCCGACTCGCGATCTCGTGACCATCAAGTTGCAGATTTCGCTCCTCCCGGTAGAGAAATTCCGGCGCAGTCAGCACCGACTGCAGCCCGTCCTTTATCGCCGACTGCGCCGCCTCTTCGGGGCGGGCCCCCTCCGCGACGGCGTTGCTTTCCGCCTGACGCACCAGTTTCAAAATCGGCTCCACCTCCCTTGCGCTCACCGTCCGCCGCCACGCGCGTTCGGCAAAATTCCGGAGCACCTCCCCCGCCGCCTCCGAGGTGTAGGGTGCGTCGCCAAAGACCGCCCGGTGACTCACAGGCGGCCACTGTTCATGAATCGGACCGCTCACCTCCACCTGATGGATCCGAATCCGTGGAGTCTCGAAAAATAGGATGTGGCTCCAGAGGTCGCCCAAGTTTGCTCTCTCGAACTCGGCAAGCTGCTGCTTGTCGAGCAGCGTGTACTGATTCTCGAGAATGTAACTCAGCAGTGCGTGATCGCTGTGGGTCGGACCATTCGGAAAGAAGAACTTTGGGAACTCACCCTTCTGAAGCCATACACGGCATTCGAGCCACGAGGGCACGTCGTCTGGCACATCCCACACGGCGACCGTGCCGCCATCGCTTCCATCCACGCCAAAGTCGCCAGGACCACCAGTCAGCGCAAACTGCACGGCATCGGCATTCAACGCATCGATACGGGCCAGCGATCCCATCCGCATCGCCATCCGTAACGGCTGGGCTGGATCGAAAAGAAATGGCGTGTGTCCAGGTCTCCTCGCACCCAAATCCGCATGGCGAAACTTCGCCTCCGCCCGCACCCGGATGGAATACCAGCCATCCAAAGGCACACCCTTCTTCATCCCTTCCACCGGCGTGTAAGCGCTCGGGCTATTCAGCCCATGAGGTCGACGGTTGAGCGTCTGGAAGGGCTGCGGCTGGGGCTTCTGTCTCGCGTACCAACTGGACTCGGCTGAAAAAGTCCCAGCGGCGAAGGGAGGAAGAAAGCTGAGCGTTTTCTGCTCCGGCCTTTCACCAAAAACCACCGCACGCTCAATCACGTCCTTGGCC